>JABLWX010000001.1 GCA_013178315.1 Candidatus Aminicenantota bacterium
CGCGGCTCGCTGGTGGTTGTGCTCTCCCTGCCCCTGGCGGTTCTCCTGACCTTTGTGGTCATGAAGCAGGCCGGGCTGACCGCCAACCTGATGTCGCTGGGCGGGCTGGCCATCTCCATCGGCATGATAATAGATGCGGCCATCATCCAGGTGGAAAACATCCAGCGCCATCTTACCGAAACCAGGAAAAAAGACCTGTCCACCTTTCTGCGGGCCGTGCTGGAGGTCAGGAAGCCAAGCATATTCGGAGAGATAATCATAGCCCTGACCTTTATCCCGCTGCTGAGCCTCCAGGGCATAGAGGGCAAGATGTTCTCGCCGCTGGCCATGACGCTGTCCATAGCCATCATCTGCTCCCTGCTGATTTCGCTCTTCATAATCCCTGGCCTGGCCTTCCTGATTCTGAAGGTGCCGGCCGATCGCCAGGACCGGCTCATGACGGCGCTCAATAAAATTTATGCCTCGGGGTTGCGCTGGTCGCTAAGGCATGGCTGGGTGGTGACGGGCTTGATGGTGGTTCTGCTGGCGGCCAGCCTGTGGCTCGTACCCTCGCTGGGACGGGAGTTCATCCCGATCATGGACGAGGGGGCCTTCGACATGGATATCCAGATGCTGCCCGGAATCTCTCTGACCGAAGCCCTGGATATTACCCGGGAAGTGGAGAGACGGCTGAAACAGTTCCCGGAGCTGGAAACCATCGTCTCCAGGACGGGACAGACCGGAATCGCCCTGGAGGCCAGGGGGGTAGAAAAGACCGGTTTTGTCGGCTCACTCCGGCCCCGGCGGGAGTGGACCTCGGCCAGGACCAGGGAAGAGCTGATGGAAAAAATGCGCCAGGCTATTTCTGACATTCCCGGCATCTCCTTTTCATTCAGTCAACCCATTGCCTGCCGCATCGACGAACTGGTGGCGGGCACCAGGGCCCAGCTCATAATCAAGCTCTTCGGTGAAGACCTGGAGGTCTTAAGGACGAAGGCGGCCGAAATTGCGGCCGTGGTCAGAGAAATCCGTGGCACCTCCGACCTGGTGGTGGAAACCATTTCAGGACAGCCTTACCTGGTGGTAGACCTGGACCGACCGGCCCTCCAGCGGCATGGTTTGCGGGCCTCCGAAGTGCTGTCCATGGTGGAAACGGCCTCGGCCGGGAAAGCCGTGGCCAGGATGTATGAGGGAGAGCGGGCTTTTGACGTGGTCATAAAGTACCCGGAAAACCTGCGCCGGTCAGCCGAACAGTTGCGAACACTGCTGGTCGATACCCCGGGTGGCTACCGACTGCCGCTGGGGCAGCTGGCCCGCATCCAGGAAGTTGAAGGGCCGGCCCAGATCAGCCGGGAGGCCGGGTTCAGAAGAATCGGGCTTGAAGTCAACATCAGCGGGCGGGACCTCGGCAGCTTCGTGGCCGAAGCCCGCGAAAGAATCAACCGGCAGGTTAGCCTTCCGCCCGGCTACCGCCTGGAGTGGGGAGGGCAGTTTGAAAACCAGCAGCGAGCCATGCGCCGCCTTGCCATAATCGTGCCGATTACCCTGCTCCTGATCTTCTTTCTCCTGTTTTCTACCTTCGATTCTTTCAAGCTGGCCCTGCTGGTGCTGCTGACCCTGCCCTTTGCCCTTATTGGCGGGATTTTCTCCCTGTGGCTGTCCGGGCTTTACCTCTCGGTCCCGGCCTCGGTCGGCTTCATCGCCCTCCTGGGCATCGCCGTGCTCAACGGTGTGGTCCTGGTGAGTTATTTCCAGCAGCTGACCAGTAACAGTTGCTTTCCCTTCGACGAGGCCATTGTCCAGGCTGCCGGCAAGAGGTTGCGTCCGGTCCTGATGACCGCCCTGACCACCCTGCTGGGATTGCTCCCGTTGCTTTTTGCCCGCGGGCCCGGGTCAGAGGTGCAAAGGCCGCTGGCCACGGTGGTGGTCGGCGGGTTGATCACCTCAACCATCCTGACCCTGCTCCTGCTGCCGGTCCTGTTTCGCTGGACCTGCGGGATTAGAGAAAATAATCAGGACACAAATACAAATAATTAATTTGACGAAGGCCACCGGGAAAGACCGAGGGCTGATTGGTCCCGGACATAAAGAACTCTTGCTGTTTCAGGCCTAGCCGCCAGGGGGTTACCAGAATCGAGACCAGATGATCTTATGCCAATCTTAGGTGGAACTATCAAGAAGGAAAAAGCATCCGCGTCTGCCTGGCCTGATAGGGAACACTTGAAGGAAGTTAAATTAATTGGGTAATGGCCAGGTCCCCTCAGCCCAAGTTGGAGCGACCTCAGACTCTCCACCAGTAGGAGAACTTGATGAAATAATGCCGACCGGTCAGCTGGTACCGGTCAGTGCCCAGCCGTTCCCGGTGATCCTCCACCCCCAGGTAAAAGCAGGTACCCGGGTTGAGCTCGTAGCCCAGAAGACCGCTCAGGTATATTTTTTTGTAATAACTGTCATAATCGGCAATCGTCCTCAGAAACAACTCCCGGTTGAACTGGAAATTAATCCGCTGGCTCACTATGGTCACCCGGTAGACTTTCGGACCGCCCCGGTATTCATAAAAATTAAGGTCTTCCAGCCTGAGGGAGGCCACCAGGTTCTGAACCGGCCGGAAACTTAGCTCTCCCTCCAGGGAATTGCTGAAACCGAGGTAGGGAAGCTCATCATAATAGATGGAGCTGCCGGTGCTGCCGGAAAACCTCCCGCTGAGCCATCCCAGCGGGGCCGAAAAAACCGTGAACCGGAATTGCTTCGGCTTGAGGTCGACCCCATTGTATTTCTCGAAAGTGTCGCTGTAGTTCAGAAAGATAAAGGTTTGCCGCCAGCCACTGACCATCAGCGACAGGTCTATATCCTCATCGGTCAGCACCCAGCTGTAGTCATAAACCCGGCGGTAGGAAATGGACGGGGTAACAGAGATTATGTAGTCATTTCCGGGCAGAAAGGCATACCCGGCCCTGGCATTTAAAGAATGAATGTCCTTGCGACGCAAAAAACCCAGCCCGGCTTCAAATTCGGGATGGACGCTGAACCAGTCCAGTGAATAGTTGAGATGCCGGTCCTGATGGTTAAAACCGAAATGCCAGGCCGGGGCCAGAACGGTCTTGATTTCGGCCACCTTGCTGCGGGAGCCGACCAGCTGAAAGGCCAGCCGGTTTGTCTGAGAAATCTTGAATTGCCCGTCGAGGCCGGCCAGTCGGTTGTAATCTGAAAAAATCGAACTGCCCGCCGCACCCATTTCCTTGTCGGAAGCGATAAAACCGAGGTAGGACTCGGAATAGAGGTCCTGGCGCAGGCGCAGAACGCTGTTGAGCGAGCGGTAAGCCGCGTTCTCATCCAGCAGGGGAGCGCCCGGTATTTCTATACCCGAAGGCAGGTCATCCAGGGCTGACATCACGCCGAAACTGGTGTTTCCCAGCTTGCCGGTCAGCTTGGCCGCCCAGACCGGAGAGACTATCTTGCGGGAATAGAGCAATTCAAAGGGTGTATCGAATATGTCCTTGCCTTCCAGGAAAAAGGGTCTTTTTTCGGGATAATAGAGCGGGTAGCGCTGGTTGACCTCATTCTGTGGAATGTCAGCCTCGATCTGGCTGAAGTCGGGATTTAGGGCCAGGTCGGCAGTCACGTCGGAGGTGATGCCGTACTTGACGTTGGCTCCTATCTCCGGCTGGAATTTCTGGCCCAGGGACTTGCCTCCCACCACCGTCGGCATCAGTTCCAGGTTCTTGCCCCGCACCAGGCTCTGGTTAAGGTTCAGCCGCCCGGCCTGGACCAGCAGCCCGTTGATATCCCGGGAGCGAGCCGGCCAGTACAGGTCTTCGTTCTTGCGCGGGATCTCCCGGCGCAGAATAATCCCCCAGGACTGAACGTTTTGATTGGGGAATCTCAGGCTCTTAAACGGTATGGCCATTTCCACCACGTAACCGTGGGCGTTCCGCCTGGCCGCCGACTGGAAGTAGCCGTTCCAGTTCCGGTCTATCCGGTCAAAACTTTCTGCCCGCCCCCGATTTCGCCGGGGATTAGCCTCAACGTATATACCGTCAACCTGCACCCCACTGGGATTGGCCTCGAAAACGAAGGCCCGGCGTCGGTCATTAAAAGTGTCGAGGTAGACATAGACCACGTCATCTCCCTGGACCCGGTCTCGCTGGCACAGGGTGCAGCGGATACTTTCAGGGCGGGAATCCTGGCAGTCAAAAGCCAGGTACAGGTTGTGGCTATCGTAGCCGAGGTAAACGGTGGTTTTCTCGGTGGGAGCCGCGCCTTCCTGCGGTTCGTACTGAACAAAATCGGTTATGACCGTGGCCGCCAGCCATTCCGGGTTGCCCAGCTCCCCGTCTATCCGGGGCGGCTTGGAGAAGAAACCGGGCTGCACCGTCTGCTCTTCCCGGGCAGCGGAAAACGAAGCGCCGGCCGCGGACAGAAAAAGCAAGACCGGTACACAAAGCTTGAATAGATAGCTCCCCGGTCTCACCTGGCCTCTGCCGTGTTTCAATCCTGGATGGTAAAATCCACCAGCTTCATGTTGCGGTTCTTAAGGCTCAAACCGAGAGCCCGTTCCAGGTTGGCCAGGGAAATGTTGTAGTCGATGATGGACTTGAGCTCGGTGGCCCTGGCGTTGGCCAGGTCCCTCTGGTACATCAGCACGGTGTAGTTGGTGCTCTGACCCACCTTCAGCTTTTCCTCTTCGGCCGCCAGCTTCTGCTCCTGGAGTTCCCGGGCTACCCGGTAGGCCTGGACTCTCTTCAGGTTGGCTTCCACGTCGCGCAGGGCGGTCTTGATCTCCAGCAGGGCCTGCTGTTCCTTCTGCTTCAGGCTGAGCATGGCCTGCTCCAGGTTGATCTTGGCCTGGGCGTAGCTGGCCCGGGAAACCACGTTGCTCAGGGGGATGTTCAGGCTCAGCCCGATTGACCAGTTCTGGTACTTAAAATTAAGGGCGTCTTTAATCGAATCGCTTCTGGGGCCGGGAATGACACCTATGACCACTCCGGTCAAGGGGTTGTTATCCTGATAGATAATCCGGTCACCGGAAATTCCCGGGCTCCAGTAAGAAGCGTTCAGGTTCAGTTGCGGCAGCAGCTGATTCTTGGCCACCGACAGGTTGAACCGCTGGTTCCTGATGTCGATCTGGGAACTGCGCAGGTCGGGCCGGTTGGCCAGGGCGATGCCCAGGGCCTCGTCGAGCGAGATGGCTTTCTGCTCAAACCGGGGTTTGTCGACTGGAATGATGGCTGTATACTGTTTTTCCTCTTCCTGGCTCATGTTCATCAGGACCCGGAGCTGGTCTTCGGCATTTTTTACGGCCAGTTCGGCCTGGATGATGTCGGCCTCCCTGGTGGCCACTTCCGACTGGGCGCTCAGGACTTCAATCGGGGCCAGGGTGCCTATCTCCACCGACCTTTTATTTTTCTCCAGAAGTTCCTGGGCCAGCTTCAGGGACTGACGCCTGACTTCCAGCGTGTCGATGGCATAGGACAGGGCCCAGTAGGCCTGTTCCACCGAGTAAATCGTATCCATCAGGGTCTTTTCCAGCTGGGCCTGGGAGATTTCCAGGCTGTTCCTGGCAATGATGATTTCCTTCCGGCTGATGTTGTAGCCAAAATTTTGCAGCAGGGGCTGGGTGAAGTCGAAGCGGAGGGTGCTGCCGTAACGGGGATTGATGGTCTGGAACCTCTGGGTAGTATCGTTCTTATAAGAATCCAGGCTGAGGTTCAGGCTGCCGCCGAAGGGTATGGACTGGGACAGGCTGCCCGAGACCGAGTTGTACTTGGTCAGGGTGCTGTCGGCAGCTTCCAGCCAGGAATAGGAGGCGGTGTTGGTCTCCCTCTGGCTAAAATTAAAGGACAGCGTCGGATAATATTTTTCCCTGGCCTTGGACAGGCTGGCGGCGGCCAGCTCCGGGCTGAGTTCCTGGATGGCCACCGACAGGTTGTTTTTCATGGTCCGGACTATGCATTCTTCCAGGGTCAGCCGCAGGACCTTTTCCTCCTGGGCCTGCAGGCCGACACTCACCAGAAGAATGGCTATCACTGTTAAGCTCAGGCCTTTTAATTTTCTGTTCATTTTAACCTCCAGACTTCTATGTCAACAGTGGTTGAATAATAATATCTTCATTTAATCTTATTCATAACGCAGGGCTTCTATCGGGTCGAGCTTGGAAGCCTTCCTGGCCGGGTAATAGCCGAAGAAAATGCCGACCGAAGCGGCAAAGAAAAAGGCCAGCATGATCGACTCGGGGGTGACCACGGTGGTGATGTTGGAAAAAAGCGAGATGTACTTCATCAGCCGGGAAGCTCCCACCCCGATGATGATGCCGATCACCCCGCCGGTCACGCTGAGCACCACGGCCTCGATCAGGAACTGAAGCAGGATATCGCGCTCGCGGGCTCCGACGGCCAGGCGAACGCCTATCTCCCGGATGCGCTCGGTCACCGAGACCAGCATGATGTTCATGATGCCTATTCCGCCCACGATCAGCGAAATGCCGGCAATCGAGCCCAGCAGGATGGTCATGATCTTGGTGGACTCGGCCGCGCTTTCGGCCACGTCGGCAATGTTCCGCACCTGGAAGTCATCCTCGGCCCCGGGGGCGATGCGGTGTCTTTCCCTCATCAGTTCCTCAATCTGCCTCTGGGCCTCGCTGGTCTTATCGGCCGAGACGGCAGCCACGTCGATCGAGTTAATATAGTCAACCCCGCGCAGCCTGCGCATGACCGTGGTGTAGGGTGCGGCAATCATATCATCGCGGTTAAAAAACCCGCCCTGCTCGCCCTTGCTTTCCAGGACACCGATGACCGTAAAAGGGATTTTGTTTATTCGGATGGTCTTGCCGATGGGGTCTTCATCCTCGAACAGGTTCTGCTTCACCAGGCTGCCAAGGACGCAGACCTTGGCTCCTGAGGCCACCTGGGATTCATCGAAGTAGACTCCCTCAACCACTCTCCAGTTCCTGATTTCAGGGAACTTTTCACCCGTGCCCTGGATCTGCGTATTCCAGTTCTTGTTGGCATAGACCACCTGGGCCCTGGTGTTGATGGAAGGGGAGGTGGCCTTCACCGCGTCACAACGTTCCTCGATGGCCCTGGCATCATCCGGCTTGAGGTTGGTAAATCCGCCAAAGCCCGACTGCACACCCCGGATGTTCCTGCTTCCCGGGTAAACGAAGAGCAGGTTGGTGCCCATGGAGGCAAACCTTTCCTCGATGCCCTTCTTGGCTCCCTCCCCGATGCTGACCATGGCAATGACCGCGGCCACGCCGATGATGATGCCCAGGATGGTCAGGAAGGAGCGCATTTTATTACGGGCCAGGGCCCTCATCGAAACTCTCAATATTCTTAAAATCTTCATTTCATCCTCCACTGGCCGGAGCCCGGTCGCAGGCCCCCTCGGAAACTTCCTCGCCCACGATCTGGCCGTCTTTCAGGTACAGGCGCCGCCTGGCGTAGGAAGCGATGACCGGGTCATGGGTCACCATGATCAGGGTTATGTTCCTTTCCTGGTTCAGCCGGCAGAAGATATCCATGATTTCGGCCCCGGTCTTGGAATCCAGGTTGCCGGTGGGTTCATCGGCCAGAATCAGAGTGGGGTCATTGACCAGGGCCCGGGCGATGGCCACCCGCTGCATCTGTCCACCGGAGAGCTGGTTGGTCCGGTGATGCTCCCAGCCCTTGAGTCCAACCGCGGCCAGGGCCGTCATGGCCCTGTCCCTGGCTTCCTTGCTGCTGACATGAGAATAGACCATCGGCAGCTCCACGTTCTCCAGGGCGCTGGTCCGGCTGAGAAGGTTGAAGTTCTGGAAAACGAAACCTATCTTCCGGTTGCGGATGGCGGCCATCTCATCGCGGCTCAGCTTGGAAACGTCCACCCCCTCCAGGAAATACTGCCCGGAAGTCGGGCGGTCGAGCAAACCCAGGATGCTCATCAGGGTTGATTTCCCCGAACCGGAGGGTCCCATGATGGCCAGGAACTCAGAATAATTGACGCCGTAGGTGATGCCACGCAGGGCCTGAACCTGGGTTTCGCCGATCTGGTATATCCTGACGATGTTTTCGAGTCTGATAATCTTATCGCTCATCTCAAGACCTGTCTTTATTACCTTCGCGGCATCATGAAGAAAGCGCCGCCGGGAGGTCCCTGCTGGGTAGTCCGGCTGCTGCCACTGGAAGCGGTCACCAGGCCGACAATAACTTCATCTCCCTCTTTCAGGTTATCGCTCTTTATTTCGGTGAAGGAATTATCGCTGACGCCGGTCCGCACGAAAACCACCTTGAGGTTGCCCTTCTCATCAAGCATCCAGACCCGGGAAGGCTGGCGGCGCGGGCCACTCTGTCCGGCCTGCCCTCCGCCCATTCCAGCCCTCTGGCCCATCTGGCTGGGGTCGAACATTCTCTGCCCGGCCTGGCCGGCTCCCGGCCCGGCTTCCCCGCCGGCCTGCTGGCGCCTGGCGGCCATTTCCTCAAAGGCCGCTCTCATTATCTTCTGAAGTTCTTCGGCCGAAAGCTCGGGCGTAAACCTGAGGGCGGCGTTGGGAACGCGCAGGACGTTTCTGGCCTCGCCGACGATGATGGAACAGGTGGCGGTCATGCCCGGCAGGAGCTTCAGGCTGGAGTTATCGACATCGATGATGGCCGAGTAGCTGACCACGTTCTGCACCGTCTGCGCTGAATAACGGACCTGGCGCACGACTCCGTTAAAGGTCTCGTTCTGGTAGGACTCAACGGTGAACTTAACTTTCTGACCCTCTTTCACCTTGCCCACGTCGGCTTCATCCACCAGGCACTCCACTTCCATCTTGGTCAGGTCGTTGGCAATTTCAAAGAGCTTGGGAGCCTGGAAGCTGGCGGCCACCGTCTGCCCGACGTTGATGTTCCTGGAGATAACCACGCCGTCAATGGGCGACCGGATGATGGCATAACTCAGGTCTACCTTGGAAGCTTCCAGCTGGCTCTTGGCCTGCTCGGTGCGAGCTTCCTGGGAAATCAGGTCTGACTTGGCCTGAAGGTAATTGGCTTCGGCCTGCTCTTTTTCTTCGTAAGAAATAAGGTTCTTCTCGAAAAGGCTCAGGGCTCTCTCATATTTTTTCTGGGCGATCTCGACAGCGACCTTGGCCCTCTCCAGGGCAGCCTGGGCACTCTGGTAGTTGGCTTCGTTCTGCTCAATCTTGGCCTTTAACTGGGACTGGTCCAGCTCGGCCAGGATATCGCCCTTTTTTACCCTGGAATTAAAATCAACATAAATCTTTTCTATCTTGCCGGAAACCTGGCTGCCGACTTCCACCAGCACCACCGGGTTCAGGGTGCCGGTGGCCGTGACCACGGCTTCGATATCGCCGCGGGTGACCTTGTCCGTCCGGTACTTGGGTTTATTGTTGGAACCCTTCTTGAGCAGGGTAAAACCCAGGACCAGGCCGACTATGACCACTACGGCCAGGATGATGATTACGGTCTTCTTCTTCATCGCTATTCTCCTTTTTTCTCCTTTTCTGGCGGAGTTGGTGATGTATCATTACGCCGCTCGGGAACTTCCCTTCTGCGCTGGCGCATGTATCTGTCCATCAATTCCTGCATTTTCTTTTCTTGCTCCGGGGTGAACACTTCGTCCATCTCGGTCTTGAGCTGTTCGCGCAGCTCGGTCAGGCGAGTGTGGACTTCCTTCCTGAAGGCCTGAAACCTTTCTTCGCTGCGCTTGAAAACTTCCCTGATTTTCGCTTCCTGTTCGGGGGTGAGCTGCAGCTCCTTGGAAATCACTTCCAGGGTGGGGAAGGGTTCCTGCCTCTGCCGGGGCGCCGGCTTCTTCTTGTCCAGAAACCACCTGTCTCCAAAAACACCCACGGCCACACCGATAATGAAAACGGCTATCAGGGATAGGGTTACCCAGAGTTTATACTTATTGTTCATTGCTTACCTCTTCTGACTGCTTCCTGGCTGTCCAGTCCGGCAAACAGCAACTGCAGCTGCCGGTCCTCCGGCTTCTGGGCATCAAATATTGCCCTGGTCTCGGCGAGCGGGCTCTGCCCCTGGAAAAGAAGCATCTCCGACTGGCTAAGCTGCACTTCTGCCGGCTGGGCCAGGAACAGAACGCCAACCAGGATCATCGCCACCACCAGGAACACCGGCACGGCCGCGGCATACCATCTTTCCACCACGGCCCAGAGCGAGGGTTTGCTTTCGGTTTTTAGCCTGGCCCTCAGCCTTTGCTCAAAAAAGGGTAGAGGCTCTGCTTCCGAAAGTCGCAGGTCCGCCATGAGGGACTGCAGCTGGCGGTAATCAGCCAGCAACCGAGCACAGGAAGGGCAGACCTTGAGGTGCTCTTCCAGCCTGGTGGCGGTTCCGGCTTCCAGCCGGCCGTCCACCAGCCGGGAAATCAATTTCTCGGCCTGACGACAATTCATGGTTGTCCTCCTCCCTGGCTCAAAAATGGAGCCAATTTTTTTCTTAAGAGCCTTCTTGCCCGGTGCAGCCGGGAATCAACCGTCCCCGGCGATAGCTTCAATATCTTCCCTATTTCCTCATAACTTAAGCCCTGTATATCCCTTAAGGAAAGTATTAGACGATATTTCTCCGGCATTTCTTCCAGTTTCTGGCGCAGGAGCCGTCTGCGCCTTTCGGCCTCCTGCTGTTCGGCCATCTGCAGGGAGGCGTCCTTCTCGGGCAACCCGGGTTCCGGGATGTCATCCAGCCTCAGGTCGTTTTTTTCCTTCTTATGCTTCCTGAGATAATCACGGATGTGATTGATGGCAATCTGGTAAAGCCAGGTGCCAAACTCCGATTCGAACCTGAACCTGGACAGCGACAGATAGGCCTTCAGGAATATTTCCTGGGCCAGGTCGTCGGCGGTCTCGCGGTTATGCACCACGTTGACGGCCAGCCCGAAGACCCTGTTCTGGTAGGCTTTTACCAGCATGGCAAAAGCCTCCTCGTCTCCCTGCTGCGCCAGTCTGACGGCCTGGTTTTCGTCCATAAACTACTCACTTCTTGAGCCTCAATCTATTAGACGAGGCCCGGGTTTAATTCTTCCTGTGCGGGGTTATCATTTTACCTAACTATCGTAAAAGTAGAAAGTTGCCGCTGGTATGGCCCGGCATGGGGTCCGACCCAGAGTTTTAATTCTGTGCCGGGACAGGACCCGTGGCTGCCTGGGGTTATGAGGTTGATCCCGACCGGGCTGACGGATACATTTTATATTTTTGCCACTCGAAACGCCATAACCTGGAACGGACAGCTGAGGATTATTGATTAAAACGAGAGTGTCCCATATAATAAAGGCATGAACTGGGAAGATTTAGCCAGAGAATTAGCTCAACCGACGGACTCCAAAATAATCTTACTGGTGATGGATGGCCTGGGCGGCCTTCCGGTCAACGGCCAGACTGAGCTTGAGGCAGCTCACAAGCCGAACCTGGACGAAACCGCCAGGCGGGGGGTCTGTGGCCTGACCGACCCGGTCCTTATGGGCATCACCCCGGGTTCGGGCCCGGCCCACCTGGCCCTCTTCGGCTACGACCCGCTCCGCTATCAACTTGGTCGCGGGATACTGGAAGCCATGGGCAGCGGGGTGGAAGTCGGCCGGGAAGACGTGGTGGCCCGGGGCAACTTTGCCACCCTCCGGGAGGGCCTGGTGATCGACCGGCGGGCCGGGCGCATTGCCACCGAAGAAAACCAGATGCTCTGCGAGCTGATAAACAAGAAGGTTTCGGAGATAAACGGAATCCGGGTCAGCCTTTTCCCCGGAAAGGAGCACCGGTTTGTTCTCAGGCTCTCCGGGCCCGGTTTATCAGACGCCCTGACCGATGCCGACCCCCAGAAAGAAGGCAAGCCGGCTGTCCCGGCCAGAGCCCTGGCCCCGGAGGCCGAATTCACCGCCGGCATCATCAACAGTTTCCTGGAAGAACTGAAGAAAGTCCTGGCGGCCGAACCCAAAGCTAACTATGCACTCCTCCGTGGCTTTTCCAAGTTTCCCTCCAACCTGCCTTCTATGGCCGAGCTCTACCAGATCAAGCCGGCCGCCATCGCCAACTACCCGATGTACCGGGGCCTGACCAGGTTACTCGGGATGGAAGTGCTGGGGGTCGGGCCGAGCACCGAGGACATCTTCAACGTCCTGGAAAAAAATTACGACCGTTATAACTTTTTTTACCTCCACTTCAAGAAAACTGATTCGGCCGGCGAAGACGGGCGCTACGAGGACAAGGTCAAGGCCATCGAAGACATTGACCGGTTTATCCCGCGCCTCTGGCAACTCCGACCCGAGGTCCTGGTCGTCACCTCCGACCATTCGACGCCCTCGGTACTGAAATCACATTCCTGGCACCCCAATCCTTTCGTCCTGGTTTCGGACCGGGCTCCGGCTGATGAGGTCAGCCGGTTTACAGAAAGAGACTGCGCCCGGGGCAGTCTCGGCCGTTTCCCCTCGCTCCAGGCCATGCCGCTGATGCTGGCCTGCGCCCTCAAGCTCAAGAAGTACGGAGCCTGATTTTTCGCCGCGGTTGATTTAAAACCGGCTTGCTGGTATTTACTGTATAGAAGATAAAAATATATTGATGCCCAAGAAACTGCAGCCGGTCTGGTGCCTGTTCTTCCTGCTAGTTCTTCTCTCCACCTCCACCGGCCAGCAGACCGACCCCAGGGCCGGGGTTTCCAGCCTGCGCTATCACCAGCATCCGGACTTTTTCCGCGTTGTCCTGGAAATAGAAAAAATCCGCGAGTTCTACTCGGCCGAGCTGAAAGACCCGGAACGGCTATACCTGGATATTTTCCAGGCCCGTCTCCAGCCCGGGCTGCACGGCACTTCTTACGTCATCAATTCAGCCGGCGTTAAGACCCTCCGGCTGGCTCAAAAGAACCCTTCCACCGTCCGGCTGACCGTGGAGCTGGTGCCGGGGGCCAAGCAATATGAAAAAATTTATTACCTCAAGGACCCACCCCGCCTGGTGCTGGATATTTACCTGCGGGGTAATGCCACAACAGTTTCAACTCCTCCTTCCACGGCTAAGTCTGAACGTCCAGCCGGCCAGGGTTCGGGGGCACAGGCCGCTCCGCCCAAACCCCGTGCAGAGGGCTCTCGCCCAGCAAGCGAAGCGGCTGGGGGCGCCGAGAGCAGCTCACCCAGGCCTCCTTCGCCGGCCGGAAGCGGATACTCCCTGGTCAGGCAGCTTGGCCTGGGAGTAAAGCGCATCGTGCTGGACCCGGGCCATGGCGGCAGCGACCCGGGCTGTATGAGTCCTTCCGGACTTAAAGAAAAAGATGTGGCCCTGGACCTGGCCAGGCGGCTTAAGAGCATGCTGGAAACCCAGGGTAAGTTTGAGGTCTTCCTGACCCGGGACAGCGACCTTTCCCTGCCACTTGAAAAACGCACCTCGATCGCCAACCAGAAAGGGGCCGACCTGTTCATCTCCATACACCTGAATGCCAGCCCCAGGAAAAACCGAACCGGTGTCGAAACCTTCTACCTGAACTTCAGCCCCGACCCGGCGGTTAACGAACTGGCCGCCAGGGAAAACGCTTCCTCCACCAAGAATATCCGGGAAATGAAACTGATCGTGGACAAGATAATCAAGAATTCCAAATACGAAGAGTCCCGCGACCTGGCCGAAAAAATTCACCGCAACCTGCTGGAACACCTCAAGCACAACTTTGGCCCGCGGGATGACCTGGGAGTCAAGGGCGGTCCTTTCTGGGTGTTGATCGGCAGCGAAATGCCGGCCGTCCTGGTGGAGGCCTCCCATCTTTCCAATGCCAAGGAAGAGACTGCCCTGAAGACAGAAACCTACCGGGAAGCTGTAGCCACCGGGCTGTTTCGTGGTATCATGGAATACGTTAAATCTCTAGGAAAAGGTTAAAAAAATGGAAAGACGAGACTTTCTCAAGAACCTGGTTGTCGGCGGCCTGGCCCTGAAATTTGCGCCCGGGGTTCTGGCGCAGTCAGCCGGTCCAGAGCTAGCCGTGGTCGAGGGAGAATCTCCGGCCGCCATCACCCGGGAAGCCATCAAGGTCCTGGGTGGCATGTCCAGGTTCATCAGCCGGGGCGATAAGGTTCTGATCAAGCCCAACATCGGCTGGGACCGGACCCCGGAAATGGCCGCCTGCACCAACCCGGAAGTGGTGGCTGCCCTGGTGGCCATGTCCCTGGAAGCCGGAGCCAAGGAAGTGGTGGTGATGGACCACACCATCAACCAGCCCAAGCGCTGCTATGCCCGTTCGGGGATTCAGGACGCGGCCAGGGCGGCCGGGGCCAAGGTCCTGTTCACCGATGAACAGCGTCTCAAAAAAATGACCCTGAAAGGTGAGTGGCTGAAGGAATGGGAGGTCTTCCAGGACTTTGTCGAAGCCGATAAACTCATCAACGTGCCCATCGCCAAGGTCCACAGCCTGTCCCGGGTGACACTCGGCCTAAAGAACTGGCTGGGAGCAGTTGGCGGAAATAGAAACCAGCTTCATCAGAAAATCGACCAGGCCGTGGTCGACCTGGGCGCCTTCTTCAAGCCGACCCTGACAGTTCTCGATGCCTACCGGGTTCTGTTCCGCAACGGGCCGCAGGGCGGCCGGGTGTCCGACACCAGGCTGCAGAAAACGGTGGTGGCCGGAGTGGACCCGGTGGCCGTGGATGCCTACGGCGCGACTTTTTTTGAGCTCAAGCCCCAGGAACTGGCTTTCCTGAAACTGGCCCAGAGCCGGGGACTGGGTAAATTTGAACTGGAGAAAGTCAGAATTGAAAAGAGAGCGGTCTAAAAAATATTTCTGGTTGCAGCGGCTGCGCATCCTGACCCAGGCCGGTTTTTTCCTGATTTTTTTCATCCTGTTCCTGAAGACCCACTACCCGGGAGAAGATTACCTGAAAACCACGGTCGAACGATTCTTTCACTTCGACCCGCTCCTCTTCCTGACCGCTTCCATCGCCTCCAGGGCCATCTACGCTGCCCTGCTTCTGTCTCTTATAACCCTGGCCGCTACCTTGCTTCTCGGAAGGTTTGTCTGCGGCTGGCTCTGTCCCCTGGGGTCTGTCCATCAGTTTTTCTCCTTTATATTTAAGAAGGCCAGGGTGCTGAAACCCCGAAAGGACGACCAGGCCAGCCTGGCCCCGAAGTACCTGGTCCTGCTTGCGGTGGTGGCCGCCAGTCTGTTTGCGGTCAACCTGGTCGGCTACCTCGACCCGTTGTCTTTCCTCTACCGTTCCTTTGCGGTGTTTATCTCACCGCTCGTTAATTTTGGACTGGCCCAGTCCGGCAACCTGGCCTACTGGCTCGGCCTTAAGAGTCTTGGCCAGGGCATCAGCCAGGCCGCCGGCAACCTGGCCCTCAACGGTGTGTTTCAGAATGCCCTGTTGATTGGCGGGTTGTTCCTTCTGGTCATTCTGCTCAATGCCCGGAAAGAAAGGTTCTGGTGCCGTTACCTCTGCCCGGCCGGGGCATTGCTGGGACTCGCCTCGCGTTTTAACCTCTTCAAACTGAAAATTGACCCGGAGAAATGCATAAACTGCCACCTTTGTTCCATCCATTGCCAGACCAATGCCCGGCCTTACCCGGCAGGGGAGTGGCGCAGCTCGGAATGTATCTATTGCGAGACCTGCGCTGCCATCTGCCCGACCGCTGCCATCTCCTTTCCGCTGGGCTGGAAAGCGGAGAAAATGCAGGGAGTGGACCTCAACCGTCGACGGGTGCTCCTGACCTCGATCACCGGACTGGTCCTGGCCCCGATTTTCAAGATCAGCCCGCTCCGCCGGCGGTCCAACCCGGCCCTCATCAGGCCCCCCGGGGCCCTGCCCGAACCTGAATTCCTGGGCCGCTGCGTTAAGTGTGGAGAATGTATGAAAGTCTGCCCGACCAACGCCCTGCACCCGGCCCTCACCGAAGCCGGGCCGGAAGGGGTCTGGACCCCGGTGCTGGTCCCGAGGATAGGTTACTGCGAATACTACTGCTCGCTCTGCACCCAGGTCTGCCCGACCGGAGCCATCAGGGAGCTGACCGTAGAGGAAAAGGTCACGGTCAAGATAGGGACGGCCTGGGTGGATAAGACCCGCTGTCTGCCCTATGCCCTGGGCAAGCCCTGCATCGTCTGCGAGGAACACTGCCCGGTTTCCCCCAAGGCCATCCAGCTGGTAAAAGTTGATACTCTGACTCCGGAAGGGGTGGTAGCCACCAACCTGGCTCCTTTTGTCAACGTTGATACCTGCATCGGCTGTGGAATCTGCGAGAACAAGTGCGTGGTCATGGACCTGCCGGCCATCAGGGTCAGCAGCATCGGCGAGCATCGCTCCGCCCATAATCGCCTGGTTCTACCGGTGGTTGAAGAACAGGGTGAGTCAAAGCCCTGAACTGGATGAAGGCTGCCCCGGCCTCGGTTTTAAGCCAGCGTAGCTCTACATTACTGGCCGTATCCTTAGCAGGACCGGAGAGCACTTTTCATTGCCTTTGCGGCTTTTACTTTCCGGGAAACATGCAGAATGCTCTGAACCAACCGACCGAGAAAGCAACCCGGGGGCTCCACCAGTAAGCTTGTCCTGATTACTTTCTTATTCGAATTTCTTGAGGAGCAGGCAGGCGTTGGTCCAGCCAAAACCAAAGGAGTTGGTCAGGGCATGCACTATTTCCGCCGGCCGGGCAGAATTGGGCACGTAATCCAGGTCGCACTCCGGGTCGGGGAATTCATAATTTATGGTCGGCGGCATTACCTGGTGGAAGATGGCCAGGGCGGTGATGGCGGTTTCCAATCCCCCGGCGGCTCCCAGCAGGTGGCCGGTCATGGACTTGGTGGAGCTCACCCCGACTTTTTTTGCCCCTTCCCCGAAAACCTTCTTTACGGCCAGGGTCTCGGTCTTATCGTTGTACTGGGTAGAGGTCCCGTGGGCATTTATGTACTGGACCTCATCCGGGCTGACCCCACCATCCTGGAGAGCCATCCTCATCACCCGGGCCGCCCCGTCACCGTCCGGGCTGGGAGCGGTCACATGGTAGGCATCGCTGTTTAGCCCGTAGCCCAGGACCTCGGCGTAAATCCTGGCCCCGCGCTTCAGGGCAGACTCCAGTTCCTCCAGCAGGACAATCCCGGCTCCCTCGCTCATGACGAAACCGTCCCGCCGGGCATCGAAAGGCCGGGAGGCCTTCTCCGGTTCATCGTTCCTCTCCGACAGGGCTTTCATGTTGCAGAAGCCGGCCAGGCTCAGCGGGGTGATGGGAGCCTCGGCCCCGCCGGCGATCATCCGGTCGGCCAGACCCAGCTTGATCATCCGAAAGGCTTCGCCGATGGCGTGGGCCCCGGTACTGCAGGCAGTGGCATTGGCCAGGTTGGGGCCGCTGGCCCGGTAGCGGATGGAAATATGCCCGGGGGCCTCGTTGATTATGGTCTGGATGATGAAAAACGGCGAGACCCGGTCCGGCCCCTTTTCCAGCAGGACCCGGTGGGTTTCTTCAATCGAGCCTATGCCGCCGATTCCCGAACCGACATAAACTCCGGTCCGCTCTCCCTGGAGAAGGGCAGTATCAATGCCCGAGTCCTGAACGGCCAGCTCGGCCGCGGCTATGGCGTACTGGACGAACAGGTCCATCTTGCGGGCTTCTTTCCGGTCGATAAACTGCTGGACGTCAAAATTCTTGATTTCCCCGGCAATCCGGGTTGGAAAGCGCTCCGGGTCAAAGCGGGTAATCCGGCCGATGGCCGACCGCCCGGCCAGGAGCGCCTGCCAGTTGGACTCCACCCCCAGACCCAGCGGCGTTACCAGCCCCAGACCGGTAATAACCACTCTTCTTGCCGGCATAGTTAGAGAAGTCACAGAAAATTTCCGCGTTGGAACAACAAGGTAGCCAGGGGGGACTTATTTTCCCTTGTAATGCTCCAGGATATAATCCAGGGCTTTGCCCACTGTGTTCAGTTTCTCGGCTTCGTCGTCGGGAATGTTCAGACCGAACTCATCCTCCAGGGCCATGACCAGCTCGACGGTATCCAGAGAATCGGCACCCAGGTCCTGGGTGAAGGAAGCATTCTCGGTAATCTGTTCTTCGCCGATATTCAGCTTGTCCGCCACGATGCTCTTAACCTTCTTTAAGAGTTCTTCTCTCTCCATGGTTACCTCCAATTTAATATTTTTTTATTACATGTACATTCCGCCGTTGACATTGATCACCTGACCGGTGATGTAGGCGGCCTCGTCCGAGCACAGGAATTTTACCGCCCGGGCCACTTCCACCGGAAAGCCGAACCTTTTCATTGGAATGATATCAAGAAAAGCTTTCTTAACCTCTTCCGGCAATTTTTCCGTCATCGGGGTGGCGATATAACCCGGGGCCACGCAGTTAACCGTAATTCCACGGGCCGCCACTTCCCGGGCCAGCGACTTGGAAAAACCGATCAGCCCGGCCTTGGAGGCGGCGTAATTGGTCTGGCCGAAATTGCCCATCTGGCCAACGACCGAGGCAATATTAACGATGCGGCCGTACCTGGCGGTAAACATCGGTTTCAGGGCTGCCCGGGAAAAATTGAAAGCACCCTTGAGGTTGACCCGGAGCACCAGGTCCCAGTCTTCTTCCTTCATTCGCAGAAGCAGGGAATCGCGGGTAATGCCAGCATTGTTGACCAGGTGGTCCAGCCTCCCCAGGGTGCCCACGACTTCGTCCACGACCTGGGCCGCCCGGGTTGAATCTGTTACGTCGGCTTCATAAGGCAGGGCCCTGATCCCCAGGCCAGCCAGCCTGGAAGCCACCTGTTCCAGCTTGTCTTTCTGGACATCCACCAGAATCACGGTGGCTCCTTCGCGGCCGAGTTCTTCGGCGATGGCCTCGCCGATGCCCTGGGACGCACCCGTGACCAGCGAAACTCTGTCGGCAAAAATCATCAGGCCACTCCCGGAAAAGATTGCCCGGCGGGGTCCTGGCTTAAAAAATCAACTGCACCCAAATTATCGACCATGATCTTAAATGCCCTCTATCCCCGTCGAATTTCCGTACGGTGCGGTAAATAGTCTATCTTTTTAAATAAAATTTGCAACAATTTTTCTGCGGACCGGAAGCACAGGCTCAGCCGGTCGGCTCTGGCTCCACCCGGGTTCCAGCCGGCAGGCAGGACGGTTTTTTTCCGGTCGTGGCTTTTTTCCGGCCGGAAGGTTATCCCGGCCCCAGCCCTGCACCCAACCGTCATAACAGGAACTCGCCTACTGTTCCTGGCCCTCGATGACCTGCCGTCCCTTATAATAACCGCATTCCGGGCAGGCCCGGTGGGGCAGCTTGGGGCTGCCGCAGTTCGGGCAGAGCGAGAAAGAGGGCAGAGTCAGGTGGTCATGGGACCTTCTCTTGCCTTTCCTGGAATGTGAATGTCTTCTTTTTGGGTTTGGCATTTATTTCTTATCTCTCAAAAAAGATTTTAATTTTTCCAGCCTGGAGTCGGACTCGTGGACCTGGCAGGAACACTTCCCCTGGTTGACCAGTTCCCCGCAGACCGGGCAGATGCCCTCGCAATCCTCCGAGCATAGCGGACGCAGGGGGAAGCTCAGGTTCAGTTGCTCCAGGACAATTTCCCTCAGGTCCAGCTGCTGGTGGTAGTAGAAAAAGCGGTCCAGGTCTTCCTCCTCCAGTTCTTCCTTCATCTCGTCCAGCTCTTCGGGCAGGTAAACCAGGTCAAATACGGAATCCACACAGTATTCAAAAGGCCTCAGGCAGCGGCTGCAGACGAAACTCAGCCTGGTGTTAATCCGGCCCCTGACCTGAACATCGCTTCCAACCTTTCTGACTTCCACCTCGGCATGGGTCGGTTGCAGGAAGACGGCATCTTCCTCCACCAGGTCCAGACTGACGAAGTCAAAATCCTGGTCGACGTGCAATCCCTCGCGGGGAATCTCGTTGACATCGATAACCATGGGTTTATCCTTTTATGACCAAGTATTATACCAGCTTGGACCGGGTTGTCAACCGAAGCCGGGCCCAGTTTTTTCTCTTGCGGACGGTATTAATTAGAGTATAATCAGACTAAAAGGTGCGCCGAGGATGGAAGGTTATAACACCGCGATTGAATACAAGGGCCACACCCTTATGGTCCAGACCCAGGACAAGGGCCCGACCTTTAATTACGTCGAATCCCTGATTTACCTGGCCGGCCGGATTATCTCCTCCAAGCGGGCTTCTTACTCCTCCCATCTCAACGAACCCAACCTCCAGGAAATCATCCAGAAGCTGGTGGAAGAACTTCATGCCGACGTGCTGGACGAAATCGTCGAAGGGAAGTACGACAAGTTTCTCGAATGACACCCGGAAGGCTTTTCCTGATTGACGGCAACTCGCTTCTTTACCGCTCCTATTACGCCATCCAGAAGCTGGCTAACTCGGCCGGGTTTCCCACCAACGCCATCTATGGCTTCATCAATACCCTGAATAAGATAATAGAAGAAGAAAAGCCGGAGTACCTGGGAGTGGTTTTTGATACCGGGGCCCCCACCCTGAGGCACCAGGCCTACCGCGAATACAAGGCCGGGCGCCGGCCGATGCCCCAGGACCTGGTCGTCCAGGTCCCGGTACTGAAAAGGGTAATCACCGCCCGCCGGATTCCCCTTTTTGAATACACCGACTATGAAGCTGACGATGTCCTGGCCACCCTGGCCCGGAAGGCTTCGGGGAAGAAAGTCTGCACCATCATCGTTACCACTGACAAAGACCTGCTGCAGGTACTCGGTCCCAGGGTGGCGATTTACAACCCGGCTCGTAACCTATATCTGATCGACCAGAGCCTGGAGCCGGAGTTCCGGGCCCTGCTCAAGGACAAAGAGGTAAAAACGGCCGAGGAATATTTCGGGGTCCCGGCCGGGCTGGTGGCCGACGTCCTGGCCCTCTGGGGAGACGCCTCGGACAACATCCCCGGGGTCCCTGGAGTGGGGGAAAAAACCGCCAAGAACCTGATCCAGGAGTTCGGCTCGCTCGATAACCTGGTGGCCAACCTGGAGCGGGTCAAGAACCCCCGGATCAGGGAAAGCCTCAAGAACAACCTGGACCGCCTGGAATTGAGCCGGAAGCTGGTCCGGGTAGAAGACAACCTCGACCTGGAACTCAACCTGGAGACTTTCAAGCCGCAGGAACCTGACAGCGAGACTCTGGTCGATCTCTACCGCGAGCTGGAATTCACCAGTTTTATTCCACAGTATTTAAATAAAAAGGAAAGCGCCGGCCGGGATTTCCAGACCATCCTGGACAGAGACTCGTTCCAGCAATTCCTTCGCGCCGCCGGCCAGGCCGGGGAAATAGCCCTCGACACCGAAACCACCAACCTCTTTCCGACCCGGGCCCGGCTGGTGGGCTTATCTTTTTCGCTCAGGCCAGGTCAAGCCTTTTATATCCCTTTGCGGCATAACTATCCGCTGGCCCCCACCCAGCTCCCGGCTGAATACGTGCTCAAGGCACTCAAACCCCTGCTGGAGAACCCGGACCTCAAAAAAATAGGCCAGAACATTAAATATGATTACATCGTCCTCAAAAGAGAAGGTCTTCAGCTCCAGGGTATCCACCTCGATACCATGGTCCTGTCCTATCTGCTTGAACCCAACTGGGGCAAGCATAACCTTGATAAACTGGCCGCCTATTACCTGCAGGAAGCCAAGATTCCTTTTGATAGCCTGGTCGGAAAGGGTAAAAAGCAGCTGACCATGGACCTCGTCCCCGTGGACAGGGCGGCCGAGTACGCCTGCCAGGATGCCCATCTGGCCATGAGCCTCAGCCGGGTCCTCTGGCCAAAAATCGAGGCTCGGAAACTGGACTGGCTCTACCGGGAAATAGAGCTTCCATTAATTGAGGTGCTGGCCGAAATGGAGATGGCTGGCGTCCGGCTGGACCTGAAACTACTTAAGGAGATGGGGGCCGAGCTGGCCGGCCAGCTCCGCCGCCTGGAAAAGAAGATTTACGAGATGGCCGGGCAGGAATTTAACATCAACTCCCCCCAGCAGCTCAGCCAGGTCCTGTTCTACAAGCTTAACCTTCCGGCCAGCAAGAAGACCCGGATTACCCGGGGGCTGTCCACGGCCACCGACATCCTGGAAGAGCTGGCCCTATTGCATCCCCTGGCCGGAGCGGTCCTGGAATATCGACAGCTGTCCAAGCTCAAGTCCACCTATACCGATGCCCTGGCCGAGCTGGTCAACCCGGAAACAGGGCGGGTCCATACCTCATACAACCAGACGGTGACGGCCACCGGCCGGCTATCTTCATCCGACCCCAACTTGCAGAACATTCCAGCCCGGGGCGAGCTGGGAAAACGGATTCGCCAGGCCTTTATTCCCGAGGATGGCCACCTTCTGCTCTCGGCCGATTATTCGCAGATCGAACTGCGACTGCTGGCCCACCTGTCAGAAGACCCGCTTCTGCTGGAAACTTTCCGCAGCGACCGGGACGTCCACAGCGAGACGGCCCGGCTGGTGTTCGGACCGGCGGGGGAGTTGTTCCCCGAGGAAATGAGGCGCCGGGCTAAAATCATAAACTTCAGCATAATCTACGGGACCTCCGCCTTTTCCCTGGCTAAAGAACTGGAGACCTCCACCTCCGAGGCCCAGAAATTCATAGACCGTTACTTTGAGGAGCATAAGAAGGTCAGGGAATACCTTGACCGGGTGGTCGAGGAGGCCCGCGATAGGGGTTATGCCGAAACGCTCTTTGGCCGCCAGCGCCAAATACCCGAACTGAAAAGCCCCGACAACAACACTTTCCAGGCCGGGCGCCGGATGGCCCTGAATACCCCGATCCAGGGCTCGGCCGCCGACATCATCAAGCTGGCCATGGTTAAGATATACCGCGAGCTGAAGGCGCGGGGGCTTAAGACCAGGATGATACTACAGGTTCACGACGAGCTGGTGTTCGAGGTGCCCGAGAAGGAACGGGCCACGGTCGAGCCCCTGGTCCGGGACGGTATGGAAAATATCTGTTCCCTGAAGGTCCCACTTAAAGTGCGCCTGGGTTGGGGCCGCAACTGGGCCGAGGTCAAGTAGTTAAGGAGCTAATCAGGAAGGCCGGGAGCGCGGCTCAGACCAGGGCCTTCTGGTAAACCCGGTACACCTTATAGATTTTGCCGCCCAGCCTTTCCATCTCAGACCGGACCCTGACGTTGGCCTCCATCTCGTGGTGAGTATCCATGATCTCAAAGCCGGCTTTCTGGGCCGAGCTCAGCAGGGCCACGCCCATCAGGGCGTCCAGGCCCATGCCCCGGTATTCTTTCTTTATGGCCCCCAGGAGCAGGTCCAGCTGCTTGGTCTTCTTCTGGGCCCTCAGGACATGGATGAAACCAAACGGGAACAGTCGCCCCCGGGCTTTCTTGATGCCGGCAGTCATATCGGGAATGGCCACGATGAAGGCCACCACCTGGCCGTCCTTCAGAACCCCCTTGATGAACCTGGGGTCGAGAACCGGCAGGTATTTCCTGGCCAGGTCATCCATCTCCTTTTCATCCAGGGGTGCATAGCCGTAGATATTACTCTCCACGTAGGTTTCGTTCATCAGGGACAGGATGGGCCTGATCCAGGGTTTGATTTCCTTGCGCTTTCTGAATTCCAGGATCTTGAAATTTCCCTTTTTAAGAATTCGCTCGGCAATCTTGGAATAGATTTCGGGAATTTCCTTGGGCACCTCTATCTTATAGACAAAATAATCGATGTCCTTGCTGTAACCTTCCTTTTCCACCATCTCCGGCAGCCATTCGAAATTGTAGTAGGTGGCGATGGTGGCCCGGTTTTCAAAGCCCTTGATTAGGAAACCCTCGGGGTCCTGGTCGGAAAAGCCATAGGGCCCGATTATTCTGGTCATGCCCTTTTCCCTGGCCCACTGCTCGACCCGCGACAGCAGGGCATGGACCACGGCCTGGTCCTGGATGCTCTCCAGATAACCGAAGCGGGCGGTCTTTTCGTTGCGGACCTCGTTGTAACGATGGTTGATGATGCCCATCACCCGGCCCACCACCTGGCCGTCTTTCTCGGCCAGCAACATCAACGTATCTGAATAACTGAAGGCCTTGTTCTTTTTGGGGTTAAAATAGGCCCACTCATCCATGTAGATGGGATGAACCCAGTTGGGCTGATCCTGGTGGAGTTTTTCGGGCAGGTAAATAAAGGTCTTAAGCTGGGGCCTGGTTTTGACTTCGATCAGGTTAATGCTCATGTCCGTTTTCCTTCTGACAAGGGATTTTACCAGATTTTGATAAAAAAAAGTAAATAAATTTTTTGCTCGGCCCATGTGGAAAAGGAGGTGAACATCCTGTGAAAAAACTCCTTAATATTTTGTGAAATTCTTGTGTTAAATTCTTGACAATAAGTTTTTTATTTTAATATACTCAATAACTCATGAAAGTAGAAGCCATTACCCTTCTTACCATTTTTATTCCGATTTTGGGTTCGTTGCTGGTGCCTCTGGCCGGAGCCATCTCGCCCCGCCTCCGTTCCGCCTGGTCGGTCCTGCTGGGAGCCATCACCGCGGTTCTCCCCCTGACCCTGATTCCCCAGGCCATGAAGGGCGGCGAGGTCATCTGGTCCAAGAGCCTGGCCCTGGGTCTGGATTTCGTCCTGGTCATCGACCCCCTGTCCATCTTCATGGCCATCGTTTCCTCGTTCATCGGCTTCCTGATCATCGTCTACTCGCTCGGCTACATCCACCACGAAGACCACCAGAATGAATACTACCTGATGGTGGTCCTGTTCATCGGCTCCATGATGGGACTGGTGTTCTCCAGCAGCCTGGTCTTCATGTACCTGTTCTGGGAAATCATTGCCATCGCCTGCTGGCGGCTGATCGGGTTCTACCGGCAGAAGGATTACATCCTCAAGGCCGATAAGGCCTTCCTGGTCACCTTCGGCGGGGCCGTGGTCATGCTGCTGGGCTTCATCCTCATCTACGGGCAGACCGGGACTTTCAACCTGGTGGATATGCGCGGAGTGGCCATCTCCGGAACCGCCGTGCTGCTGATCCTGTTCGGCATGTTCTCCAAGTCGGCCACCGTTCCCCTGCACACCTGGCTGCCGGATGCCGGCGTGGCCCCGACCACGGTTACCGCCCTGCTGCACGCCGCCGTCCTGGTCAAGATCGGCGTCTATGCCTATGCCAGGTTGTTCCTCTATACCTTCAAGATTCCACCCGACTGGCAGCAGGCCATCATCATCCTGGCCGTCCTGTCCAGCCTGGTGGCGGCCGGCGCGGCCACGGTGGAGAATGACTTCAAGAGGATTCTGGCCTATTCCACGGTCAGCCAGATCGGCTATATTTTCCTGGGCCTGAGCGTGGCCACGCCCACGGCCATCTCCGGCTCCCTGCTGTTTATCCTGATGCACGGGCTGGCCAAGGCCGGCTTGTTCCTTTGCGCCGGCATAGTCATCCATGCCACGCATAAACGTGATATAAGAGAGATGGGCGGGCTGATCAAGACCATGCCCATCACGGCGATCTCTTTCCTGATATGTGCTTTCTCGGTTATCGGACTGCCGCCTCTGGGCGGTTTCTTCTCCAAGCTCCTGGTCATCATGGGCACGGTCCAGGCGGACCAGGTCTGGGTGGCAGCCCTGGCCCTGTTCACCGCGGTGCTGACCATGTTCTACCTGCTCCGGGTGTTCGCCCTGGTTTTCCTGGGTGAACCCAAGATCCCGGCCCCGGAGAAGACCCCATCCATGGTCGGGGTGGTGGCCACCCTGGCCGTGCTGTCGGTGGTGGCCGGGTTGCTGGTGGCCTACCCGATGAAACTCGTCCAGATGGCAACAACTCACATCAGCTGGTGGCTAAGATGAGTCCAACAACTTTATTATGGCCAATTCTGGTTCCGGCCGCGGTGGCAGTGGTGCTGCTGCTCATTCCCTCCAGGGTCAAGTACCTGCGGGAAGTCCTGTCGGTGCTGAGCTCGGGCGCGCTGCTGTATCTAGGTTTCGTCCTGTTTTCGCAAAGAAACCTGAGCTTGGTGGCCGACTGGCTCGGCCTGGGCATAAATTTTGACCTCAGGCTCTACCATTTCTCGTCCTTCATCCTGCTGGCCCTGAGCGGCTTCCTTTTCCTGATCTGCCTCTACTCGGCGGTCAAGATGCAAAACCACCCGCGGGTCCGGGAATATTACGGTTATGTCTTCCTGGCGGCCGCCTTCTCCAACGGGGCGGTGCTGGCCAACAACTTCGTCCTGCTGGTCTTCTTCTGGGAAGCCCTGCTGATAACCACTTATGCCCTGGTCACCCTCGGGCTGAAACCGACCTCGCACCGGACGGCGGTCAAATCGCTGATCATCGGCGGCTTCTGCGATTTTGCCATGATCCTGGGCATTGGCCTGCTCTGGGCTTCCACCGGCACCCTGACCATGGATAAAATCCAGGTAGAGCCGCACGGCCTGACCGTGGCCGCCTTCGTCCTGATGATGATCGGGGCCATCGGCAAGGCCGGGGCCATGCCCTTTCACACCTGGATTCCCGACGCCGCCCTGGATGCCCCGGTGAGCTTCATGGCCTTCATGCCGGCTTCCTTCGAGAAACTCCTGGGTATTTACCTGCTGGCCCGCATCACCCTCGATTTCTTCGAGCTCAAGGTGGGCAGCGGGCTGTCCATCCTGCTGATGATTATCGGCGCGGCCACCATCGTCTTCGCCGTTTTCATGGCCCTGATTCAGAAAGATTTCAAGAAGCTGCTGTCCTTCCACGCCGTGAGCCAGGTGGGCTACATGGTGCTGGGCGTGGGCACGGCCATTCCCATCGGCATTGCCGGCGGCATCTTCCACATGATCAACCACGCCATGTACAAGTGCGGGTTGTTCCTCAGCTCCGGGTCGGTGGAACACCGGACCGGCACCACCGAGCTGAAGAAACTCGGCGGTCTGGCCCGGGAGATGCCCTGGACCGCGGCCGGCTTTGTGGTCTGCGCCCTGGCCATCTCGGGCGTCTGGCCGCTGAACGGGTTCGTTTCCAAAGAAATGGTCTTCCACGGAGCGCTGGAAACCGGCTACCCGATTTTCGCCATTGCCGCCTGGGTGGGAGCGATTTTCACCTTCGCTTCCTTCCTTAAGGCCGGGCACTCGGTCTTCTTCGGACCGCGTTCAACGGAGGTCCCGAAAACCCGGGAAAGCGAGGCCCCGATCGTCCTGCCGATTCTCATCCTGGCCGCCCTGTGTATTACCTTCGGTGTGTATAACAAGCTGCCCCTGCAGAATTTCATCCAGCCCATCCTCAGCGGACACGTGGAGGCCGGGGAACACCTGGACTTCACCTCACATGCCCTGGACCTGTTCAACCCGGTGGCCGGGGTTTCCATCCTCTGCCTGATCATTGCCCTGGGCATTCATCTTTATGGCTGGAACCGCGGCGGCAAGAAGGCCTACCTGGCCTCCGAGCCGATTCACAACCTGCCGGTTCTGCACAAGCTGTATGACCTGTCCGAAGCCCGGTTTTTTGACCTCTACGAGCAGGGCGTGAAGTTCCTGCAGTGGCTGAGCCGGCTGCTGTTCCGGTTCGTCGACCGGCCGATCGATTATCTCTACGAAAAATTGGTAACGGCAACGGGCCGGACTTTTACCGGCCTGCTGCAGAAAGCCCATAACGGCCAGTATGCCAATTACCTGGCCTGGACCGTCGGCGGCCTGGTGGTCGTCGTCTGGATAATACTTCAGTTATTAAAATAGAGGAGGAGCGGTGGTTTTCTCATTCATTGTCATTCCGTTACTGGTAGCTGCCTTTCTGCCTCTGGTAGGAAAGTTTTCTAAGAAACTGC
This sequence comes from Candidatus Aminicenantota bacterium, assembly GCA_013178315.1. Taxonomy (GTDB): domain Bacteria; phylum Acidobacteriota; class Aminicenantia; order Aminicenantales; family Saccharicenantaceae; genus Saccharicenans. The sequence goes on from JABLWX010000001.1 coordinate 27,650, forward strand.
TGCCCGACGTGCTGACCAACGCCGCTCTGGCTTTCCTGGTGTTCAACGCCATCCTGCTGGTCAAGCCCATTTTCAACCAGGGTGTCATCGTCCAGAACCTGAACTGGCTGGGGGAACGGGTCAACCTGCAGGTGGCCCTGGACGGGTTCAACCTGTTCATGCTGTTCACCATCTCCCTGGTCAGCCTGTGCATCTCGCTATTTTCCATTGACTACCTGGAGCATTACGGGCACAAGTCAACCTTTTACGCCCTGTTCCTGGTGATGATCGCCGGCATGAACGGCCTGGTGCTGGTCCCGGACCTGTTCTCGGTGTACCTGTTCCTGGAAGTGGCCGCCGTGGCGTCCTACGCCCTGGTGGCCTTCGGCCTGGGCTATGACGAGCTGGAAGCCTCCTTCAAGTACCTGATGCTTTCAGTGGTGGCCTCGGCCTTCGCCCTGCTCAGCATCACCGTCATTTTCGGGATGACGGGCAGCCTTAACTTCCAGGCCGTGGCCCAGGGACTTCAGGACCTGCAGGCCAGGCTGGTGCTGGGGGTCTGCGTGGCCTTCTTCATCATGGGCTTTGGTCTTAAGGCGGCCCTGGTGCCCTTCCATGCCTGGTTACCCGACGCCCACCCCTCGGCCCCGGCTCCCATTTCGGCCATGCTGTCTGGCCTGCTGATCAAGGTTTCGGGTATCTACGCCCTGTTCAGAATTATCTACAGCGTCATCGGCCTGACCCCGGCCCTGTCGCAGCTGTTGATGGCCCTGGGCACCATCTCCATGGTGGTGGCCGCCCTGCTGGCCCTCGGCCAGAAGGACATCAAGAGAATGCTGGCTTACTCTTCCATCAGCCAGGTCGGCTACATCGTGCTGGGCCTGGCCCTGGGTACACCCCTGGGCATCGCCGGGGCCCTATTCCACCTGTTCAACCACGCCGTGGCCAAGGGACTGCTGTTCTTGAACTCAGGCTCCATCCAGCACATCACCGGCACCCGGAACCTGGAAGAGCTGGGTGGCCTGGGTAAGATGGTCCCGGTTACGGCCGGCACCAACCTGGTGGGCGCCCTGTCCATTGCCGGGGTTCCGCCCCTGGCCGGCTTCTGGAGCAAGCTGATCATCATCATGGCCCTCATCCAGGCCAAGCAATTCGGCTACGCCCTGGTGGCCATCCTGGCCAGCATCCTGACCCTCTGGTATTACCTGCTCATCCAGAGAAAGGCCTTTTTCGGCCGGGTGGCCGAAAAATGGTCCCAGGTCAAGGAGGCTCCGTTCTGGATGTCGGCGGCCAACGTGGTCCTGGCCCTGGTCTGCATCCTGGTGGGCATTTTCTTCACGCCAATTTTTAAGACCTGGATTTCCCCGGCGGCCGAGGCCCTGGCCCGGGGAATCCAACAGGTTCTGATGTGGGGATTGTGATATGGCAATACAAATAATTCTGCTCTGCGGCCTGGTCATCTTCTCGGCCCTGGCCATTCTGCTCAAGGACCTGATCAAAGCCGCCCTGTCGCTGGCCGTGGCCAGCCTGTTGCTGGGTATCATTTTCTTCCGGCTGGCGGCTCCCTACGCCGCCGTCTTCGAGATCTCGGTGGTGGCCGGGCTGATTACGGTCCTGTTCATCCTGACCATCGCCCTGACCAAGAAAGGAGACGAGGTAACCGAGGCCCGGCTGGTCAAGCTGGCCTTTCCGGTCTTCCTGATCCTGTTCCTGGTCATCGATGGGCTGGTGATGAAGTCCCTGCTGCAGAAGATCCCGGCCCTGCCCGCGGGACCGGAAGCCGGCACCTTCGGCGAGGTCCTCTGGAAGCAGCGGACCTTTGACCTGGTGGCCCAGGTCGGCGTCATCCTGGCCGGGGTGCTGGCCGTGCTGGCCCTATTCCGGAAAAAGGAAGAAGACAAAGATGAGTAACCTGTGGTTTCTTTACCTTTTCTTTGCCGCCCTGCTGGTCTTTATCGGCCTGTACTGCCTGCTAACCATGCGCAACCTGATCAAGCTGTTCATCGCGGTGGAAGTCATCAGCAAGGGAGTCAGCCTGGCCATCGTGGCCACGGGCGCGGTCAAGAACAACATCCTGCTGGCCCAGAGCCTGGCCATAACCTACGTCGTGGTGGAGGTGGCCCTGGTGGCCACCGCTCTGGCCCTGATCATCAACATCTACAAGAAAAACAAGAGCCTGGATGTCCGCTTACTTTCAAAACTGAAGGGATAAGCCATGAATGGACTGCAATTCTTACTGTCTCCGCCGGTGGCCTTCTTTTTCTTCCTGGCCGTGGCCGGACTGCTCTATGCCCTGGGCCGGGCCATGGCCCCCGGCCTGAACCGCACCCCGGGCAAGCTCACCACCTACGCCTGCGGCGAGGATATCCCGGGAGTCAAGGTGCAGTTCGGGTACCGGCTGTTCTACGTCTTCGCCCTGTTCTTCACCATCATGCACGTGGCCGCCCTGGTAATGGCTACTATTCCGATCGGAAAAATAGTATATTTGGGTATAATATATCTGGCCCTGATCTTCCTGGCCATCCTGGCCCTGATTACGAGGGATTAACATGCTGACCAAACTGACTCACTGGTCCAGGTTGAAATCGCCCTGGATTCTTCACCTGAACACCGGTGCCTGCAATGCCTGCGACATCGAAGTGGTGGCCGCCCTGACCCCGCGGTTCGACGTGGAACGGTTCGGCATCCTGCTCAAGGCCACACCCCGGCATGCCGACGTCATCGTCTGCACCGGCCCGGCCACCAGGCAGATGAAGGACCGGCTGATCCGGATTTACGAGCAGACCCCCGACCCCAAGTTCGTGATCGCCGTTGGGGCCTGCGCCATGTCCGGCTGCGTCTACCGCGGCGCCTACAATGTCATTGGCGGGATTGACCAGGTCATCCCGGTGGATGTCTATGTCCCCGGCTGCCCGGTGCGCCCCGACGCGGTCATCGACGGGGTGGTCAAACTGCTGAATAAATTGAAGGGATGAGGTCAAAATGAACGACCAGATATTGATAGATCAAGCTAAAGCCCGCCTGGGGGAGAAGGTGCTGGAGATCACCAACCCGGCCCCCCGCCGCATTTTTATCAGGGTTAAGGTGGATGACCTGCTGGCGGCAGTCGGCTGGCTCAAAAACGAGCTGGGCTTTACCCACCTGGCCACCATCAGCGGGGTGGACCTGGGCCAGGCCTTCGAACTGCTTTACCATTTCGCCAACAACTTTACCTGTGTTACCCTGCGAACGGATATTGCGCGGGACAACCCGCTCCTGCCAAGTATCTGCGAGATAATTCCTGGAGCCGTCCTCTACGAGCGGGAACTCCAGGACATGTTCGGGATTGTCGTCCAGAATATTCCTGACGGACGCCCCCTGGTGCTGCCCGACGACTGGCCGGCCGGCAATTACCCGCTGCGCAAGGACTGGAAGTACGAGAGGCCGCCGGAAGTCATTCCTGGAGGTAAGAAATGAAGTTTCAGATACCCATAGGACCACAGCATCCGGCTCTGAAGGAGCCAATCAGCCTGCGGATGACCGTGGAGGGAGAAATCATCCGCGACGCCGACCTCCGTCTCGGCTACAACCACCGCGGGCTGGAAAAGCTGGCCGAGCAGAAGACCTGGATTCAGAATATCTACCTGACCGAGCGCATCTGCGGCATCTGCTCCCACTCTCATACTACCTGTTATGTTCAGGGCGTGGAGAAGCTGATGGAGCTGGAGCCACCCAGGCGCGGTCTTTACATCAGGACGCTGGTGGCCGAGCTGGAAAGGGTGCACAGCCACCTGCTCTGGCTGGGCGTGGCCGGTCACGAGGCCGGGTTTGACAGCTTCTTCATGTACACCTGGCGCGACCGGGAAATCGTCATGGACATCCTGGAGACCATCAGCGGCAACCGGGTGCATTATGGCATCAACACCATCGGCGGGGTCCGCCGCGACCTGGACGAACAGCAGGTGAAGCACATTCTCGACTCCCTGGCCATCCTCCGCCAGCGCAGCGAATATTACCAGCACCTCGGGACCAACGAGCCGAGCTTCGTGGCCAGGCTGGCCGGGGTCGGCTACCTGTCCCGGGAAGACGCCATCGCCCTGTGCGCCGTGGGACCCACCCTAAGAGCTTCCGGGGTGCCGATGGACGTCCGGAAAGACGACCCCTACGCCGTCTATGCCGAGGTCCCCTTTGAAGTCTGCACGGCCGACACCTGCGATGTCCTGGGGCGGACCGTGGTCCGGATCAAAGAACTATTCCAGTGCTACAACATTATCGAATACCTCCTGAAAAACCTGCCCTCCGGGCCGGTGGCCGTCCGGGCCCCGCGCCGGGCCAAGCCCAACGAGGTGGTCAGCCGCTACGAGGCGCCCCGCGGCGAGAACATACACTACATCAAGAGCAACGGTACCGATAAACCGGAGCGACTTAAAGTCAGGGCCCCCACCCTGGGCAACTACGCCGCCACCCTCAAGATGCTCAAGAACGGCTTCATTGCCGATGTCCCGCTGATCTTCGCGGCCATCGACCCCTGCATCTGCTGCGCCGAGCGGGCGGTATCGCTGGTCGATGCCCGGAGCGGACAGGAAAAAATTATTTCCATGAACGCCTTAAAACAACTCAGCCGCCAGGTTGCGGCTGGGAACGCCAGAAAGAGGGAAGCAGAATGGCCACTGTGAAGACTCTGATCTATCTCATCGTCTATCCCGGTCTTCTCTTCTTGTTCCTGTATTCCACCTTCGTCGAGTGGTACGACCGCAAGCTCTACGCCCGGCTTCAGAACCGGATGGGCCCGACCCATACCGGCAGGTTCGGACTGCTGCAGCCGATCGCCGATTTCTTCAAGCTGATGGCCAAAGAGGACATCGTGCCGGACCGGGCTGACCGGAAAATGTTCTCGACCCTGCCGGCGGTGGGGCTGGCCATAGTCTTCACGGCCATGCTGCTGCTTCCGGTCTGGAATTACAGCCTGGACCAGCCCTCGGTCACTTCCTTTAACGGCGACCTCATCGTCCTGCTCTATCTCCTGAGCCTGCCGACCTTCATCTTTTTCCTGGCCGGCTGGTCGTCCACCAACCTGTTTTCTACCATCGGCGGAGCCCGGGTCCTGACCATGCTCTTCGGCTATGAAGTCCCGCTTTTCCTGGCCGTCCTGAGCCCGGCTGTCCTGGCCAACTCCTGGCGCCTGGCCGAAATTGCCGCCTTCTACCGGCAGCGGCCGGCCCTGACCCTGGTCAACCTGCTGGGTTTTGTCATCGCCCTGATCTGCGTCCAGGCCAAGCTGGAGAGAACGCCCTTTGACATCCCCCATGCCGAAACCGAAATAGTCGGCGGCACTTTTACTGAATATTCCGGCAAGAAGCTGGCCCTCTTCCGCCTGATGATGGACGCCGAGATGGTCGTGGCCGCGGGCCTGCTGGCTACCGTTTTTCTGGGCGGCTTCCCCGGCGGAGCGTTGCTGGGGCTGGTCAACTTTATCGTCAAAACGCTGGTGGTTATTTTCTTCCTGTCTCTAATCAGGGCCACCACTTCCAGGATCAGGGTGGACCAGGTGGTCAGTTTTGCCTGGAAATACCTGGCCCCGCTGGCCATACTGCAGCTTTTAATCGTCATCCTGGTAAAGGGGTTAATCTCATGAAGATAGGCGCGTTTATCCCTGAACTTCTCCGCCACCTGTTTAAGAAACCGGCCACTGTCGATTACCCGTTCCAGAAACTGGAGGTGCCCAGGGATTTCCGGGGTTCACCCTTCCTCCGCCCCGAGTTGTGCATAGTCTGTCGGGCCTGCGAGCGCGACTGCCCGGCGGAAGCCATAGAAATTACGGCCACCAACGAAGCCGAGAAAAGGTTCAGGATGGTCATTCACAACGACCGCTGCATTCACTGCGCCCAGTGCGTGGACTCCTGCCCGACCGACGCCATGCAGATGGACACCAGGTTTGAAATCTCCGACTACGACCGCCACAACCTGAAGATGGAATGGGAATACATCAGAGCGGTGGTCAAGCCAAAATCCGAGCCAAAGACTTCATAGGCGCAGGTTGCCCCCGGGGTTGATTTGCTTTGCGCCCGGGACTAAATTAAGAGCAGACCGATACCTGGAGGGGCGGATGCCCGACCGCTGGGTTGAATTTCTTAAGAAAGAACTGAAGGGTATAGACCGGCTGTTGGTCCTGGGCACGGGCAACGCCCTTAAAGCCGACGATGCGGCCGGGTTGCTGGTGGCCAGCCTGCTCGACCGGCGACTCAGCCGACGCCAGAAGGCCAGGGTCAAAGTCCTCCGGGTCTACGAGCTGATCGATTCTTACAATCGCAAAATAAAGCGACTTAAGCCCTCTCACCTGATAATAGTCGACGCCCTGGATACCGGTCACCAGCCGGGTCACATCATGGCTACCAGGCTGGAGCCCGGGCGGAGAAAAAAGAAAAAGATAAGCAGCGAGTTCTACCTGTTACTGGAAAAGCTGACCGCTGATTCAGCCTGCCGAATTTATTTCATCGGGATTCAACCGGCCCTGCTCGACTTCGGTCACCCGATCTCCCCGCCGGTTAAAGAAGCCTCCCGCCGGGTGGCCGAATACATAGCAACCCTGGCCGCCGGTTCCATCCGCTGAGGCCTAAATTTTCATCGGCATCAGGACGTAGAGATAGATCCCCTTCGTCTCGGCTTCCGGCTTAATCAGAACGGCGCTGTTCTCGTCCTTGATTTCAAAAATCACCCGCTCTGAGGTAACGGTTCCCAGGAAATCGAGCAGGTACTGGGAGTTGAAGCCTATCTCCAGGTCCTTGCCCTGGTAATCCACAGCCAGCTTATCCCTGGCTTCACCGAACTCCGGGTTGGATGAAAAGAGTTTCAGCTCGCCGGCCTTCAGGTCAAACTTTATACCCCGGGACTTTTCCGAGGAAAGTATGGAAACCCGTTTTATGGCAGTCACCAGGGCCTCTCTTTCTATGTTTAGGATATTCGGGTTATCCTTGGGCATGACCGCCTGGTAGTTGGGGAACTTACTCTCAATAATCCGGCTGATCAGCATCCGGTTCTTAACCCGGAAAAACAGGCTGTTATCGTCAAAATCAAACTCGACCCGCTCGTCGTCAAACTTTTTCAGCTCATTCAGGGTCTTCTTGGAAATGATCTGGTTGATCTCTTTTTCAACCCTTAAGTCTTCAAATTCTCTCCGGGTGTAGGACAGGCGATGACCATCGGTGCTGACCAGCTCCAGCTGGTTGTTCTTTATCGACAGCAGGGCACCGTTCAGGTAATATCGCTGTTCCTGGGTAATGGCATACAGGACACAATCTATCATTTCCTTGAAATCGGACACGCCCCAGGAAATTGCCCTTTCAAAACCAGAATCCTGGATGGCCGGAAAATCCTCTTCCGGCGCGGTCAGGACCTTGATCTCGCTCTCTCCCGACCTGACCACCAGATGCTCTTCCTTTTTTATGAACTCAATTGTCTGGTCCTCCGGCAGCAACTTTATAAAATCAAACAACTTCCTTCCGTTGACGGCCACTTTCCCTTCCTGCCTGACCTCGGCCTCGAAGCTGGTCTTAAGGCCCACTTCCAGGTCAGTCCCCATCAACTCGACACCGCCCCTGCCCGCCTTAACCAGAACGTTGGACAGAATGGGCATGGTTGTTCTTTTTTCCACAATACCCTGCAACAAACCTAATTCGTTAATAATGTTGTTTTTAGTGGCTGAGAACTTCATTTTTTCCACCTTTCTTCATGGTCAATAATATAATTATAAATCATAAAAAGGCAATAAAAAAAATACAAGAAGGGCAAGTTAATATGTGAAAAGCTCCGGGCTTCTTTATTGGTATCATCACTTTAGAAGGTGGATCAGGTTGTTAATTTCTCTGTTGAATTCCTGATCATGTTCTCTTAATTTTTCTATTTTCCTTATACTGTGAAGAACAGTGGTGTGGTGCTTGCCGCCGAATTTCTTGCCGATCTCTGGCAGAGAGTTATCGGTTAGCTCCTTGGCCAGGTACATGGCCACCTGCCTGGGGAAGGCGACCCGCGGAGAGTTATTTTTTGACTTCAGCTCGGACGGCTTGATTTTATACTGGGTGCAGACCACCTTCTGTATTTTTTCCACGGTGATGATGTTGGCCGAGGCATCGAGCAGCCCCTTGAGAGCTTCCTTGGCCAGCTCCAGGTCTATCCTGGAGCCTTTGAGCGAAGCGTAGGCAATGACCCGGCGCAGATAACCTTCTAATTCTCTGATGTTGGAATGAACCTTGTCGGCAATATAGAGAGCCACGGGTTCGGGCAGGGCGATGTCTTCCATCTCGGCCTTTTTCTTGAGGATGGCAATCCGGGTTTCAATGTCCGGAGGCCGCAGGTCGGCGATCAGGCCCCATTCAAAGCGAGATCTAAAGCGGTCTTCCAGGTGAGGAATATCCTTGGGCGGGCAGTCGCTCGAAATCACTATCTGCTTCTGGCTGTCGTAAAGATGGTTGAAGGTGTGGAAGAATTCTTCCTTGGTTCTTTCCCGGCCGGAGATGTAATGGATGTCGTCCATCAACAGGACATCAACGGCCCGGTACTTCTGCCTGAACTCCAGGATTTTCCCGTACTGGAGGTGGTTGATGAGTTCGTTCATGAAGCGCTCGGTGGTCACGTACAGAACTTTTAGCCGGGCGTTGCTGCCCATGATCTGGTGGCCGATGGCGTTCATCAGGTGAGTTTTGCCCAGCCCGGCCCCGCCATAGATATAAAGCGGGTTGTAGGACTTGGCCGGGTTCTTGGCCACAGCCACGGCGGCGGCGTGGGCAAACTGATTGCAATTGCCGACGACGAAATTTTCAAAGGTATAGTTGGGATTGAGGTTGGCCACCTGGGTCACCGCCTGGTGGAGCCTTCTCTCGTCCGGCGAATTACGCAGGAAGGAGGTCGGGGTCTCGTCATAGATGTACTTGATATCGAAGCTCTTGTTGAACAGTTCCTGGCAGCACTCGTTAATCAGGCGCGAATAGTGAAAACTCAACCAGTCCTTGAAGTAGGCATTGGGTACCTTGATGTAAAGAGTTTCGCCTTCCTCTCCGATGTAAGAGGTGGGCTCGAACCAGGTTTCAAAGGCCTGGCCCTCTACCCGGTTTTTAACCGCGGCCAGTATCCTGTTCCAGGGATTAACTTTATCTTCAAACTTCATGACGCGCCAGAAGATTTCCACAAATATTTCCACAGCTGTGGAAAACGCCCCCACCGGTAATTCGGGTGGGGGAAACGCAAAAAATATTACCACCTGGCAGGTCAAAATTCAAGAAAATTTTTTTTATTTCGAAACAAAAACAATGAAGGCGACCGGGAACGCTGACTGCGGTTTGAGAGAAGTGGCGATCGCTGGGTAGATGGCCACGGGCCACGGCTCACCGGGCTGGCCGGCCTCCGCCCCCACCCTAAAAAGTTACAACCCTCAGTTGCGCTGGGGCCTTTTTTGTGCTATACAGATATTTCCAAAAGAGAACGGTAAATCTCAAGAAAGCGAGAAAATCACATGGCCAGAGAATGTCATATCTGCCATAAAGGACCGATTTTCGGACACAGCATCAGCCATTCCAACAAGGCTTCGGCGAAAAAATGGAGCGCCAATCTCCAGCGGGTTAAAGCCAAGACGGAAAACGGTGTCCGGACCATCTGGGTCTGCACCCGCTGCCTGCGCTCGGGCCGGGTTCAGAAAGCGGTCTGAACTCAACCCCGTTCCACTGTATCTATTTCTTTCAAACGGCCGATCTTGTCTGCGATTTTCTTAAGGTGGTCGAGGTCTTCGATCGTGATTTCCAGTGAGATGCAGGCCCGTCCGTCGCCGCTGGTGCTGACCTCCGCCCTGGAAATGTTTCCTTTCTGCTCGGCCACGGCTGAAGCCACCCGGGCCAGCACTCCCGGCGAATCCTTGGCCCTGATGAGCAATCTGGCCCGGAAGGTTCCGCGAAAGGCCGGGTCCCAGGCCACCTCCACCAGGCGCTGGCTGTCCAGTATTTCCTTCTGGACCAGGTAACAGCGCTGGGCATGGACGGTCAAGCCTTTGCCGGTCGTCAGGTAGCCGACCACCGGCTCCCCCTTGATGGGAGCGCAGCAGCGGGCCAGGGTGATCATCTGCTCGTCCAGGTTCTTAATCATCAGGCCCTGGGCCGGGCCGCGCCCCGAAAACTTTTCTACCATCTTTTTTAAGATCCCGGGCGGGGGAGTTTCTTCGGACAGCCGTCCCCAGGCCAGCCGTTCCATGAATTTTTTGTCGATGACTATCTTACCCAGGCCCGCCAGGAGGAAAAAATCTTCCAGGCTGTTAAGCCTGAGCCTGAACTCCTGTTCCAGCCTGTCCTTCAGGGCTGATTCCGGGCGCAGTTCGGCCGGCAGCTTGAACTTCCTGGTCTCTTTTTCCCAGAGACGCCGGCCGAGTTCGATGGCTCTTTTTCTGGTCTTGAGGTTAAGGAATTTCTTAATTTGCTGCCGGGCCGAAGCCGTGGCCACCCAGTTCAGCCAGCTGCGGTGGGGACTGCGCTCGGGCGAGGTGACGATCTCCACGATGTCGCCGGTCTTGAGCTGGGTGCGCAGCGGCATGGCTTCGCCGTTTATCCGGGCTTCCCTGGCTTTGAGCCCGATTTCGGTGTGGATCTTGAAGGCAAAATCCAGGGCGGTGGCCCCGGGCGGCAGGTTTATAACTTTGCCTTTGGGGGTGAAGGCATAAATCTCTTCGGGAATGAGGTTTATCTTTAGGTTTTTCAGAAACTCCCGTGGATTCTTCTGTTCGCTGAACAGGGCGGCAATCTCCCGTAACCACTGCAATCTCTGGTCTTCACCGGCCAGCCCGGTGGGCGCCCCTTCCTTGTATTTCCAGTGGGCGGCGATTCCGTTTTCGGCCAGCTCGTGCATCTCCCGGGTCCGGATCTGAATTTCAAAGGTCTGTTTGTTTTCGGTGATGATGGTGGTGTGAAGGGATTGATAGAGATTGGGCTTGGGCATGGCGATAAAATCGCGGAAACGTTGCGGCAGGTGGGGCCAGCGCTGATGGATGATACCCAGGGCCGAGTAGCAGTTTTTCACCGAGTCGGTGATGATCCTCAGGGCCAGGAAATCATAGACCTGGTCAAAATCTATGCCCTTCTTTTTCATCTTGGAATAGACGCTGTAGAGCCTTTTGATCCGGACCTGGATTTCGGCCGGGATGCCGTTGTCCTTGAGCAGCTGTTCCATTACCTTCTTCAGTTTCTTTAGTTCTTTTTCTCCCTTCTTCAATTCAGGTTCAACCAGGGCCACCATCCGGAAGTACTCGTCCGGTTCCACATAGCGGAAGGACAGGTCCTCCAGCTCGGCCCGGATGCGGCCCATGCCCAGCCGGTTGGCGATGGGGGCATAGATTTCCAGGGTCTCCTGGGCAATGCGCCGCTGCTTGTCCTCGCTCAGGTAATGCAGGGTCTTGAGGTTGTGCCAGCGGTCGGCCAGCTTGATGAAAATCACCCGCAGGTCGTCGGTCATGGCCAGGATGATTTTTCTGATGGTTTCCGCCCGGGTTTCCTCGGGCGAGGCATCCTCAACCCGGCTGATCTTGGTCACCCCCTCCACCAGGGTAGCCACCTCCCGCCCGAAATTTTCCCTGATCTCGGCCAGGGTGACCTCGGTGTCTTCCAGGACGTCGTGGAGCAGCCCGGCCACCAGGGTGGTCAGGTCCAGGTTCATCTCGGCCAGGATGTTGGTAACTTCGAGCGGATGGCTGAGATAGGGCTCGCCCGAACGGCGAATCTGGCCCTTGTGAGCCCTGGCCGCAAAGACGTAGGCTTTTTGCAGAACGCGCAGGTCTTTTTCAGAATACTGGCCCTGGATTTTTTCGACTATGTCATCAAAGCGAATCATGTTCCCTGAAAGCGCGAATCCTCAACAACGCTATCTGGCCAGAAAGGAAGCGATGACCTCGTACACTTCCCCGGCCGAGATGCTGAGCAGGCAGCGATGGTCGTAAGGGCAGGCCTTATAACTGCAGGGGGCGCAGGGAGCGGGTTTGTGCAGTGCTACCGCCGGAGGCTGCGATGGGCCGGATATATGGGGGTCAGTCGGGCCGTAAAGTCCGACCACCGGTGTTCCCAGCAGGTTGGCCAGATGGGTCAAACCGCTGTCGTTGCCCAGGAAGACCCTGGCCGCGGCTATGACCCCGGCCGTTTCTTCCAGGCTGAGTCGGCCGCTGAAATCTACCAGCCGCCCCTCGAAACCGTCGAGGAGAGCCCGGCCGGTTTCACGGCTGGAACCCGAGCCTACCAGCAACACCTGCAGCTGGCCGTCCAGCAGCTGTTTTATCAGCTCCCGCTGCCGGCTCAGCGGCCAGACCCTGGCCGGGCCGAAGCCCGACCCTGGTTTTATGACCACGGTGGCCAGGTCGGGAGAGAGGCCGGCCTGCTTCAGTTGCCCCAGTGCTTGCTGGCGGTAACTCTCAGGCAGGGCCAGGCGCAGAGGCCGGTCGGCGATTTTTAGGCCCAGGACTTCCAGCAGCTTCAGGTAATGAAATTTCAGGTGCAGCTGGGGATCGGTGGCCCGGAGATGGCTCTTTTTGGTCAGCATGAAACCACGGCCCTCGCGGTCATAGCCCCAGCGCTGGGGAATCCTGGCCAGGTAGAAAAGCAGGGCCGAGGCAAACGATTCGTCCAGAAGGAGGCCCAGGTCAAAGTCCATTTTTTTAAGCCGCGAGGAAACTCGCTTCAAGCCCGAGATGTCCTTGAAGTCGGGCAGACTGATCACCCTGTAGCCCGGGCTCACCTTTTGAAAAAAATCAGCGTAAGCCGGCGGGGGCAGGATGGCAATTTCGGCTGCCGGGAAATTCTCCTCAAGAGATTTCAAACAGGGGAAAGCCAGGAGGGAAGCCCCCAGGGTACGGGGCAAATATACCAGGATTTTCATCAGGTTAATTCTAAGCTGACCTCAGGGAGTTGTCAAAAATTATTTCTCCGGAGTCTTCTCGGCGACTCGGTCTGCAGGCTTTTCGTCCGGCTTCTTTTCCCGGCCGGATTTTTTCCGACCGTTCTGGCCGTTGCCGCCGGCCGGGGAATTCTTGTGGGCATAGTCGGTGATGTACCAGCCCGAGCCCTTGAACTGGATGGCCGGGCTGGAAACCAGCCGGCACAGGCTCCCGCCGCACTCCGGGCATTTATCCAGCGGCCTGGCATTTAATTTTTGCAGGACCTCGAACCGTTTATGGCATTGCTGGCATTCGTATTCGTACAAAGGCATCTTCCGACTCCTCGCCTCGGTCAGAAAATTGGCTGAAATTATTGGATTATTATAGCAGAAACAAGGGCGAATGGTAACTGGCCGGCCAAGGCAGAATTCCAGTGCAGGCTCAGGCTTCCTTTACCCCCCGTTTTTATTTTTTATCCGGACTTAGACTATTCGGTCAGAATCGTCCTGGAACTTGGGGATGCGAGATTTGATTTTCTCCTTGCCAAAATGGAAGCCCAGCAGGAAGGTGGAAAAAATTCCGAGCAAAAGCAGCAGGAACTTGAAGAATTTTTTCATGGTCCTCTTCGCTATTAAATTTTTCAATAATTTTCTCTGAAAGTCAACCTCCAGAGCCAGGTTTTTATCATTTTTTTTAAATAAATTCGGCCCCTCGGGGTGGGGCAGCCATTTGCCGGGAAAGGGACAAAATCATAAAATAAGAAACGGAGGCAAAAATGAACCGCAGGACCGGTCTTAAATTGATCTGTCTTTGGGTGGTGGTCTGGGGACTGGCCGCTCCGGCCACCGGGCAGGGAGTCAGAAAGCCGGTCTGGGCCAGCCAGTTTTATGAGTCCGACCCGTCCCGGTTGAACCGGCAGCTCGAGGTCTGGCTTGATTCGGCTGAGGTCAAGCCTGTGGCCGGTGACGTGGTGGGACTGATTTCCCCGCATGCCGGCTATATCTATTCGGCCAGGGTGGCTGCGGTCGGCTATCGTCTGGTGAGAAACCTGGGCGTGGAGACCGTGGTCATCATCGGGCCTTCTCACCAGCAGGCTTTCGAAGGATGCTCCATTTACCTGCGGGGTGGTTTTGAAACCCCCCTGGGAGTGGCCGAGGTGGATGAAACCCTGGCCAGGGAGCTCGCCCGATATTCAGGCTTCGGTTATATTCCGGAAGCTCACGACCGCGAGCATTCGGTGGAAGTTCAGGTACCATTTATCCAGAAAGTATTTCCCCGGGCCAGGATTGTGCCGGTGGTCATGGGCAACCAGACCGAAATAACAATTCAGGCCCTGGCCGGGGCCCTGGTTCGGGCCACTAAGGGCAAGAAGGTGCTGGTGGTCGCTTCCACCGACCTGTCTCATTTTCTTGGCCGGGCCCAGGCCAATGAACGCGACCAGAAGACGATTGAGCTGATTCAAAATCTCGATTTGAAGACACTCGGCCGCCAGGTTGAAAGGCACGAAAACATCATGTGCGGCGGAGGCCCGGTGCTGGCCCTCCTACAGTATGCCCGTAAGTTGGGCCCGGCCCGGGTGGCCGTGCTGTCCTATTCAGACTCGGCAGCAGCCGGCGGCCCGGATGACCGGGTGGTGGGCTATCTGTCGGCCGCTGTTTATCTTGAAACAGCCCAGGCCGGGCTAGACCTTACCCGGGAAGAGAAAAGAGAATTACTGGCTCTGGCCCGCCTGGCCATTGAGACCTACCTGGCTACCGGTAAAATTCCAGCCTATAAGCCGACCTCGCCCCGCCTGGAAACCAAGGCCGGGGCCTTTGTCACCCTGAAGCAACAACACCAGCTACGGGGCTGTATCGGTTTTGCCGAACCCCTGTTTCCTCTGTGGGAGACGGTGGCCCAGGCGGCTGTCCTGGCCGCCACCGAGGACCCCAGGTTCCCCCCGCTGAGGAAGACGGAACTCCAGGGACTGCAGATTGAAATTTCTGTCCTCGGTCCGCTGCAACCGGTTTCGGATGTTTCCGAAATCAAGGTCGGCCGCCACGGCCTGGTAATTAAAGAAGGGCAGAGAAGCGGTCTGCTGCTGCCCCAGGTGGCCACGGAGCAGGGCTGGGACCGACAGATTTTCCTGAGAGAAGTCTGTCGCAAGGCCGGGTTGCCGGATAATGCCTGGAGGAATTCCAGGGGGCTGTTCAAGTTTGAAGCCATCGTCTTCCAGGAGTAAACTTTGGCCTGGCCCGGTTGCTAAACGCCGGTCTTAACCCTATAATTAGAGTGGAAGGCTAACATGAGCTGGACAATTTATGCCATCCTTATCATTTTCGGCCTGTTCATCATCCTGATGATTATCAACCCCAACCTGTCCTGTTTTGGCAGAAGGATCAGATCTCCCTTTTATCCGGTGACCCGGAAGAAAAAAATGAGAGCTGTCTCCAGGGATTATAAATTCGAGCTGGGAACGCCGGGCGCTAAACCCGGGCCGGCCCAGCAGCCTGACCAGGCTAAAAAGCCGAAAGCTGAGGATTACGGGTTCAAGCTGGACTGAGCAGCTGACCGGAACTGAGGAGTGGCGGTGCCGCAGGGAGGCGGGAAGGAGAGGGGTAAACAGCGCAACGGTTTTTATTTTGGGGGGATCCTCTTAATCTTCACCTGGATTCTGGCCTCAACCGGTTGCCGCACCGGGCCCGTTCGCCTGCTGCCCCCGGCCGAAATTCAGAACCTGGCGGGACAGGCCTCTTTTCTCCTGAACGGACCCGATGGCGTCTTCAGGTTCAGGCTGGGTTTCTATGGCCGGCTTCCGGGTGAAGCCAGGCTGGAACTTTTTGACCCCATAGGACGGTTGAGAACCGTGGTCTGGCTGGGACCGGAGTTGGCCACGTTGTACCTTCCTTCCGAGAAAGTGTACTGGCAGGGAGAAAGCCGGGTTCTGACCTCAGAAGTCTTCGGGCGGGAACTCAAGGCCGGAGAACTGCTCAGGATTCTCTCCGGTCTGTGGACTCAACTGGCTGAAGAGGATGGCTGGGTTCTTCAGCTTGACCACCAGGGCAATGTTCTTGGGGGAGAGAGGGACGGGCTGCTCTTCACCCTAAAAGAGAAATTCCCCCCGGGGCTCCTTCCGAAAACCGTTCAGTTCTCTTCCGGTGTTTACACGGTCAGGATGAAAGTGCTCCGGGTTAGTTTTAACCGGAAACAGGAACCCTCGCTATTCAATCCGGTTCTTCCACCCGGAGTGAAACAACTGGGCTGGGAAGAGATGGCGGGCCGATGGAAAAAATAACCCTGACTTCTTTCGCCAAGATAAACCTGGGCCTCGAGGTCGGCAGTCTCCGGGAAGACGGTTATCATCAGCTGACCACCCTTTTTCAGACAGTAGCCCTTAAAGACCGGCTGACCTTTGAGCGGCGGCCCGATGGTGAGATAAGCCTGGCCGGAAACAGGTCAGATGTCCCCTGGGATGAAAGTAATCTTATATATCAGAGTGCCCTGAGGCTGCGACAGGCCACCGGCCTGGAGGCCGGGGCCAGCATCTTCGTGGAGAAAAACATTCCGCCCGGCCGGGGCCTGGCCGGTGGCAGCAGTAACGCGGCCGTTACTTTGCTGGCCCTCAATCGCCTCTGGGGCTGCCAGCTGGATAGAGAAAAATTAGAGGCTTTGGCCGCCGAACTGGGAGCCGACGTTCCGTTTTTTCTGCATGGCGGGCTCTGCCTGGGAAGGGGTAAAGGGGATGAATTGCAGGAAGTGTCGGAATTGCCGCCGGCCTGGGTGGTCCTCGTTATCCCGGACTTTTCGGTCTCCACGGCCCTGGCCTACAGGGAGTTTGACCGCCGGTCTGGCTTCTTGACTTCAACCGGCAAAGAAAGTAAAATTATCCAGTTTTTAGGACATAGAAACTTTTCTTTATTCAAGCATTTAAGAAACGATTTAGAACTGGCGGTTTTTAAGATACAACCTCAGCTGGTTGAGATAAAAAAGGAACTTGTCGCGGCCGGAGCCGAGTTATCTCTGCTGAGTGGCTCGGGCTCGGCGGTCTTTGGCTGGTTCCAGGATTGGTCCCTGGCCCGGCAGGCAGCCGGGAGGTTTGATAGAGATTATAAGGTTTGGCTGGTAGAGACTGTAGGACGTGAACGGTACTGGCAAGAACTCAGCACTGGGGCGTAGCCAAACTGGTAAGGCAACGGACTTTGGATCCGTCATCTGGAGGTTCGAGTCCTCCCGCCCCAGCTCTGTCAATGCCCGGGAGAGGAATTAAGACATGAAAGTATTTTCAGGCTCATCCAACCCGCAGCTGGCCCGGCGGATTGCCGGCTATCTGAACATTGAGCTCGGACGTTGCGTCCTGGACAGGTTCGCCGACGGCGAGATCCACTTTTACATCGACGAGAATGTCCGGGGCGAGGATGTCTTTGTGATCCAGTCCGGTTGTGCTGACGCCAATTTTCACCTGATGGAACTGTTCCTGATGCTGGATGCCTTCAAGCGGGCCTCGGCCGGACGCATCACCGCGGTCATCCCGTACTTTGCCTATGCCCGGCAGGACTGGAAAGACCGGCCCCGGGTGCCCATTTCGGCCAGGCTGATAGCCGACCTGCTGGAAACGGCCGGGGCCAACCGGGTCCTGACCATGGACCTGCATTCGCCGCAGATTCAGGGCTTCTTTTCCATTCCGGTCGACAACCTGATGGCTGCCCCGGTCATAGCCAACCATATCCGGACCCTCAACCTAGAAAACCTGACCATCGTTTCCCCGGATGCCGGCGGCGTGGGCCGGGCCAGAGTTTTTGCCAAGAGGCTGGATGCCAGGCTGGCCATCATCGACAAGCGGCGGCCGGCCCCCAACGTGGCCCAGGTGCTTCATGTCATCGGCGATGTCAAGGACCAGGACGTGGTCATGTTTGACGATATGGTCGACACGGCCGGCACGCTAACCCTCGGGGTTGAGGCCCTGAAGCGGGAGGGAGCCAGGAGGATCTTTGCGGCCTGCACCCACCCGGTGCTGTCCGGCGAGGCGGTAGAACGCATCGAGAGGTCTGGCCTGGAAAAAGTGTTCGTAACCGACACCATTCCCCTCAAGGAAAAGGCCAGCCGCAGCGACCGATTCCAGATGCTCTCAGTGGCCGAGCTTTTTGGCGAAGCCATAAGAAGAATAAACGAGGGTAGTTCCGTAAGCTCTCTCTTTACCTGAGGAGGAAAGATATGACACTGGTGATTAAAGCGGACTTGAGAACCGAGAAGGGCAAGAATGCTTCCGGGCGTTTAAGGCGCCAGGGGCTGGTCCCGGCCATCCTGTATGGCGAGTCGATGGACAGCCTGCCTCTGAGCCTGAAAAAGAAGGATATTATTGAAATCCTGAAATCGGAAACCGGAGAAAATACCATCTTCCGGGTGGCTTACAATTCTGAAGAAAAAGACGTGATGATCAAGGAAGTCCAGATCCATCCGGTCACCGACGAGCTGCTGCACGTTGACCTTATTCAGATATCAATGGACAAGCCGGTCAGGGTTTCAGTCCCGGTAGAACTGGTGGGTGAGCCGGTGGGCGTTAAAGTGGAAGGCGGACTGGTTGACTTCCTGTTGAGAGAACTGGAAATTGAATGTCTGCCGCGGGAAATCCCCGAAGCCATCCGGATTGACATCAGCCATCTTCATCTGCACCAATCTTTCAAGGTTCTGAACCTGGAGCTTCCGGCCGGGATTAAAATTCTGCATGAGCCCCAGGCGGCCATCGTGGTCATCAGCAGCATAGCCGAGGAAGCGGCTCCGGCTACCACCGAGGAAGTGGTCGAAGGAGCCGAGATGAAGGAACCGGAAGTTATCAAGAAAGAACGCAAGAAAGAAGAGGAAGAAGAAAAAGAAACCAAGGGGTGATGAGTGTGGCTGGTGGTCGGTCTGGGCAACCCGGGTTCGGAGTACAGCCAGACCAGGCATAACGCCGGGTTTCTGGTGGTTCAGGCTCTGGCCAGGCAATGGGGCCTGCAGCTTAAGACCCGGGCCCACCGCTCCCGGCTGGCCGAGACCAGGCGGGGCCGGAGAACCGTGGTCCTGGCCTTACCCCAGACTTATATGAACCTCAGCGGACAGGCCGTCGGGTCGTTGCTGGCCGGCTACCGGCTAAAACCGGAAAACCTCGTAGTCGTCTATGATGACCTGGACCTGGACCTGGGACAGATCCGGGTCAGGGCCAGCGGCAGCCCGGGTAGTCACAAGGGGATGAAATCGATCGTCGAGGCCATCGGCACCCAGGACTTTCCCCGGGTGCGGGTGGGGATAGGTCCGAAGCCTGAGAGCCGGGACGCTGCTGATTATGTTCTGGAAGAATTCCAGCCTGAAGAGAAAGAAAAACTGCAGCCGGCCCTGGTCCAGGCCTGCCTGGCGGTGGAAATGATCATTGAGGGAGAACTGCCGAGGGCCATGAACGTATTTAACCGGAAAAAAAAGGAGCCGGGCCAGGAAGATTGATTTTTCGCCAGAATGTTGTAAAATAAGGCTTCATCTCCTTGCTCCGGCGCCAGAGCGACGGGGCTTGAATCCATAAGGAGGAAAAAATGAATCAATACGAAACCGGGTTTATCGTTGCCCCCAACCTGCCGGAAGAAGAAGCTTCAGCCCTCATCAACCAGCTGGCTGAAGTCGTTTCGGCTAAAAACGGTCGGATGATCAAAAAGGATCTCTGGGGCAAAAGAAAGCTGGCCTATTCCATCAAGAGATTTAACGAGGGTCTCTACGTGTTCTTCACGTACGAAGGGGCCCCGGCCATCCCGGCCGAGCTGGAAAGAAGGTTCAAGCAGACCGATGCCATCCTTCGTTTCATCACCATCAAGAAAGACCCGAGGGATATGGTCAAGGGGAAGAAAAGAGTGAAAGAAGCAGAAGCCGCGGAGACGGCCCCGGCCGGAACCGAGCCGCAGCCAGCCACCCCGGCCCCGGAGGAGGTAAAGTAAGATGGCCAACAGAGAAGAAAGAGAAAAGACAGAAAGAGCTCCATCCAGGAAATTCTTCCCGCCCAAGAAAAAAGTCTGCCGGTTCTGCGAGAGAAATCTCCGGGACATAGACTACAAGGCGGTGGAAATTTTAAGGAAATACATACCCGACCGCGGCAAGATCGCCCCCCGTCGAATCACCGGCACCTGCGCCTACCACCAGAGAAAGCTGGCCAGGGCCATCAAGCGGGCCCGGCTCATGGCCCTGCTGCCCTTCGTCGAAGACTGAGTTCCAGGAGGCTTGGGATGAAAATCATACTGTTGGAAAACGTGGAAAAGGTTGGGCGCAAGGGAGATATCCTGGAAGTGGCCCCGGGGTTCGCCCGGAACTATCTTATTCCCAGGAAGCTGGCCATGGAAGTGACCCCGGGCAACCTGAAGAGCGTGGAGATGCAGCAGAAGGCACTGCGGAAGAAACTGGAAAAGGAAAGGTTGACCTACCAGGAGCTGATCAAGAAGCTCAACCAGGTTACCCTGACCTTTGTCCGCAAGTCGAGCGAAAAGGACGTCATCTTCGGGTCCGTTTCGGCGGCTGACATCCAGGAAGAGCTGGCCCGACAGGGTTTTGACATAGACCGCAAAAAGATCGCGCTGGATGAGCCCATCAAGAGGCTCGGGACATTTTCGGTACCGGTTAAGGTCTACCACGAGGACCGGGCTGAAATAAAGGTGGTCGTGGTCAAGGAAGAAGCTCCAGCCCCGGACAGCCAGAGCGAACCCACAGCTTGAGAACGGCAGGGTCTTAACAAGCGTCTCTTTTAATATTAAACTGGAAGCAGCGTGCTTCCGGGAAGAGAGATACAATGGAACTGGATTTGACCGTTCTCAAAAAAACCCCACCACACAGCCTGGAGGCGGAAAAAACAGTTCTGGGGGGCGTCCTGGTAAATAACGCCTACCTGAACGTGGTCCTCTCCCAGCTGGCGCCCGAGGATTTCTACCGCGATGCCCATCGCCAGGTACTGGAAGGCATGGTGGCCCTGATGGACCGGGGCCAGCCCATAGACCTTCTGACCCTGAGCGAGGAACTGCAGAGAAAGGGGGTTCTGGAAGAAATAGGCGGCGCGGCCTACCTGGCTTCTCTGATGGACGGGGTGCCCCGGACCCTGAACATCGAATATTACGCCCAGATAATAAAAGAGAAGTCGCTACTTCGGAAGCTGATCCTGTCCTCGGCCAAAATCATCAACACTTCCTACGAGCAACAGACCGATGCCGACACGGTCATCAGCGAGGCCCAGCAGGCCATCGTGGAAATCGCCGAGGAAAAGATCAAGCCGGGCCTGGTGCCCATTGGCTCTCTGACCGGCGACATGCTGGAGACCATCAGGGTCCTGGCCGAGCGACGGGAAGCGGTCACCGGGGTTCCCACCGGCTTTATCGAACTGGATAACCTGACCGGCGGTTTCCATCCGGCCGACTTCATCGTGGTGGCCGCCCGGCCTTCCATGGGCAAGACGGCCCTGGCCCTCAACATCTGCCAGCACGTCGGGTTGCGGACCGATTACTATGCCGGCTTCTTTTCCATAGAAATGGCCAAGGAACAGGTGGCCCTGCGCCTGCTGTGTGCCGAGGCCCAGGTCGACCTGCGCAAGGCCAGGTCGGGTTTTATCAGCGAACGGGATTTTGAAAGGCTGCAGCTGGCGGCCGAGACCCTGGCCCAGGCTCGCATCTACGTGGATGAATCGGCTGCCCTGACCGTCATGGAGATGAAGGCCAAGTGCCGCCGGCTGAAGCTTGAAGGCCACCTGGATATTGTCTTCGTGGATTATATCCAGCTGATGCGGACGGGTGGTCGTTTTGAAAACCGCAACCAGGAAATGTCATTCATCTCCCGCTCCCTGAAGGAGCTGGCCAAGGAACTGCGCATTCCGGTGGTCGGCGTTTCCCAGCTCAGCCGGGCCCCGGAAAAAATGCGCAAGGAACCCAAGCCCATGCTCTCCGACCTGCGTGAATCCGGAGCCATCGAGCAGGACGCGGACGTGGTAATTTTCATCTACCGGCCTGATTATTACCATCCGGAGGATGAGGCCATAAAGGGTATTGCCGAGGTCACCGTGGCCAAGCAGCGTAACGGCCCGCTGGGCAGTGTCCCCCTGGTCTTCCTCAGGGAGTATGCCAAGTTCGTCAACATGGACTTCAGCTATAAACGCGAAGAGGAATTCTGAGCGGTGTCGATGGAGAGGCCGATCCGGATCCCCTTTTTCAGCAACTTTTTCTACGAGCTCGGACAGGTCTATGACCTGGCCGTCCGCGGCTTCCGGGCCGTTTTTCAAAAACCCTTTGAGAAACGCAACTTCTGGCAACAACTGGAGGAGGTCGGGGTTAATTCCCTGCCGGTGGTTTCTCTGACTGCGGCTTTTGGCGGCCTGGTTTTTGGCCTGCAGGCTTACCTGGCTTTCCACCGCTACATCGGCCCCGGCTCGGAATCGCAGGGTGGGCCGATCATCGCCGTCGGCCTCTGCCGCGAGCTGATTCCCATTCTGGTCGGTCTGATGGTGGCCGGCCGGGTGGGCTCGGCCATGGCCGCCGAGATCGGGACGATGAAGATAACCGAGCAGATAGACGCCCTGTTCAGCCTGGGGGCCAACCCGGTCAAGTACCTGGTCGCCCCCAGAATCCTGGCCAGCATGATCATGGTTCCCTGCCTGACCCTGTACGGGGATGTCATCGGTATCTTTGGCGGCTATACTTACAATGTCCTGTTGATGAAGGTTAACAAGACTCTTTATGTCCAGAACACGCTCAAGTACTTTGAGATGTGGGATATCTCGGTCGGGCTGATCAAGGCCCTGGTCTTCGGGCTGGTCATTGCCATCATCGGTTGCTGGCAGGGGATGACCACCGAGGGCGGGGCTGAAGGCGTCGGCCGGGCCACCACCAAGTCGGTGGTGGTGGCCAGCATTACCATCCTGATCCTGAATTTCTTCCTGAGCAAAATACTGCCGGCCACCCTGTGACCACCATGAGCAAGATCAAGATTGTCGACCTGTACAAATCCTTCGAGAGCAAGCAGGTGCTGAAAGGACTCAACCTGGAAATCGAGGCCGGGGAAACCATGGTCATCATCGGGCAGAGTGGCTCGGGTAAGAGCGTCCTGCTGAAACATATAATAGGCATCATGAGGCCGGACCGTGGACAGGTCTTCATCGATGGCCAGGAAATAAGCGCCCTGCCGGATGAAGAAATCATGAAGCTCAGCCGGAAATTCGGGATGCTGTTTCAGGGAGCGGCCCTGTTTGATTCCATGACGGTAGCCGAGAACGTGGCCTTCGGGCTGAGGCGGCACACCCGGCTGTCAGAGGGCGAAGTCCAGCAGCTGGTCAGAACCAGCCTGGAACAGGTCGGCTTGAGAGGGGTTGAGCACCTGCTACCATACGAACTTTCAGGCGGCATGAAAAAAAGGGTGGGCCTGGCCCGGGCCATCGCCTACAGCCCGGAGATAATCCTTTACGACGAGCCCACAACCGGGCTGGACCCGATTCGGGCCGATGCCATCAACTGCCTCATCCTGGAGCTCAAGGAGAAAATGAGAGTGACCTCGGTGGTAATCACCCATGATATGAATTCGACCTACAAGGTGGCCGACCGGATTGCCATGCTCTATGACGGGCAGATCATCGAGATAGGCACTCCGGAAGAAATCAGGCGTTCGACCAACCCGGTGGTCCAGCAGTTTATCAGCGGCCGGGCCGAAGGGCCCATTACCGAATGGTGAGGAGAACAACATGGTGATGAAAAGGGAAATGAAAGTCGGCATGTTCCTGTCGGGTTTTTTCCTGCTTCTGGCGCTGTTGATACTGTCAGTGGGCGATGTCCAGGAATTGTTCAAGAAACAGGGTTACCGGGTCTACGCCGTTTTTGATTCGGCCCTCGGCCTGGAGAAGAATGCCGCGGTCAAGATGGCCGGGATTAAAATCGGCCTGGTCAAGGGAATCAACCTGGACGGGCGCCGCGCCCGGGTGACCATGAGCATCTACCCGGAGTTCAGGATTCCGCGCGGGTCCAAGGCCACCCTGGCCTCCCTGGGAATTCTGGGGGAAAAGTACGTGGAGATTGTTCCCGGCCGGGAGAGCTCTTATTATGAACCGGAAGAGGTGATGGACTCCCTGCCACCCATCAGTTTTGACCAGCTGGGCACGCTGCTGATGTCACTGGGAGAGGACATCAAGAAAGTGGCTTCCTCGGTCAACAGTGTTCTGCAGAAAGACCTGGGACCGAACCTGAGAAAAACCCTGGAAAACCTGGCTTCCCTGACCGGGGAATTTGACAGCCTGCTCAAGGAAAACCGATCTTCTCTGCATCAGGCCCTGGAAGATTCCGGTAAGACCTTCAGCACCATCAACCAGCAGGTGGAGCAGGTTTCAAGCCGCCTTCAGGATACCCTGAGTGAAATCCGGGGACTGGTCCAGGACAACCGGCCCGGGGTGCAGGAGAGCCTGCGCAAGCTGGACGAAGCCCTGACCGGGCTGGGACAGGCGCTTGATTCGCTGAAGGTCCTGCTGGAAAAAATTGAAAAAGGAGAGGGCACCGCCGGGAAACTGGTCCAGGAAACCGACCTTTACGATGATACCAGGGAAACCGTCAGCCAGATTAAAAGGATAACCTCTTCGGTCTCCGCCCTGGACTTCGGGGGAGGGGTGGAGGGCGCTTACTATGCGGACAGCGAGCTGTTCAAGGGTTCGATATTCGGCCAGTTGTGGTGGAAGGACCGGGCCCTGCTCTCGGCCGGGCTGGTCCATGATCCCTGGGAAGACCGCTTTGTCTATTCCCTTCAGGCCGGCTGGAAGTGGAGAGGACTGGTGGCCCGAGGCGGGTTGATCGAATCCAGGTTCGGGGCCGGCCTCGACTGGTACCTCCTGAACAACCGCTTCGCCCTCAGTGCCGAAGCCTTTGACTTCAACCGCGACCCCAGGCCCCGGTTCAGGGTTTACGGCCGCATCTTCCCGGTCAGGAATCTGTACCTGTTGGTGGGGCTGGATGATTTTTCCCTGGCCGAGCGCCGGGAAGTATTCTTCGGTTTGGGTCTGGAGCTGAGATGAAAAAGGGAACAGTCTTTGTCTGCCAGAACTGCGGCTTCCATTCGCCGAAGTGGCTCGGCCGCTGCAGCCAGTGTGGCGAGTGGAATACCATGGTTGAGGAACTGGAAGAGGAATTCGCCGGGGAGGTCCTGGAAAGCGGCGGGGAGCCGGTTCTTTACCAGGATATCAGGGAAACGACCAACCAGAGGATTCCGGTCGGTATCGACCAGTTCAACAACGTGCTGGGCGGCGGCCTGGTGCTCGGCTCGGTGGTCCTGATCGGCGGAGAGCCGGGCATAGGCAAGTCGACCCTGCTCCTCCAGGTCTCAAGGGACCTGGCCTCTGAAGAAGGCCCGGTGCTTTACGTTTCCGGCGAAGAATCCCTGGAGCAGATCAAGCTGCGGGGCGACCGGCTGGGCCTAAACCGCGAGAAAGTCTACCTACTGGCCGAGACCGCCCTGGAAAAAATACTGAACGCGGCCGACCGGATGAAGCCGCGGGCCCTGGTCATAGATTCGGTCCAGACCATTTTTTCTTCGCAGCTGACCTCCAGCCCTGGCACCATCAGCCAGGTACGGGAGGTCACCAACCGGGTGTTCCGGCTGGCCAAGAGAAACCAGATCCCGGTTTTCCTGATCGGACATATAACCAAGGAAGGTAGCCTGGCCGGGCCTAAGTCCCTGGAACACATGGTGGATGTGGTGCTGCTTTTTGAGGGCGAGCGTGACCACCAGCACCGGGTACTCCGGGTGCTGAAAAATCGCTTCGGGCCGGTCTCGGAGCTGGCCATTTTTGAGATGGGCCAGTCGGGTCTTAAACCCATCGACAACCCCTCGGCCTTTTTCCTCAGGGAAAGACCGCAGAACGAGCCGGGCAGCGTGGTGATTTCAACCATCAAGGGCTCGAGGCCCCTGCTGGTGGAAATCCAGGCCCTGGTGTCTTCAACGCTTTTTTCGGGTAATCCCAGGCGGATGTCCATCGGGCTCGACCACTACCGGGTGTCCATGCTGCTGGCCCTGGTTGAAAAGAAAATCGGTTACAGCTTTGCCGGCGAAGACATATATCTTAACGTGGCCGGCGGGCTGGAGGTGGACGAGCCGGCGGCTGACCTGGGGGTGGTGCTGTCGGTCATATCCTCCATCAAGAATATTCCCCTGCCCCGGGAAATGGCCGTTTTCGGGGAGGTGGGCCTCAGCGGAGAAGTCCGCTCGGTCAGCCAGCCCCTGGCCCGGGTCAAGGAAGCCAGGTCTCTTGGCTTTGAGACGGTGCTGATGCCGGCCGGTAACCTTCCCCAGCTTCAGGGCGAAAATCTTAAAGGGATCAGATGCCTCGGGGTGGACTCGGTTCGCCGGGCGCTGGCCCAGGTATTTTAATTTCCCGACCAATTTTGTAAAATGATTCCAGACCTGAAGGAAGGATTAATATGGGACTAATATTATTCAGGTTAATCATAATTGCTCTGGTGGTAATTGCCGGCTATTTTTATCCCCCCTTTACCCTGACCCGGATGGCCGGGGCGGCCGTGGGGCTGTTGCTGGGAGTGCTGATCGTTCTCCTGGAAACCAGGGTGCGTAAGGCACAGTTCCGGATCATCTGGACGGCCTCCATCGGCACCCTGCTGGGCGTGCTGGCCGGCTGGCTTCTGGGTTCAATCTACCACACGGTCGTTCGAACTTCCGAGATGGCAGCCTTCATCCGCATCTTTTTCCTGATCGCCTTTCCCTACATCGGTTTCCTGGTTGGCATCAAAAAACCCGAGTGGCTGGAACCTGGCTTTTTTGCCAATTTTTTCCGCAGCCAGGGGACGGAAAAGACCTACAAGCTGCTGGATACCTCGGTCATCATCGACGGGCGGATTTCCGAGGTCTGCAGCACCGGCTTTGTCGAGGGACACCTGGTGGTGCCCCAGTTCGTGCTGAAGGAATTGCAGCTGGTGGCCGACTCACCCGACCCGCTCAAACGGCAGCGGGGCCGCCGCGGCCTGGAAGTCCTGGACCGGCTGCAAAAAATCTCCAGGGTCAAGGTGGTGATTTCCGACCTGGATTTTCCTGATATCAGGGACGTCGATTCCAAGCTGATAGAGTGTGCCAAGGCGCTCAAGGCCAAGATCATCACCAACGACTTCAACCTCAACAAGGTGGCCAAGCTGCAGGGGATTGAAGTCCTCAATATTAACGAACTGGCCAACGCCCTCAGGCCGGTGGTCCTGCCCGGAGAGGCCATGAGGGTCTTTATCCTTAAGGAAGGCAAGGAAAAAGACCAGGGAGTGGCCTACCTGGACGACGGCACCATGGTCGTGGTAGACAATGCCCGCAGGATGATCGGGCAGACGGTGGACATCACGGTAACCTCGGTCCTTCAGACCACGGTGGGCAAGATGATTTTCGGCCGTTATAACGGAGAACTGCATTGACCGGGAGGCCGGTATGAAGATCAAGGCCGGGCTGGGCTATGACCTGCACCGCCTGGTCCCCGGGCGAAAACTGATCATCGGCGGGGTTAGCCTGCCCTCCGAACTGGGCTGCCTGGCCCATTCCGACGGGGATGTCCTGATCCATTCCCTGATCGATGCCCTGCTGGGGGCGAGTGGCCGGGGAGACATCGGACAGTGGTTTCCCGACAGCGACCCGGCCTACAGGGATATTTCCAGCCTGGAATTGCTGCGGCGGGTTATGGTTGAGATTCGGGCAGCCGACCTGACGGTTATCAACACCGACAGCGTGATTGTCCTGGAGAAGCCCAAGCTGGGGCCCTATTTCCAGGCCATGAGGGCCAACCTGGCCCCCCTTCTGGGAACAGAACCGGACCGCATCGGTCTCAAGGCCAAGACCGCCGAGGGGCTGGGAGAGGTTGGTTCGGGGAAGGCCGTGGCCTGCTGGACGGTCGCCCTGCTGGGATACCGGGGCTGATTATTTTGTCTTCCCGGCTTTGCCAAAGGCCCGGGATTCTGGTATAATTTGCCCTAATTTCAGGGGAGTTAAGTTTCTGAGCTTAATATAATAAAAGCAATCAAAAATATATCCAGCAAGCCCGGAAATCCACTCTTCTGAAAAAATAAAAAATTCAGCGAAGGAGTATCAAATGAAATCTCTGAAAGAGATTGCCAAGAAGACCTTTTTGAGCGAAAACCAGCTTAAGAAAATTGAAGAAATCATCCTCAAGGACAATTTCTTCGCACCTGAAACCGTGCGAGAAGAAATCGAGACCTTCTGCACCGACCTCGGGCTGAGCGAGCAATATTTTGAGTCCACCCCTCTGGTGACCATTGCCCGGCACATCGAAGCCCTCCGCTCGGCCGAAATCCTGGCCAGATTGCGGGGAGAACAGGAAGTTAGGATTGATTTTGCCACCGAGCTGGCCGACGAAGCCCTGTACCTGGTGGAAGACAACCATTACCGGGCCATCGAGATCGAAGAGAAAATCGAGAAGAAGTATCCCGGCTTTCGCGTCCAGTCCTACCGCTCGGCCCGCAAACTGCGCGGGGCGGAGTACCTGCGCTGGTATGTGGTCTGCAAGCCGGAGTTTGTCGGCAAAGAAGTTTCTCCCGAGGAGACCGACCTGAAGAAGATTGCTGATAAGGAATTCCTGGCCTCCATCCCCAAGGAAACCCTGGCCCGCTACCAGGAGTTGATGAATAAGGCCAAGGACCCGGAAAGGCCCTATATCGACGTGGCCCACGTGGCCAAGGACAAGACGCTGAGAATTTCCGTGGTCTGCAAGAGCGATTCCATCCCGCGGTTTTTCATCAATGTGTCCGACGTCATAAATTCTCACGGGCTGGTTTCCAAGCGCAAATACATGGAACATTTTGCCAACGGCAAGACCATCCTGACCTTCTACCTGGACGACATCACTGATGAAGAAAAGCTGCGGGACCTGGTCTCGGACATCAGCCTGATTTACGTCATTCCGGAAAGCCCGCTCTCTGCTCTATTCCGGGAAGGCAAATTGACCGCCCAGGAGATGCTGTTCGGCGCCTCGGCCTGGAGTTTCACCCATCAGTTCCTGAGCAGCTTCAATGAAGAGTATCTCAAGCTGTCCCAGGCCCTGAAGGATAATCCGGAGCTTTTGGGCTTGCTGCGCGAGATGAAGACCAGGCTGGCCAAGGAAACCTTTACCGAAGACCGGGTCTGGGATGCCCTGATCAATAATTATCTTATGGTTAAAAAGCTGTTCGAGCTTTTTGACCGGAAGTTCAACCCGGCCGTTAAAGACCACAAGGTCGATGACCAGCTGCAGGCCCTGGCCAAGGAGATTAACCGGGAGATTCCGGTGGAGGCCGACCGGACGGTATTGCTGACCGTCATCACCTTCATCAAGTCCATCCTGCGCACCAACTTTTACAAGAAAGAAAAAGTCTCCATCGCCTACATGTACAGCCCTGATTTCCTGAACAAGGTCGATTATCCGGTCACTCCGTTTGGCGTCTTTCATGTGATCGGCCGCGAGCTCCGCGGTTTCCATATCCGCTTCCGCGACATCGCCCGGGGCGGCATCCGGATTGTCCGCTCCATCAATTACCAGACCTACCTGAACAACTCCGATTTCATCTTTGACGAAAACTATAACCTGGCCCTGACCCAGCAGAGAAAGAACAAGGACCTGGCCGAGGGCGGTTCCAAGGGCACCATCCTGCTGCGCTGGGGCTTCACCGACAAGATGTCCGTGGCCTTCAAAAAGTACATCGACGGCCTGCTGGACCTGATGATGCCCGACAATTCCATCGTTGATTATTACGGCAAGGAAGTCATCCTGTTCCTGGGCCCGGACGAGTGGACGGCCGACCTGATGGAATGGGCGGCCCAGAGAGCCAGGGTTCGTGGCTACAAGTTCTGGAAGGCCTTCACCACCGGCAAGCCCCTCAGCATGGGCGGCATTCCGCATGACCGATACGGCATGACCACCAACTCTGTCCACGAGTACGTCCTGTGCGCCCTGAAGAAGCTCGGGCTCAAGGAAGAAAATATCACCAAGGTCATGACCGGCGGTCCCGACGGCGACCTGGGCTCCAACGAAATCCTGATCTCCAAAGATAAGATCCTGGCCATAATCGACGGCTCCGGCGTTCTGTATGACCCGGAAGGCATCAACCGCAAGGAGCTGGTCAGGCTGGCCAAGGCCCGGAAGATGGTTGAGAATTTCAACCGCTCCCTGCTTTCTCCCCAGGGCTTCATGGTCAACATCAAGGACCGCGACCTGGTCCTGCCGGATGGCGAGAAGGTGGAGAACGGGCTGGAGTTCCGCAACACCTTCCATCTGCACCCGAAGTTCAGGGCGGACATCTTCGTGCCCTGCGGCGGGCGCCCGGCCTCCATCAACATCAACAACTGGAAATGCTGGCTGGACGCCGAGGGCAAGCCCCGGTTTAAGGTAATCGTGGAAGGAGCTAACCTCTTCCTGACCCAGGAAGCCCGCTTGCGCCTGGAGGAAAAGGGCGTCATTATTTACAAGGATGCCTCGGCCAACAAGGGCGGCGTGACCTCCTCCTCCCTGGAAGTTCTGGCCAGCCTGGCCATGACCGACAAGGAATGGGACGAACTGATGTGCGTCAAGAACGGCGAGGAATCTCCCTTCCGCAAGCAGTACGTGAATGAAATCATCGATGTCATCCGGGAAAATGCCCGGCTGGAGTTTGAAATCATCTGGAAAGAGCACGAGAGAACCGGCATCCCCAGGGCCATCCTGACCGACCTGATCAGCGAAAAAATAAACCTGATCAAGGATGCCATCAACAATTCTGACCTGTTTAACGACCAGGCCCTGCTGGAGAAAGTCATCGAGGTCGGCGTGCCGAAGTCGCTGGTACGCCGGGTGGGCATCAACCGCTTCCTGACCCGGGTGCCCCAGAATTACCTGCGGGCCCTGTTTGCCTCCCGCCTGGCCGGTCGCTACGTCTACCAGTTTGGTTTGCAGGCCAACGAGGTTGATTTCTACCGGTTCATCTCGGATTTCAAGAAAGCCAGCAAGTAGGGATTAACTTATTTCGCCCGTAATGTAGGCCCGGGTTCTGGAGTCCCGGGGCGAGACCAGGACTTCGGAAGCCGGGCCGAATTCTATTAGCTCGCCAAAATAGAGGAAAGCCACGTAATCAGCCAGCCTTTTGGCCTGTCGCAGGATGTGAGTCACCAGGACGATGGTGTAATTCTCCTTCAGGCTGAGCAGCTGGGTCTCCACGTTCCGGCTCGATTGCGGGTCGAGGGCCGAGGTGGGCTCATCGCCCAGGATAACCTCGGGTTCCACGGCCAGGCCCCGGGCCAGGCACAGCCGCTGCTGCTGCCCGATGGACAGCCGGGCCGCCGGTTCCTGAAGCCGGTTTTTAACTTCATCCCAGAGCCCGGCCAGCCGCAGGTACTTTTCCACCAGGCCATCCAGAACTCGGCGGTCCCTGAGGCCGAGCAGCCTTGGACCGAAAGCCACGTTATCGTATATCGACATCGGCAGGACCTGGGGCTTTTGAGAGAGCAGGCCCATCCTTTTTCTGATCAGGGTAATGTCCGCTCCGGGCTGGTAAATGTCCTGGCCATCCAGAAGAACCCGGCCTTCCACCCGGACTCCTTCCTGCTCATCCAGAAGACGGTTAAGGCTCTTGAGAAGGGTGGTCTTTCCGCAACCCGAAGGACCGATGATGACAGTTATCCTGTTGTCGGGCAGGGCAAGGCTGATATTTTTCAGCACCTGGTTCTGTCCGTAAAATACATTCAGGTTTTCTACCCGCAACCGGCTCGGCTGGTTCATTTGAGAACTCCGTTCATCGTATCTTATGGCGGCTCAGCCGTCGGCTGAGGCTTCTTGAAGCCAGGCTGATCAGCAATATCAGGATGGTCAGGATGGCAGCCGAGGCGAAAGCTCGCTGCTGAACTTCCGGGAAAGGAGAGTTCAGTTGAAAAAAGATGGCCAGGGGGAGGGTGGCCACCGGCTGGAGCAGGGAGGTGGTGATTTTATCGGTATAGCCGGCGGTGAACAGGACGGCGGCGGCATCACCCAGGCCCCGGCCCATGGCCATGAGCACGCCGGTCACCAGGCCGGGGAAAGTCTGGCGGAGGACCACCCGGGTGGCCGTCTGCCAGCGGCTGGCTCCCAGCGAATAGGTGGTCTCCTTGAGATCAGGGGGAACCAGCTTTATGGTCTCGTCCAGGGCCCGGCTGAGAATCGGCAGCTCCACCATGGCCACCGTAATCAGTCCGGCCAGGAGCGAGGCCCTCAGATGAAAGGTTATCATGACCAGAAAACCAAAGGCCCCGTAAACTATCGATGGGATTCCCCAGAGCACATCGAGAGAGAACCTGATCAACTCGGCCAGCCAGGATTTCCTCCGGAGATAGCTGTTTAAGAAGACCACGGCCGGCAGGGCGATGGCCAGGGCCAGGAGGGTGGCCCCGAACACGACCTGCAGCGAACCCAGGATAGCGTTTAAGATCCCACCTTCCCGGCCCAGGTAATAACCGCTTCCGGGATTCCGGATTATCATCGAAAGTTTAAGAGCCGGCAGGCTTTTCCACAGAATTATGGCCAGGATTAAGACCAGGCCCACCAGGACAAGTAAGGCTGAAGCGGCCATCAGCACCTTAAAGAATGACTCCACCCGCAGCCGTTTCCTGAGCGTCCCTGGATTCTGGCCTCCTGGTAGGTTATTCATCCAGACCTCCGGCTGATTCTGACCAGGTACCAGCGGGCCAGAAGACTGAACCCGACCACTATCACCAGCAACAACAGGGCGGCCAGGTTCAGGGCCGATTCATAACCCGGGATGGACATCATCTCACCGTAATTATTGGCCAGGAGAGCGGGCAGCGGGTAGGCGGGCGAAAATAGGGATCTGGGTATGACCGGCACGTTGCCCACCACCATCAGGACGGCGATGGTCTCTCCAAAGGCCCGCGACAGCCCCAGGCCGCAGGCGGCCAGTATTCCCGGGAAGGATTTTTTCATCACCACGTACCTTATGACTTCAAACCTGGTGGCCCCAAGTGACAGGGCAGCCTCTTTGAGGGCCAGGGGGACAGAGTTCAGGACTTCAACCGAAACGCTGATGATGGTCGGGAGAATCATCAGGGCCAGGACCAGGGAGGCGGCCAGGATGCTATAGCCGGAACTCTGGTGGCCGAAGACCGGAGCCAGGTATTTGCCCACCAGCGGTACCACCACCAGGACCCCCCACATCCCGTAGATCACCGACGGCAGTCCGGCCAGAAGGTCGAGGACGGGCTGGAAAACCCTTCTCACCCTGGCCGGCGCGTACTCTGAAAGATACAGGGACGTCAGGATGGAAACCGGGACCGCCAGCAGGAAGGCGGTGATGGTCACCCAGAGGGTTCCCAGGACAAAGGGCCAGAGACCGAAGTGACCTCGGCTGGGCAACCAGGTTGTTGAGAAAATCAGAGAAGAGAGAGATTTCAGGGAAAGCAGCGGCCAGGATTTGATCAGCAAGGCCAGAAAAATAACCGCGGTCAGGGCGATCGGGAAAAAGGCGAAGGGCGCGGTAGCCAGTTCAGGTCCCCGGTCCTTTCGGCTTAACCTGTAGATGGCCATCAACGACTTGCCTCCGGAAGCCTAATGTCCCTGATTTTCTCAAGCTCCCGGGCCGCAGCCTGTGGGTCAAGCTTAAGGTAACCGGCTTCTTCGGATAGGTCCTGCCCGCGGGTAAGAACCCACTCCAGGAAAGCCAGGGCCACCGGGCGGACAGAAGTTTTCTTGACCACCAGGTAAAGGTCACGGGCCGGCGGAGATGGGTACAGCCCGTGGTTGATGGCCGCAGTCAAGCGGTTGCGGTCCTGGTAAAAATCCTCTTCCGGTCCGATTCGTCCATTCCCGTCCAGGTCCAGAGGCATGATGACCAGGCCGGGGTGGGGCTTGAGGGTTCCCGGGTTGTAGGCGAAATTCAGGTTGTTGAAGCCCAGGCCATAGGGGTCGCGGCGGACGGCCTCGGCCAGGCCCGGGTCGCCATAAATAGCTACCCCCTTCAGGTCTTCCTGATGGCCCCCCAGGAAGGCGGCCCAGGTCTCGGCTGCCCCACAGGCGTCAGAGCGGATGTAAACATTGATTGGGGTTTGGCCGGGCCGGCCCAGCAATTCTTCCCAGAATCGCACCTTGCCTTCTATGAAAACATCTCTCAACACTCCCCCGGTCAACCCCCTTTCCAGTATGGCTTTTAAGAAGGGGTTGTTCTGGTTGATGGTTCCGACCACGGCATCCCTGGCCACGGCCAGCGGCAGGGCTCCCCGGGCCAGCTCTTCGTGATTGACATCGCGGGAGACCATGCCGATGTCCACCAGGCCGGCCAGAACATCTGCCATGCCTTTGCCTGCCCCTCCCGCCTGGAGGTCTATTTTCACTCCCGGGTTTTCTTTCTGAAACTCTTCGGCCCAGCGGACAGCCAGCGGGTAAAGGGCCCAGGCCCCGGAGATGCTTATTTTCCCGGTGGGGGCGGGTTTCTGGTTAGTCTGTCCCCCGGTTGCCAGGGACAGCGGGACGAGCAATATGGAAAAAATTAGAAGGCCCTGAAACAATAGTTCCCCCGCCCTGGTGACCATGCGGCAGGGTAGGAGCCTGTTCAATCCAGAGCGGCGGTAATGCGGGACTCTCGGAAAATTCATATTCTTTGTCCTTGTACTATTCATTAAAAGCCCACCTGGAGATGGAGCAATAAGACGCTGCGGTCAGGTCCGGCTTCCTGGCTATGGTATTCATAGTTAACCTGGAACTTGGAAGCCGGGCTCAGGAACCAGTTGGCTCCGGCAGTGTAGACCGTGGTGCCCTGGTCGGCCAGGTTCCGGTCGGGCTCAAAATGATCGAGCTTTAAGACCAGCTGGTAGCGTTCCGGCTTGAGGTCCAGGGCCGCCTGAACATACCAGCCGTTTTTTTCGGTCAGGTCATCTTTACCCTCAATGTATTCGGCCACAAGGTGAAGGAAGCTGAAGTTGAAGCTGGCTTCCAGGCCAAACCTGTTTCGGACCAGGTTGGTTGAGGTGGCCGCATCAAGCCGTCGACCGTTGTAAACGGAAAGCCCGAGATGAAATCCCCTGGCCGGATTGACAATAAGGCGACCGGCAAAATCTTTCCGGGCGTTGTCATCTTTCTTATTTATCCCGGCTCCATTAACCAGTCCAAGGCTGTATTGAAATATTGAAAACTGGCCGAAAACCACCAGGCCTATGTCCCGGCCAGCCGAATTGTTGTCACGTCCGGGAGCCAGAAGGTCGACCACCCGGGACCGGTTTACGGTCAGCAGCCGTCCGGCTGAGGTGGTGCTCTCCAGGCTGAACGGAACCAGGAACTGGCCGGCCCTGAGGCTGAACTTCTCGTCCAGCAGAACCTCGGCCAGGGCGTCGAGCAGGACGGGGGACCTGGTCAGGTCGGCCTGGACCTTGAAAGTCAGTTTCTTCAGGATCCGGCCGTCCAGGCTGAGCCGGGCCCGGCGGACCGAGAAGGTGTCGGCTGCGTTGTTCTGCCCGGTAAACAAAAGCTGGGCAAACCCAGAGAGTTTAAGGGGCAGGCTGCTGTATATAGCCTGGCCCTGGGGCTTCTGGTTTTCCATTTCGGGGCTGGCCCCCAATAGCGGCACCTGGAGGGAGGTCAGGAGCAGAGCACAGCTCAGGACTATCAGCCAGATTGACCTTGAGAGTTTCACCGCTTCCTCCTTTTTATGGCTGTCTGGTTTATCATCAGCTGTCTCTTGAGAACGTCTTCAAAACTCGTTTTTTCAAGGTGGGCGGCCACCATGTCCCGGACCTCTTTCCACAGCCATTTCAGGCCACAGCGCTCTTCCAGGGGACAGGGCTCATGCTCCATGACGCTGACACAATTGATCGGGGCCAGCGGCCCGTCCATGACCCGGATGACCTCGGCCACGTTGATTTCAGCCGGCGGGCGGGAGAGATAATAGCCACCGGCCGGACCTTTCTTGCTCTTGACATAACCGGCTCTTTTCAGCAGGAGCAGGATCTGCTCCAGGAATTGCTGGGGAATGGCCTGGGACAGTGAAATAATTCTTATCGGTACCGGTCCCTGGCCGTAGCGGACGGCCAGTTCCAGCATGGCCCGGCTGGCATATTCACCTCGGGTTGAAAGTCTCATTTGTTGGACCTCGATAATAGTTGATTAATTCTATCAACATTATCATATATTAGTCAAGACCCGGTCTGTCAAGCTTTTTTTGCGGGCGACCTGGTCCCGGCCGGCCCGCGGACGGTCGGGACTGGCCATCCCGGGGGCAGCTTTTCCCGGCAGCTTCACCTTTTTCAGGTTCCATTCCCGGACGGGCCCGGTTGCCATCGGTTGCCCGTTGTGGCATCATTTCCTATATCGAGAAGGAGGTAACCATGGACGGCGGCAAGGCAGTCGGAATGGTCATCTTTGTTCTGTTGTTAGCTTGGATGACAACCGGGCTGGCCCATTCGGCCCCGGTCCAGGCCGGGGCACCGAAAGTGGAGTTCAAGGAAACCAGCCGGGACTTCGGCCGCATAAAGCAGGGTGAGGTGGTCAGC
This sequence comes from Candidatus Aminicenantota bacterium, assembly GCA_013178315.1. Taxonomy (GTDB): domain Bacteria; phylum Acidobacteriota; class Aminicenantia; order Aminicenantales; family Saccharicenantaceae; genus Saccharicenans. The sequence continues at coordinate 63,978 of JABLWX010000001.1, forward strand.
CATGAATTTACCTTCCGGAATTCCGGGAAGGGGATTCTGGTGGTCAAAAATGTCAGCACCTCCTGTGGCTGCACCGCGGCCCTGGTTTCCCAGAAAGAACTCTCACCCGGTCAGGAAGGTAAGATTAAGGTTAGCTTCGATTCCCGGGGTTATGCCGGAAAAGTTATCAAGTATATATATCTTGAAAGCAACGACCCGAGCCGGCCAAGGCAGGAACTCACGATCACGGCCGAGGTAGAAACCGGCCCGGCACCCAGGATTGAGCTGGAACCCTATAACCTGGACCTGGGCCTGGCCCTGGAGGGAGAGGCTTCGGAGGCCGTGATCAAGGTCAAAAACAGCGGGCAGCTGGAGCTGGTTTTTGACATCGACAATCCTGGTTTTACTTTCATGGTCGGCAATAAGGTCATCGGCTTTCCCTATAAGGTTCCGGCGGGAAAGGAAATCATGCTCCGGGCCCTGGTTCCGGTGAGAGAGGGACGGACAGGTACCCAGAGAGAGTACGTGCTCATAAAGTCCAACGACCCGGCCCGCCCGAGCCTGTCCGTTTTTATCAGCCGTTACGTTGTTACCAGGGAAGAACTGCGGCGTCTGTTCGAAAAGTACGGCAAGGAACTGGGGATAAAATAGATTAGTTTCAGTTACGGAATTGCCAGCCCGCTCCGGGTTTTCAGTTCCGGCCGATGAGTTAAGGAGCCAAGTTCAAGGAGAGGACGTGGCCAAAACCATCCTGACAGTCAGAGTTCAACCGAAAGCTTCCAAAAGGGAAATTGTTCCCATCACGGCCACTGAATTCAGGGTTCGGCTGACTTCTGCCCCGGAAAAGGGCCGGGCCAACCGGGAGCTCCTGGAGCTTCTGTCTGAACACCTGGACCTGCCCTTATCCAGGTTGAAAATAGTCCGGGGCGAAAAATCCAGGGTCAAGCTGGTGGAAATCAGCTGATTGTATTTGCACTTCCGGCGCTACCCCTCCCCGCTTGCGGGTGATTTATTTTTCCCGGTTGTTATGGCGGCGGCGAATGATTACAATTAGAAGAAAATACGATCCGGCAAGCTGGGTGGAGGCATGAGTTACCTGAACCTGGTTAGTTTCGGTGGCCTGGTAATTCTGGCCCTGGTGGCCTGGTTATTTTCTTCCAACAAGAAGGTAGTCAACTGGAAAGTGGTGGGTTGGGGCCTGGGGCTCCAGCTTCTTTTTGCCTTTGTCATCTTCCTGGTCCCGGCTGGCGGCCGGATATTTCTGGCCATCAATGAAGTGGTGGTCCGGGTCCTGGATAGTGCCACTGCCGGTATCAAGTTTCTTTTTGGCCCGCTGGCCCTGCCCCCGGGAACCAGCAACGAGAGCGGTGAAACCTCCCCTGGCTTTATCCTGGCCTTCCAGGCGCTGCCGACCGTGGTCTTTTTTGCGGCTCTGGTCGGAGCTCTTTATTACCTGAAGGTGATGCCTTTGCTGATCCGGCTGTTTGCCAGGATCTTTACCCGCCTGATGAAGATCAGCGGGGCTGAATCGCTGTGTGTCTCCAGCAATATCTTTGTCGGGGTGGAGTCCTCGCTGGTGGTCAGGCCATATCTTCCGCAGATGACCTCTTCCGAACTGGCCACGATTCTAACCGCCGGCATGGCCACCATTGCCTCCTCGGTTCTTTCGGTCTACGTGATGATTCTCAGGGCCGGCTTGCCGACCATAGCCGGGCATCTGGTGTCAGCTTCCATCCTCTCGGCCCCGGCCGCCCTGCTCACGGCCAAACTGATGTTTCCTGAAACGGAAAAGCCGGTTACCCTGGGCCTGGACGTAAAACCCTATTACGAAAAAGAAGACAACCTGATCATGGCCATCATCAACGGGGCCCAGTCCGGTCTAAAGCTGCTGGGGGGCATCGTGGCCCTGCTGCTGGCTTTCCTGGGGCTCCTGGCCCTTCTGGACCTGGTCCTGGGCTGGCTGGGCGGTCACCTGAATCACCTGCTGGGCTGGAGTTTTAACTGGCAGGTCTCCGGCATTCTGAGCTATGTTTTTTACCCGTTTGCCCTGGTCATGGGGGTTTCTCCCCAGGATGCCTCTCTGGTGGCCAGGCTCCTGGCCGAAAGAGTGGTGGCCACCGAGCTGGTCAGTTACCAGCACCTGGCCGGGCTGCTCCAGGCCGGTGCCTTCCACGACCCGCGTTCGGCCATCATCGCTTCTTATGCCCTCTGCGGCTTTGCCCACGTGGCTTCCCTGGCCATTTTTGTCGGGGGAATTGGGGCTCTGGCCCCAAGCCGGCTGAAGGACCTGTCGCGACTGGGGCTTAAAGCTCTGCTGGCGGCCACCCTGGCCTGCCTTATCACCGGCGCAGTGGCCGGCGTTTTCTACACCGGCTCTTCGGTGCTCTTCGGCCGGTGATGTCCGGATGGTAGAGCCGGCAGGTGGCATCGGATCAGTTCGGGCGCGGCTTAAGCCCGATATTCAGAAGATTGATAACCGGGCCCAAGGGAACATCCCGTTGTGTTTTTTGTTACCAGCGAGCAACCGTCAATGCCGACGGCCAGCCCCGGAACACGGTAGCCGCTTGCTTTCCTGGTTATCCCCGATGAGAATAAAACGGCTTTCCTTCGTCTTTACTGGTGGAAAAAGTTTTTTAGAAACTGGCCCGGATATGGTAGAATCTGAGAAAAGCAGGAAGGAGTAACAATCATGACCGGACAAATCAAGACTATCCTCTGGGCCACTGATTTTTCCAAAGAATCCTTAACGGCTCTGTCTTACGCCAATTATCTGGGCAGACGCTTTGGGGCCGAGATCAAGGCCCTGCACGTGGTCCCGGATTTTGCCCCGGCTCTTTATGAAAGCCGGGGGGTGGTGGTGGCCGAGCTGATGGAAAAACAGGAGGAAAGCCGGCGCCAGGCGCTTAAAAAATTGCGGCGTCTTTCTGATAAGAATGAAATCAAGTTTTCTAAACTGATCGTGGATACAGGCTCGGCCGGGAAGAAGATTCCCGAATTAGCCGAGAAGGAAAAGTGCCAGCTGGTGGTCATCGGCCGCAAGGGCCTGTCGGCCCTGGAAAAGATCCTCCTGGGCAGTGTGGCCAACCAGGTCCTGCGGCGGTCCCGGGTGCCGGTTCTGGTGGTGCCCAAGCGCCGGGTCAGCCCAAAGATTGAAAACATCCTGGTACCCACCGATTTCTCGGCTGCCGAAGAAAGGGAGCGAAACTATGCCTGGATGCTGGCCTCCAGCCTCAAGGCCAACCTGACCCTGCTCTATATCCTGGAACTTTACGATTTTAAGTTCTCCCCCGACGAGATTAAAAAGATGATGGACGAGGCCCTTCAGACACTGAAGAGCCGGAAGAAAAAGAAAGGCGAGTTTGAAATCAAGGAGGTGGTGGTCAGGGACCTGAATGCCGCGGCCGGGATTGTGACCTATGCCGCCCGGCATAAACTCGACCTGATTGTCATGTCCACCTGCGTTTCGCCGCTGGAGAGATTCTTCCTGGGCAGCACCACCGAGAAGGTCATTTCCTACTCGACCGTGCCGGTGCTGGCCCTGCCTTCGGTCTTTTGCAAGAAGTGACGGACGAAAAACGGCAGCTGCGCTGGCTGGGGCTTAATTACCTGGTCAGCGAAGGCCTGCTGTCCGCCCGCCGGGCGATTAACCTGATGGAGGCGGAGGGGGAGCTGCTCCCCGCCGATGAAGCCCTGCTCCAGGCAGCCAGACTCCGGCCGGCTGCCCGGCAAAAGCTTCGGAGCGGGGAACTACAGGCCCGGGCCGAGGCCGAACTTGAGAAGCTGACCAAAAAAGAGTATACTCTCTTACCTTTTGAGGATGCCCGGTATCCCCGGCTTTTGAGGGAAATCGTCGAACCTCCACCTGTCCTGTACTGCCTGGGCCAGCCTGATGTCCTGAACTGGGCGGCAGTGGCTGTGGTCGGGTCGAGAAGACCCAGCGGATATGGCCGGGTTATGGCCGACCGACTGTCCGAGGCCCTGGCGGCCTGCGGTCTGGTGGTGATAAGTGGCCTGGCCCGGGGAGTCGATACCCTGGCCCACCGGGGCGCCCTGCGCAGCGGCCGGACGGTGGCCGTCCTGGGGTCGGGCCTGGAAAATATCTATCCGAGAGAAAACAGAATGCTGGCAGAAAAGATTGCTGAAACTGGAGCGGTGGTCAGCGAATTTCCGCTGGACTCCGAACCTCTCAGCTTTCATTTTCCGCTGCGGAACCGGGTCATCAGCGGGTTAAGCCTGGCCTGCCTGGTGGTAGAAGCCAGCCTGAAGTCAGGCGCACTGATCACCGCCCGGCTGGCTGCCGACCAGGGACGGGAAGTCCTGGCCGTGCCCGGCCCGGTGGACTCGGAATTGAGCCAGGGGACCAATTTGCTCATAAAACAGGGGGCCAAGCTCGTGGAATCGGTTGAAGATATCCTGCTGGAGTTACCCCCGCCCTGGAAGGAAGCGGCCCTGAGCCGGCTGGCGGAGAAGAAAAATTCTGCCCCTGAACTCGAAGGCCGGGAAAAAGAGGTCTACCAGGCCCTGCCCGGGACCTCCCTTATTCACATCGACGATTTATCTGATAGAATTCAGATATCCGTGGCCGAGCTCTTATCAGTGCTGCTGGCCCTGGAAATGAAAGACCTGGTGGTGCAGGAAGCCGGTAAATTTTTTCGCAGGAGAACTTGAGTGGCAAAAGCCTTAGTGATTGTTGAGTCCCCGGCCAAGGCCAAGACCGTCAACCGCTATCTCGGTTCCGGTTACCTGGTCAAGGCCTCAATGGGACACGTCTGCGACCTGCCGAAGACCAAGCTGGGCGTGGACCTGAAGAACGATTTTAAGCCCACCTACCAGGTTATTCCCGAGAGGAAACGTCTGGTAGCCGAGCTCAGAAAGTTGGCCAGAGAGTCCGAAAAGGTCATTCTGGCGGCCGACCCGGACCGGGAAGGCGAGGCCATTTCCTGGCACCTGAGCCAGCTCCTGGCCGAGGAGAACGAGAAAGTCTACCGGGCAGTTTTCCACGAAATCACGGAAGAAGCCATCAAGGAAGCATTTAAGAAACTGGGACCGCTGGACCAGAACAAAATCAACGCCCAGCAGACCAGGAGAATCCTGGACCGCCTGGTGGGCTACCTGATAAGTCCCCTTCTGTGGAAAAAAATCGGTCGCGGCCTGAGCGCCGGCCGGGTGCAGTCGGTGGCCCTGCGCCTCATCTGCGACCGGGAAAGAGAAATAAGGGATTTTAAGCCTGAAGAATACTGGACGATTGCCGCCATCCTCCGGGCTGAGAATCCCCCGGAATTCCGGGCCCTGCTCGCCCGGGTGGACGGCAAGAAAGCCAGGATAAAGGATGAGAAGACTGCTCAGGAGATCCTGGAAGTCTGCCGCCGGCAGCCCTTTATCCTGGAAAAAATCCAGGTCAAGGCCAAGAAGAAGAATCCACCGGCCCCCTACATAACCTCGACCATGCAGCAGGACGCCTACCGGCTGCTGCGCTTTCCGGTCAAGAAGACCATGATGGTGGCCCAGCGGCTGTACGAAGGACTGGAGCTGGGGGAGCTGGGCCCGGTCGGGTTGATCACCTACATGCGCACCGATTCGGTCCGGATTTCCGAAGTGGCCAGGGCTGCGGCCAAGAAGTATATAGCCGAGAATTTCGGCCCCGAGTATGTGCCGGCCAAGGCTGCCCCTCACAAGTCCAGGAAGACCGCGCAGGAAGCCCATGAAGCCATCCGCCCGACCCACCTGGAGCTCACCCCGGAAAGGGTTAAGCCGTACTTGAAAAAGGAAGAGTATGAACTGTACCGCCTGATCTGGAACCGGTTCCTGGCCTCCCAGATGAGCCCGGCCGAGGTGGAAGAGACCCAGTTTGATATCAAGGTGGATAAATATACTTTCGTGGCCCGGGGCGAGGTCGTCAAGTTCAAGGGCTTTCTGGAGCTCTATGAAAAACAGCACCTGCGTTTTGAGAACGCCGGAAACGGCGAAAGTAAACCTGGAGAGGCAACCGAGCCAGAAAAAGAAGAGGGCCAGTTGCCGGTGGCCAAAGAGGGTGAGGCCCTCAGCCTGGTCGACCTGCAGAGCAAGCAGAACTTCACCCAGCCCCCGCCGCGCTATACCGAGGCCACCCTGGTCAAGGAGCTGGAGGCCCGGGGAATCGGTCGCCCCAGTACCTACGCCCCCATCATCTCCACCCTCCAAGACCGGACCTATGTCATCAAGGAAGAGGGACGCTTCCGCCCGACCGACCTGGGGTTCTTTGTCACCGACTTCCTGGTCAAGAACTTTGCCGAGCTGTTCGATTACAAGTTCACTGCCCGGATGGAGGAAAAACTCGACCGCATCAGCGACGGCCAGGCTGACTGGCTGGAGAGCCTCAGGCAATATTATGAGCTCTTGCACAAGTACCTGGAACAGGGTCATGAGACCGAGTCGGTTAAAAAGAACGGCATTCCGGTCGAGGATAAATGCCCGCGCTGCGGCAAGAACCTGGTGATCAAGGAAGGTCGTTACGGCAGGTTCAAGGCCTGCTCCGGCTACCCGGAGTGCTCCTACAAGGAACCGCTGGTCAAAAAAGAAAATAAAGTCACCGATAAAAAGTGTCCGAAGTGCGGTTCACCCCTCGTCTACCGCCGGGGAAAGTTCGGGCCCTTCATTGCCTGCTCCAACTACCCGAAGTGCGATTATATCCAGAAGAAGGAAAAAATTGATACCGGCGTGCCCTGCCCGAAGAAGGATTGCGGCGGCACCATCATCAAGCGCCAGACCCGAAGAGGAAAGTATTTTTACGGCTGCAGCCATTTTCCACGCTGTCGGTTTGCCAGCTGGGACGAGGTACTCCTGCAGGATTGCCCGAAATGTAAAGCCAAGTATCTATTCAAGAAAGCCCCGGCTAAGAAAAAGCCTTATCTCTATTGTCATAACTGCGATTATGTCCTGTACCTGGAAGGAGACCCGTCCGCCGGGCCGGTTAATCCGGTCCCGGCTGAAACCGAAAAGCCTGCACCTGCTCCCGACCAGGCCGGTCAGGTTCCAGGAGAAACTACCGGAAAAGATGAAAAAAGAGATTGAGCAGTTTCTCGACTTCCTGAAGTTTGAAAAGAATGCCTCACCCCATACCATCGCCGGCTATCGCCGCGACCTGAACCAGCTGGCCGCTTATCTTAAAGAAAAGGGGCACACCTGGAGGACGGCCGAAACTCTGACCCTGCGCGGCTTTCTGGCCGAGCTACACGAACGCCGCCTGAAAAAGAGTTCCATCATCCGCAAGCTGGCGGCCATGCGCTCCTTTTTTGAATTCGGTTTAAGAAAGAAATGGCGAGATGACAACCCGGCCAGCGCCCTGGCCACCCCGCGGCAGGAGCAAAAGATTCCTGGATTCCTGACGGAGGAAGAAACCGCCCAGTTGCTGGAGTGGTCGGTTGACCGGGAGGAGCCGCTTGAAGTCAGGGACCGGGCCATCCTGGAATTGCTGTACGCTTCCGGGCTCAGAGTCTCGGAACTGACCGGTCTGGACCTGGAGGACCTTCATCTCCGGGAAAGGCTGGTCAGGGTAAAGGGCAAGGGCAAGAAAGAAAGGATAGTGCCCTTCGGCCGGCAGGCGGAGAAATGGTTGCGGGAGTACCTGGCTCTCCGCTCCCGGCTTGGCCTGAAAAGTACTCCCTCTCCGGCCCTGTTCCTGAATTACCGCGGCCAGAGGTTGACCGCCCGCTCGGTGCAGCGACTGGTCCAGGACCGGTTGAAGCAGATAGCCGTGTTTCGCAAGATAAGTCCTCACTCGCTGCGTCATTCTTTTGCATCACACCTTCTCAGCCGGGGGGCGGACCTGCGGGCCATCCAGGAGCTGCTGGGGCACCGCAGCCTGGCCACCACCCAGAAGTATACCCACCTTGACCTCGCCCGCCTTCTTGAAATCTACCGCAAGTCGCATCCCCGTTCCTGATGATTGTTAAATCAATCGGGAACTGCGATTGCCCCTCTTTTTTCCCAAAGTTCTTATTTGCCCGGGGTGCTCCTTAAAGACTCGGGTCAGGCTTAAAGGAAGAGGGGCAGGAAAGGACGGTTCTTCCCTGCCCCTGGTCTTGGGATTCCAGCCTATTTGCCCTCGCCCACGGTGATCAGGTCTTTAATCTGGTCGAAGACCTTTTCTCCGATGCCGCGGACCTTCATGATATCTTCAATTTTCTTGAAAGGTCCGTTCTGGGTCCGATAGTCAACGATCCTCTGGGCCACCTTGGGCCCGATGCGGGGCAGGTTCTGGAGCTCGGCCGCGGAAGCCGTGTTGATGTTGATTTTGCCCGTCCCGGCCCTGGGCTGGTTCTGGGCATAGCCCGGGTTGAAGACCATCAAGCCGAAAAGAACCAGCAGGCCGAGTGCCAGTAATTTTTTGAAACCTCCGGTCATGAAAAACCTCCTTTCGCCGGGAAATTATGCTGGATACGGGCCAGGCTGGCCATGGTGGTAACTTATTCAAATGAAATGAGTTAGGCGCAGGCCGACCGGAGCCAGGAGTAAAGGCTGTTTGACATGTAGTTTTTTAAGGTTAATAAAAATTGACCCGCCACGAAAACGGCGCAAATGACAGGGCGGGGCCGTCGATAGGCAATCGGCTTATTTATTCTTCAAGTAGCTTTCCAGGAAACGAAGTACCTTTTTTAGGGCCCGGCCACGGTGACTGACCCGATTTTTTTCTTCCGGCCGTAACCGGGCAAAGGATTTCTTGAGCGGGGGATAATAAAAAACCGGGTCGTAGCCGAAACCATTATGGCCGTCCGGCTCCGTCAGGATCAGGCCCCGGACCCGGCCCCTGAAGGTTCTTATGATCCGGCCCTGGCTGCCCAGGCTGGCCACGCAGACGAAGCTGGCCCGTCGCCTGTCCCCCGGCACGGCGGCCATAAGCTTCAATAATTTTTTTATATTTTCCTGGTCGGTGGCCCTGGCTCCGGAGAATCGGGCCGAGTAGACCCCTGGCTGTCCGCCCAGGGCCTCGACCTCAAGGCCAGAATCTTCGGCCAGCACCAGCCCCGGATATTTCCGGCTGTAATAAAGGCACTTCCCCCGGCTGTTGTCCTCAAAGGTTTTTCCGGTTTCGCGGTATTTCCCGAATTCTGGATATCTTTCCAGGCTGTCTATCTTGAGCGGCAGCCCCCGTAACAATTTCTTCAATTCCCGGACCTTGCCGCGGTTGGTGGTGGCCAGAAGCAATCTCTGCTCAGTCAACCCGGAATTCCTCCAGCTGTCCCAGGTTCATCAGGCCGTCGTTAAATTCCTGTTCTTTCTCCTCGCTGCCGATCGTAGAGAAATTCAGTATCAGGAAAGGTCCTTCTTTTTTGATGCTGAGTCTTTCCAGCTTGACCCCATGGTGAAAACTCAACTTGCGCAGCCGGCTCAGCAGGTCAGGAGCATCTTTGTATTTAAGGTGGTAGTGGTATATGTTTTTTTTCAGGTAAACGTCCTCAATTTTCCTGAAGGCCACCAGGGTGGCGATGATCAGGGCGGTCAGGATTAAGGCGGGGAGATAATAGCCGGCTCCGATGACCAGGCCCAGCCCGGCCACCACCCAGATGGTGGTGGCTGTGGTCAGGCCGATGACCATGCCCCGGGCCTGGATGATGGTGCCCGCGCCCAGGAAACCGATGCCGGTGACCACCCCGGCCGCCATGCGGATGAGAGTGTCGGGCGTGGCGCTGGACCCCTGGACCAGCCCTACGGCCAGGCTCATCATCATGGCCGAGCCGACGCAGACCAGGATGTTGGTCCTGAACCCGGCCGGCTTCTGGCTGGCCTCCCGTTCGATGCCTACCAGTCCACCCAGGGCCACGGCCAGGACCAATTTAAGAATGATTTCCAGTATGTTCATCCCTCTGACCTTTCCTCAGACTGGAGCTCCAAGTCGCGGTGGCGATTCTGGAACTCGCCCCTTTCAATTTTATTAAAAACCAGGGGAAATGAGAAGCAGGAATCGAGGACCGGATTAGATTTGTCGCGGTCTCTGTGTTAAAATTCAATGAAAATAGAAATCCTTTTTTTAAGGAGAGGATCATGAAAACTACCATAACCATGGTGAAAGCCAGAGAAATTCTCGATTCCCGGGGTAATCCCACGGTCGAAGTAGAAATCCGGCTGGAGGATGGAACCGTGGCCACAGCCGGGGTGCCCTCCGGTGCTTCTACCGGAGTGAACGAAGCCCTGGAATTGAGGGATGGGGATAAGAAAAGATACGGCGGAAAGGGCGTGCTCAAAGCCGTGGACAATGTCAACCGGTTAATTTCTCCGGAAGTCTGCGGTCTGGAGGCCCACGATCAGAGCAGCCTGGATACCCGCCTTCTGTCACTGGACGGTACTCCCAATAAGAGCCGGCTGGGAGCCAACGCCATCCTGGGGGTTAGCCTGGCCGCGGCCAGAGCTGCTGCCCGGTCTCTGGGGCTACCGCTTTACCGGTATCTGGGTGGCTTGCCGGCCCGGTTTCTGCCGGTGCCATTTTTTAATATTCTGAACGGTGGAGTGCATGCCAACTGGCAGGGGCCGGACCTTCAGGAATTCATGATAGCCCCGGTCGGGGCCCCGAGCTTCCGGGAAGCCCTGCGCTGGGGCAGCGAAGTTTATCATTCGCTCAAGGGTGTCATAAAGGCCCGCGGTTACGCCACCGGTGTCGGCGACGAAGGCGGATTCGCCCCGGCCCTTAAGAAAAACTCGGAAGCCCTGGACCTGATTGTGGAAGCCATCGAAAAGGCCGGTTATAAGCCGCGTGACCAGGTGGCCATTGGCCTGGACCCGGCCGCCAGCGGCTTTTATGAGGATGGCCTGTACCACTTAAGGACCGAGGGCCGGAAGGTGAGCTCCGCGGAAATGGTGGAAATGTACGCCGGCTGGGTGGAGAAATATCCGATAATTTCCATTGAAGACGGCCTGGCTGAAGATGACTGGGAGGGCTGGAAGCTCCTTAATCAGAAACTCGGAAGCAAGATTCAGCTGGTCGGAGACGACATCCTGGTCACCAACGTGGAAAGGATCAAGAGGGGAATCGCCGAGAAAATTGCCAACTCGGTCCTGATCAAACTCAACCAGATCGGTACCCTGTCCGAGACCATCCAGGCCATCGAGACCGCCCGACAGGCCGGCTGGACGGCCATGGTCTCGCACCGTAGCGGCGAAACGGTCGATAGTTTCATCGCCGATTTTACCGTGGCCATGGGAACCGGGCAGCTCAAGACCGGTGCGCCCTGCCGCGGGGAAAGGGTGGAAAAGTACAACCAGCTCATGCGGATTGAAGAGGAGCTGGGCCCGGCTGCTGTCTATGCCGGCCGGTTGATTCTGAAGAAGTAAAATAAAAGAAACTTTCTGGGAATAAGTCAGGCCGGCCAGGGGGTCGGCCTAAACATCTTTTTTGTTTGTTTGCGGCTCGGTCGCCGCCGTCTACAATTATTTCTCCGCGGTCAAATACTTTTTGCTTTTTATCTTCCGGTTCAGTAAGCTTTTTATAAAGGGATCAAAGATGAAGAAATTTTCAGCCGTCCTGTTTATCTGCCTGATGATGCTGAGCCTGCTGACGGTGCCCTCTGCCGGGCAGGTTCAGAAAATCCGGTTAAGAGTGGTGAGCGAGCAGGCCAATATCAGGTTGAGACCTGATATCGCCAGTGAAATGCTCTGGCAGGTGGCCCAGGGAACTGAACTGGAAGCGGAGAGAAAGGAAGGCGAGTGGTACCTGGTCACAGTGGGGAAGCCGGATGGCTCCAGGATTCAAGGCTATGTGCATGAAAGCCTGGTGGAAGTGATGGATTCCGGGGTAAAGCCGGGACCAGTGGCGCCGGTTCGCCAGCCGGAAGAACCGCGGCTGAAGGCAGTTGAGGTCAGGCCGCGGCCAGAGAAACAGGTCCGCCCTGATTACCTGCTCACCCTGGCCGGAGGCGGCCTCTACCTGTCTCCGACCGACCTGAACCGGGCAGCCCAGGGCGTTACCGATTATTACCTGGCTGACCTGGGAACAGGAAAAAAGGCCAGCCTGAATGGCTTGCACCTGGTCTGGTGCTACGGGCTCGAGTTTTTCTATCCGCTCGGCAGGCAGGTTTTTCTTGGCCTGGGCTTTGAGTACATGCAGGGGGTAAAGGACTCGACCGTCAGTTTCACCCTGGACGGAAGTTCCTACCGCCTGTTGACCCGCCCAGGTCTCAGGGACCTTTCCTGGCGGGTATCCCTGCTTTACCAGCCGGCCGATATTTTTTACATCCGGGCCGGACTTGAGGTCCACCTGGCCCGGGCCAGCTACCTTTACCGGCTGGAGCAGGATGAACTCTGGATGGAATGGAAGGGACGGGCCAGCGGCCTCAATATTGGCTGGGTGGAAGCGGCCGGGGTTCAATGGCCGGTTACTTCCTGGCTCCAGGTCTTTGTAGAAGGAGCTTACCGCTATGCCCGGATAAGAAATTTCGAAGGCCACAACGATTACAGCGACTCGGATGGTTTGATGAGAACCGAGACGGGTAAGCTATATTACTGGCTGGTAGAAGCTGGGGGTCAGTATTATCCAGCGCTTTTTATCCGGGAGCGCCTTCCGACCGAGCCCGGGGTCTTGGACCCGAGGCTGGCCGATGTCAACCTTTCCGGGTTCAGCCTGAGGGTCGGATGGCGCCTGGTTTTCTGACCGCAGCTCAATTTTTTCCAAAATCAGTTTGTTTATTTCCGCCCGAATTTCTTATAATGCTTTCTTTGAACCGCTAATGGAGAAGACGCGGAGGTCCGGTTGAGTCAGAGAGAGCAATTCGTTTCCAGGCTGGGATTCGTGGCCGCGGCCATCGGCATGGCCGTGGGCACGGGTAATATCTGGCGGTTTCCCAGGATGGCCGCCCAGTACGGCGGCGGGGTTTTTGTCCTGGTGTATCTTCTGGCGCTTCTGCTGTGGTCGGCCCCGTTGCTGATGGTGGAGATGGCAATAGGCAGAAAAACCAGGCTGGGACCGATCGGCGGCTTCCGTGATTTTGTCGGAGAAAAGTTTACCTGGATGGGCGGCTGGATGGTGGCCGTCTGTCTCCTGATAACTTTCTACTACGCGGTGATCACCGGCTGGTGCGCCAAGTATTTCGTGCTGTCCCTGCAGGGTGCTTTTCGCGAGGGCGTTGACACCGCCGCCCTCTGGAATAATTTTCTTCACAACCGCTGGCAGAACATATTTTTTCAGGCACTGGCCATCGGCCTGTGCGGTTTGATAATCTACCGGGGCATTCAGAAAGGGGTGGAGAGAATTAATAAAATCCTGGTCCCTTCCCTGTTCTTATTCCTGATCGTAGCGGCCCTCCGGGCGGTCACCCTGCCCGGGGCCGGTCTGGGCCTGCGTTATTTATTTGTGCCGGACTGGTCAAAACTGGCCGACCCGGCCACCTGGTTACAGGCCTTTACCCAGTCAGCCTGGTCCACCGGGGCCGGCTGGGGCCTGATGCTGACCTATGCCGTTTATACCAAAAAAAGGGATGATATCCCGCAGAACTGCCTGGTCGTCGGGTTCGGCGACAATTCGGCTGCCTTGCTGGCCGCCATGGCTGTCATTCCGACTATCTTTGCTCTCTCACCAGACCTCGGGGCAGCCCGGGCTTCTCTTTCCGACAACATGGGCCTGACCTTCATTTCCCTGGCCGGGCTGTTTCCCAGGATGAAAGGCGGTCTGCTGGTTGCCCCCTTCTTTTTCCTGGCCATGCTGTTCGCTGCCCTGACTTCTCTTATTGCCGAGGTGGAACTCGGGGCCAAGGCCCTGATGGACTTTGGCTGGACCCGGAAGAAAAGCACCGTGGTCGTTATCCTGGCCTGCCTGGTCCTGGGCCTGCCCTCGGCCGCTTTCCCTTCTTTCTTGCTAAACCAGGACTGGGTCTGGGGCATGGCCCTTCTGGTCAGCGGTTTCTGGACGATGCTGGCCGCCAGAAAATACGGGCTGGAAAAACTCCGCCGCGAAATCAATACCGGGGCAGACCTCAGGCTTGGCCGCTGGTGGACATTTATTCTTAAATACATTTCTCCCTGCATCTTCCTGGCAGTTACCGGCTGGTGGTTTTACCAGGCCATAGGCTGGGACAGGAAGACCTGGTGGCATCCCTTCAAGACCAGTTCGGCCGGTACCATTCTTTTTCAGTGGTTGCTACTGCTGGTGCTGGTTCTGCTCTTAAACAGGGCCCTGGCCCGCTGGACCAGGAAGCCTGTGGAAGATGAGGACTGAGATGGAAGTCATAGTCTGGATGATAATAATACTGGGAATCAATTTTGGCGCACTGGGCTACTTTCTCTGGAGGATTCTCAGGAAGAGTGGCTCGCCGGCTGGCCAAAAGAGAGGCTGATTGCCGGGGAAACCCAGGACCACTGCGACTTCAGCGGGTTTGGCTTCCGGTATCTGGTTCTTCATATTTATAACCGAGACCTCGGACACTCTCGATGAGCGAGGCCAGGCTCCCGAGTTTTTCTCTTAAATGCCTGATATGAACATCCACGGTCCTGGGGATGACCACTTTTTCCTGGCCCCAGAGATGGTCAAGGATCTGGTCCCGGGTGAAGACCCTACCCGGCCTGGAGGTCAGAAGTTCCAGAATCTTAAACTCGCTCAGGGAAAGTTCCACCGGCTGACCCTTGAGCAGCACCTGGTGTTTCTCCTGATTGATGACCAGCTGCCCGCCGGCCAGTTTTTTCTCAGGCTGGCCGGGCAAGGCCGGCTTTTCCTGTCGCCTGAGCACGGCCTTGATTCTGGCTTCCAGCTCGCGCAGTGAAAACGGCTTGGTGACATAATCATCTGCTCCCATTTCCAGGCCGGTCACCCGGTCGGCTTCCTGGGAACGGGCGGTCAGCATGATGATGGGGATGGAGGATTTTTCGGGCCGGCTTTTCAGGTACCGGCAGATTTCCAATCCATCAGTACCCGGAAGCATCAGGTCGAGCAGAATCAGGTCCGGCTGTCTATGCTCCAGGTATTTAAGAAAAGATTCAGGCCGGGAAAACGTCTCCACCCGGAAACCGGCCCGGGTCAGATGGGTCTGGACCAGTTTCAGGATGTCTTCTTCATCGTCCAGGACAGCAATGGTTCTGGCCATCTCCACTCCCGGCCATATTTTATATTATTTTGGATGCTCCCTGTCCACAGCTGATTTATCCCGTCGATCAGTGATAGATATCGGTAAGGCGCAGGTGCTTTATGAATTGGCCCTTCGTCAGGTAATATGATTCTTCGGCTATGTTTTTAGCCAGGTCGCCGATTTTTTCCAGGTGCCGGCTAACCAGTATGAACATCACTGCCCGGGCCGGGTCTAGGGCTTTATTGTTTATTGAATCAAGGCATCGGTTGGTGACCGAAAATTTCAAATCATCCAGGAAAATATCCTGGCCGATGGTCTGGCTGGCCAGTTCTTCGTTGTTTTCCAGGTAGGCCCGGCTGGCTGAGTTGAGCATGTCTGCGGTCCGGGAAACCATTTCCTCGATTTCCGGCGGCCAGGCCACGGGCAGTGAAGCCCGGCTCTCTTCCAGCCGCTGGCTGATGTTGAGGCACTGGTCGGCAATTCGCTCCAGCTCGTGGGACACGTTCATCGAAACCAGCAGCAGGCGCAGGTCGCGGGCCACCGGCTGATGCAGGGCCATCAGGGTGGCCGCTTTTTTCTGCAGATCGGTTTCAAGCTGGTCGGATTTCTGTTCCAGCTCGGCCACTCTGGCTCCCAGTGATAAATCCTGCCGTTTCAGGAGCTCTTCGGTTAAATCGAAGGCCTGCCCGACCAGGGCCATTAACCCGGCCACCTTTTCTTTCAGTTCTTTTAGTTCCTGGTCAAAAACTCGTTCACTCATCCGGTCCTCCGCTCAACCGAATCGCCCGGTTATGTAGTTTTCGGTCATCTTGTTGGCCGGGTTGGTAAAAATCTTTTCGGTACGGTCGTACTCCAGGAGCTCGCCCAGCCAGAGAAAAGCGGTGTAATCAGACACACGGGCGGCCTGCTGCATGTTGTGGGTGACGATGACCACGGTGTAATCTTTCTTGAGCTGGTGGATCAGCTCTTCCACTTTGGCCGTGGCTATGGGGTCGATGGCCGAACAGGGCTCGTCAAACAGGATTATTTCCGGCTCCACGGCCAGGGCCCTGGCAATGCACAACCGCTGTTGCTGGCCGCCGGACAGCTTCAATGCATTCTGGTGCAGGCGGTCTTTAACTTCGTCCCAGAGGGCGGCCTGCCGCAGGCTCCGTTCGACTATCTGTTCCAGCTCGGACCGGCTGCGGTGGTTACCGATTTTCAGCCCGTAAGCGATGTTATCAAAAATGGACTTGGGAAAGGGGTTTGGTTTCTGGAAGACCATGCCCACCTTTTTTCGCAGGGCCACCAGGTCCACATCCCGGTCGTAGATGTTTTCCCCGTCTATTAGCACCCGTCCCTCCACCCGGGCTTCGGGGATAAGGTCGTTCATCCGGTTCAGAACCCGAACCAGGCTGGACTTGCCGCAGCCGGAAGGGCCGATTATGGCCGTAACCCTGTGTTCAGGGATAACCAGGGAGATATTTTTCAGCACCAGTTTTGGCCCGTAGGAGAGGCTCAGGTTCTCTACCTGGATCTTGGGTTGTCCTTCGGGAATGGCGATGTAACTGCTTTCCATGGTCAGTGTCTCCACTTCTTTCTTAGCCGGGCTCTCAGCAAGATGGCCCCCAGATTGAACAGAACCACAAAGACAATCAGAACCAGGGCCGTGCCATAGGCCAGAGGGCGGGCTTTATCGATGGCGTGGTGCTGGGTGGCCATAATGTATAGATGATATGGCAGGGCCATGAACTGGTCTTTTAGGGAGCGCGGTAAAAAGGGCAGATAGAAGGCCGCCCCGGTGAACATGATGGGTGCTGTTTCTCCAGCCGCCCTGGCCAGGCCCAGCACCGCCCCGGTCAGCATTCCGGGTATGGAATAGGGCAGGACGTTGGTCCTGATCATCTGCCACCTGGTGGCTCCCAGGGCCAGTGCTCCTTCCCGGTAGGAATCCGGCACCGACTTCAAGGCTTCCTCGCTGGCGGTTATCGTCCAGGGCAGGGTCAGCAGGCCGAGAGTCAGGCCGGCCGATAATACCGAGGTCCCGAACTTGAGCATATTGACAAACAGGATTACTCCGAAAAGTCCATAGACAATCGAGGGCACGCCGGCCAGGTTTCTTATTGACAGCCTGATCAACCTGGTCAGCCGTCCGGCCCGGGCATATTCGTTCAGGTATATAGCCGCCGCCATGCCCAGCGGCACGGCAAAAAGGGCGGTGATCAGAGTCACCAGGAAGGTGCCGACGATGGCCGGGAAGATGCCGCCTTCAGTCATCCCCCTTTTCGGGACCTGGCTGATGAATTCCCAGGAAATAGCCCTGTAGCCCTGGTGGCCGATGTCATAGAAAAAGTAGAGCAGTATGAACAGAACTGAATAAACAGCCAGTCTGAGAAACAAGAAACCTGTAAACTGGGCCAGCTGGCTTTTCAAATTCTTCCGGCTTTTTTTGATAGAACCCGTCACTGCAGTTTCCTCTTCTGTTTTTCCAGAATTACATCGGCGGTCAGGTTGACAAAGAAGGTCATGATGAATAGAACCAGGCCAATGGCAAACAGCGCGTAATAATGGGTGGTGTAATAGGGCACCTCACCCAGCTCGATGGCGATATTGGCGGTCAGCGTCCGCGCCGACTGTAAGAAGCCCTGGGGGAAGGCGCGGGCGTTGCCCGTGGCCATCAGGACGGTCATGGTTTCGCCGATGGCCCGTCCCATGCCCAGCATCAGGGAGGCTATGATCCCGGAGAGGGCGGCTGGTACCTTTACCCGGACCAGGGTCTGCCAGCGGTTGGCTCCCAGGGCCAGCGAGGCTTCCACAAAGGAGATGGGCACCGCGTTCAGGGAATCTTCCGAAATGCTGATTATGGTGGGCAGGGCCATGATGGCCAGCAGCAGGCTCCCGTTCAGGGCGGTCAGGCCGTGGCTGAGGTTGAAAATTTTGGCGATCATCGGCCCGACCAGGGTGATGCCTATGAAACCGACCACAACCGAGGGGATGGCCGCCAGCAATTCGACTACAGGCTTAACTATCTCGCGGACTCTGGGGCTGGCCACGTCAGAAAGGTAGGCGGCCACGGCCACTCCGACGGGAAAGGCTATCAGCAGGGCACCTATGGTTACCATAATGGTGCTGGCCAGCATGGACAGCAGGCCAAATTCGGGTTTCTCGGGAGAGGTCGGGTCCCAGCGGGTCGAGGTCAGGAATTCTTTAAGGCTGACCTCGCGGAAGGCGGGAATGGCGGTGTAGAGAAGAAGGGCAAAGATTCCCAGGAGGACGATTATGGCCAGCAACCCGCTGGTCTGAAAGATTTTCTGGATGAGGCTCTCTTTCAGGTCTCCGAGGACACCCTTCTTCTTCACCGTTCCCATGCCATTTCCACCTTATTTGGTTTCCTATCTCAGGTTCTTCTCGTTCTGTTCCATCAAGTCTTTACCGATTTTGAAAAACCCTTCTTTCTCCACTATGGCCTGGCCTTCGGGGCTCAGCTCGAACCGGATAAAATCAGCCACGGCGGCCGAAGGCTTGCCATTGGTGCACTGGTAAAGCGGCCGGGAGATGGCGTATTTAGCAGAGTAGACGGCCTCCTTGTCCAGTGGAGAATATTCTGGAGCACTTTCGTCTTTCTTTATTTTCAGAACCTTCAGGCCTTTTCTCAGCTTCCCGCTCTCGTCATAGAGGTAGCCGACGCCCACGTAGCCGATTCCAGCCAGGTCCTGGACGACAGCTTCAATGATCTGGGCATTGCCGTTCATTTCCTTGACGTCGGGAGAATAGTTCTTGTTGTTGAGCACGTGCTCCTGCAGGAAGGAATAGGTTCCCGAATTCGATTGCCGGCCGTAGAGGGAAATTTTCTGGTCGGGTCCGCCCAGTACTTTCCAGTTCTTGATTTCACCGCGGAAAATCGAGCCGACCTGGGCCATGGTCAGGGTCTCTATGGGGTTTTTCTCGTTGACGATGATGCTCAGAGCATCGACAGCGATGGCGAAGATTCTCGGCCTGACTCCTTTTTCATAGGCCAGGTCCAGCTCCTTCGGCTTCCATTCCCGGGAATGGTTGGCCAGGTCGGTAGTGCCGTTGATGATGGCGGTAATACCGGTGCCCGAACCACCTCCCAGGACAGCGATGGCCGCGCCCGGCTTCTTGGCCATGTATTCTTCGGCCAGGATCTGGACCAGGTTGACCATGGTGTCAGAACCTTTAATCTGGATCATCTTTTTCTGGGCCGAGGCTGGCGAGGTCAGCCCCAGGCTGGCCACCAGCAACAGGGCCAGGAGGCCAATCAGGGCAGTAATTTTTTTCATTTTTTCATCCTTAAAATAACTAAGTTAAAAGCTCATCAAGAAAGTCAGGTTGAAGATGAGGTCATTCTTTTTTAGCGGGTCTTTGTAATCGTAAACCCAGATATTGGGCTGCAATTTGAAACTGCTATGAAGCGGGGCCCAGTCCAGGCCGGCGATGATCAGGGAAATTTCGTCCAGGTCAATCAGGTCGCTGGGCTCGTAGCGGTCAAAACGGGCAAACACATTCAGTTTCTCCGGGATAAGGTTATAGCGGCCGAAGACTGACAGCCCGGAGCGGTCATAACGCTGGCCGTCCAGCAGGTTCTTGTCGTTCCGGTAAACGAAAAACTCGGCTCCCAGGGTCAGGTTGGGAATGAATTCCACATAGACATCACCCTTGTAGGTATAGGCCCGGGCTCCGACATCCTGCTTTTCATAATCCATGTAGCCGACGACTGACAGCCCGGCCACCGGAATCAGTTGGATAAAGGAGCTGAGTTTTTTATACTTGTCTTTCTCTGGCTTGGAATAACCCTCTCCACTGGAGAGCATGACCCCGTAGCGAACCTGGCGCAGGAGTTTGCCGGAAAGGCTGATTCCAATGTCCGCACTGGTGGCGTCGATGTCTTTGCCGGTTATATCCTTGTAGCCGTCCAGCAGGGTCTTGGCCACGCTGCGGTACCCCCAGCGGTCTTCAGCCAGCTTGAAGGTGATGGTGTCGGCCAGGCCGATCTTGATATCGGCATCAGGGACCAGGTTGTTAATCTGCAGGTACATGTGCTTGAGGTAAGGGCGAAACTTGTCGTCAGCCTTGCCCGAAGAATCAACGGCTTTGACCGTGTCGCCGTCCAGGGTCAGGCGAAAACTGATGTTGTCATTGATCTTGTTGTCGTAGCGGAAATACACCCGGCGGAAATGCATGAAGTTGTTCTTGAAGTTGGGATTATCGGGCGGTGGGGTGGTTATCGGACCATTGTTGGAGAGATAGAAGGTGTAATCGAAGAAGACGGTTCCGGAGAATTTCTGCTGGGCAGAAGCAGGGGCCAGCCAGGAGAGCAGGCCAATGAAAACGGCGACCAGCAGAACGGGCACTCGTCCGGCCCCGGTCCAGGTTTTTTTAGGGTTTTTGTTTGCGCTCATTTTTCCTCCTAAGGTTTTTTCCCGGGTCTCTCAGGCGCCATGAAAGCTCCGGTCATCAGGAGGAAAGCATAGAAGCGGTCTGTAAAGATGAAGCGAAGGATTTGTTAAAATTTGGTTAAGTCTGCTGGCAGTGGGCAAGGCCGAACGGGACTGGGGCCGGATGGCAGGACGCGGCCAGTACTTCATAATCTTTTCAGGCTCAATTAACACTAACTGCGCTATTTGATATAATATGCCCTGATTATCGAGGAAATCAGACAATGTGCGGCGTTATCGGCATCTGGGCTAACCGGGAAGTATTTCACGACCTCTACCAGGGATTGCTGTCCATCCAGCACCGGGGCCAGGATGCCGCCGGCATCATCACCTATGACGGCCGCTTCCACGAGAAAAAGGGCAACGGCCTGGTCCTTGACATATTCGGTCCCCAGGAAGCCGCCCAGCTCAAGGGTAATGTGGGCATC
>JABLWX010000010.1 GCA_013178315.1 Candidatus Aminicenantota bacterium
ACGGCGACTTTGCCGACTGGGCCTACGGCTTTTTCCGGATACCCGCCTTCACCATAGAACTTCCCCCGGTGGACCTCGTCCAGGGAGGCTTCCTCAATTCAGAAAGCGACATAGAACCGATCTTCCTGGAGAACTTGCCGGCCGTCCTTTACCTAATCGAGCGAACGGTGGCTTCCTATCCCGGGACGGGGACCCGCCCCACGCCGTTCTTAAGGAAGAAACTTGAAAAAAGCCAGGAAAGTATGATAAAAGACAGACCGGGTGCTGCTTTCAAGGGCAAGGAGAGCAGGTAGTGGATAGTGCCGCCGCAAGCCATCTCAGCCTTCTATCAACCCCAGAGCTCCAGAAAGGAGGACTTCCTTTCTGGGTTTTCTACCTTCTCCTGAGCATAATTTTACTCCTGATTTTTATCAATTTTCTCCAGAAAAAAGACCTGCGCCAGAGAATCAGCTATGTCCTGGCCGGCCCCCGACGCCGGTTTTCCCGGTTGAGAATCGAGGTCCTGCTGAAACGGGAAGAGAGCAAGAAATCTGAGCTGCTGAAACGGCTGGGGGAAATGACCTCCATCCAGTGGCCCGACCTGCCGGAAATAAAAGAAATTTCCAGAGAAATTAAGACCCTCGAAGAAAAAAATACCGGCCTGCAGGTCGAGTGGCACCGGATATACAAGCAGCTGGAAAACCTGAGGCAGGAGAAAACCCGGCTGCTATCCTCCCCGGTTCCGGAAGATAATTATAAGGCCAGGCTGGCCCAGCTGGAGACTATGATTGCCGACAGGGAAAAAGAACTGAAGCGGGTCCAGGCCAGCATCGTGGCTACCGACGAGCAGCTGGAACCATACCATAAGACCATCGGCCACATCATGTACAGTTTAAGGCCTGACCGGGAGGACCTGGCCTTTCTCTATTTCCAGATAGATTCCCTGGAGAGCAAAATCCGTGAGCTGAAGGACAGGCTGGAAAAACTGTAGTCCTGGCTCGCCGGGGGAAACGGCTCGCTTTTAAGCGACCGGATCATCTTAAAACCAACCTTTACCCGCCCCTCTATCAGGGCTAAAATAGACACATGAACAAAAGCCCGATTCTGGCCCACCTGTGCTGCGCGCCCGATGCCCTCTACGTGGTCAGCCTGCTCCAGGCTGAATACGAAGTGATCGGCCTGTTTTACAACCCCAACATACACCCCGAAGAAGAATACCGGCTGCGGCTGGCCGAAGCCCGGAGGGTGGCCGAGCACCTGCAATTCAAGTTGATCGAGGATATTTACGACCCCGAGACCTGGTTCCGGCTGACCGAGAAATTCAAATCCGAGCCCGAAAAAGGCCGTCGGTGTAACATTTGCTTTGCCTGGCGGCTGGAACGAACTGCCAGGAAAGCACTGGAGGCCGGTCTTCCCCTCTTCACCACCATCATGAGCGTCAGCCCCTGGAAGAACAGTGCCGTGCTGAATAGAATCGGAAGAATGACCGCCAGAAAGTACGGGCTCAAATTTCTGGAAGCCGATTTCAAAAAGAAAGACGGCTTCAACCGCAGCGTCCGGCTCAGCCGGGAATTCGGGCTTTACCGGCAGAATTATTGCGGTTGCCTTTACAGCCGGAGGCCGGACTCCCCATGACCAGGAAGGCTTTCCGACTGATCGTCCGGGGAACAGTCCAGGGAGTTGGCTTCCGCCCCTTTATTTACCGCCTGGCCAGCCGCCTGGGTTATTCCGGTTTCGTCAGAAACATCGGTGAAGGAGTGGAAATACACCTGGAGAAGGAAGGGGCCGAGCTGGAAGAATTCCTGAAATCACTGAGAGAAGAAGCCCCGCCCCTGGCCAGAATTGAGGGAGTTGATTTCCAGCCGGTTGAACCTCTCGGCCGGTCAGGGTTTGAAATAGACCGGTCCAGCCAGGAAAAATCGTTCGTTTTTATCTCACCCGATATCGCCACCTGTCCGGACTGCCTGAGCGAGATCGAAGACCCGGAGGAAAGACGGTATCGTTACCCATTCACAAATTGCACCAATTGCGGCCCCCGCTATACCATCGTCAGGCAACTGCCCTACGACCGGCGCCAGACGACCATGTCGGGCTTCAGGATGTGCCCGGACTGCCTCCGTGAATACCAGGACCCACTCGACCGGCGCTATCATGCCCAGCCGATTGCCTGTCCGCGCTGCGGCCCGGAACTCAGCCTGCTCGAGGCCAGAACCGGGCGCAAGATATCCGGGGGCCTGGTGGAAGCGGCCAGGCTTATCAAGAAGGGAAAGATCCTGGCAGTCAAGGGGCTGGGAGGATTTCACCTGGTCTGCCTGGCCACCGACCAGAAAGCCATAAAACGCTTAAGGCAGATTAAGAGGAGGCAAACCAAGCCCCTGGCCCTGATGGCCAGGGATATCAAGACGGTCCAGAAGTACGCGAAAGTCAACCCTGACGAAAGGGGCTGGCTGACTTCCCCGGCCCGGCCGATAGTTCTTCTGAAAAAGAAAAGCGAGCTGCCGGGAATAGCTCCCTTCATAGATACGGTGGGCATCATGCTGCCCTATACTCCTCTCCATCACCTCCTGCTCAAGGAGCTCCCGCTCGTCGTGGCCACCAGCTCCAACCGAAAGGACGCCCCGATTGTCAAAGACGATTATCTGGTTGGCCCGGAGCTCTGCGATTATATCCTGACCCACAACCGGGAAATCGCCATGCGGGCCGACGATTCGGTCATCAAGGTGGTCAACGGAAAACCTGTCTTTCTCCGCCGGGCCCGGGGCTTCGTTCCCTTTCCACAGGCTGTTCCCGAAAGCCTGGCCAGTCCGGTTCAGATCCTGGCCGTGGGTGGCGAGCTAAAGAACACCATCTCCATCTACAAGAATGGCTACATAATAACCTCACAGTTCCTGGGCGACCTGGACGACTACGAGAACTCCCGGTACTTTGAAGAGACCCTGGCCCACCTTAAAAAATTATTCAGCTTCCGTCCCGAGCTGGTGGTCAGCGACCTCCACCCGGATTTCTGGAGCACCCGCTACGCCCGCAGCCTCAAAATTCCACACCTCCAGGTGCAGCATCACTTTGCCCACAGCCTGGCTCCCCTCATCGAGCATCAACTCCCTCCGGGCGAAAAATTTCTGGGGGTGAGCTGGGACGGTTTCGGTTACGGGGATGACGGACAAGCCTGGGGCGGGGAGTTCCTGCTGGCCGATTATGACGGGTACGAAAGATACGCCCATCTTGATTATGTTCCGTTGCCGGGAGGAGATGCGGCCGCCCGGGAACCCTGGAGAATGGCGGCGGCCTACCTTTACCAGGCCTTCGGAGAAAACTTCCCCCGCCTTCGACCCCTGGCCTCCATCCCGGAAAGCAGGTTACGCCCGGTACGGTTGATGATAGAAAGGAAAATCAACAGCCCGCTGACTTCAAGCGCCGGCCGGCTTTTTGATGCCGTGGCCTTCATCTGTGGCCTGGCCCCGGCCCGGGTGGAATATGAAGCCGAAGCCCCCTCCCGCCTGGAAGCCGCCGCTTCCGGGGTTAAGTCAAAACGGAACCAGGGCTATTCTTTTTCGGTGAACACCGACACCCGGCCCTACCGGGTTGATTTCAGCCAGACCATAAGTGAACTGGTTCTTGACCTGAAGAAAAAAGTCCGGCCCGAACTGGCCGCCTGGAAATTCCACCTGACCCTGGTCCATCTCATCCTGGAAATGTCTGTCCTGGCCCGCAAGGAGCATGGCCTGAACCGGGTGGTCCTGACCGGTGGAGTTTTCCTGAATCGCCTCCTGACCGAACAAACGGAGATGGTACTGAGGAAAAATGGGTTTGAAGTCCTCAGACCTGTCTTTTACTCTCCGGGGGATGAATCCCTGTCCCTGGGCCAGATTGCCTATGCCCTGAACAGGGTAAAAAAAGGAGGGCCCTGAGGCCAAAGTTGCCTCAAGTTTTGCTACTTGAGGGAAATTCTTCTCCGGCTTTTTTCCAGCCTGAAACCTGGCTCCCCGAAAAAATAGATGGCCGCGTTGACCAGCAGGGCCAGCAGGAAGCCCGAGGCCGCGGCCAGGACAAAGCCAAACACACCGCCCAGCAGGCTGAAAATTAAGCCTCCCATTAACTTGCCCTGCATTTCTTTCAGAAAGGCCGGCAGGATGGCCACCAGCCCCGGGAAAAACTCCGTGGACCCAAGTACCAGTCCGAAAAGAATCCCGAGGAAAATTCCCAGCCCGCCCGAAAATAGCAGGAACGAAACCTGGTCAACCGAACGCAGGTAGACTGTTCCGCTATCAGCCGGTTTCTGCTCCAGCCTGGCGGTCTCGACTTTTTCTTCGGGAATTGCTTCCTCTGCCTGGCCGTAGAGCCCCGCTCCGCAGAAGGGGCAGGTTTTCAGGCTCTGGTCAATCAGGTTTCCACACTCAACGCAGACAATTTTGGTCGGAGTCTTAACCAGGGCTGCCCCGCAGGCCTCGCAGTTCCTGGCCTCCGGCTCGTTTTGATGGTAGCAGCTCGGACAGAGAATGGATTCGCTCCCGTCCTCGGGCGGCTCTGACTGGATCCACTGCTGGCCGTCGTAATAATACCAGCGGCCGGTCTGGGCCCCGATCATCCAGCAACGTCCCTCGCCGTCCACCAGCCTCAGCTTCTTCAGGGCTTCGGCATACTGGTCCCGGCTCAGGTCGCCGCGCCTGAACTGCTTGCTCAGTTGATAGAAACTCGCTTCCACCGCCCGAAAACGTCTGTCCAGCATGTGAACACCCTAAATAAATTTATCTGGAAAGAAGCATTTTAGCAAGTTTCGGAGACAAATATCAGGTGCCTAATTTTTGTGCAGTTAGTTATATCTTACGCAGACTCAACACATTTGAGCCAGAACCCACGGGCTTTTTGCACAGGCTTTTCCACAAAAATTGTGAATATCTGGCCGGAAACCAAACGGCTGCTCGTTCAGACTATTTCAGAAGGTCAAGCAGGCTGTTCCCGGAAATGGGCGCGGGTATAAAAGACAGAACAAAAATCAGAGCCACGGCCAGGCTGAGAAATATTCTTTTCCTGGAAAATCTCTGTCCAGAATCGGCCACGGCCGGATGCCTGAGACCCATGACCGAGATAAGAACCGCCCAGATGAGCCAGCCTGCCCAGTAAAAAATGCCCAGCACCAGTAGAATCAGAATGATCCCTGGAGCCAGTCTCCTCATTTTTTCCCCGAACAGGGCGTACAGGATGTGTCCACCATCAAGCTGCCCCACGGGGAATAGATTGAATGAGGTGACCAGCAACCCGACCCAGCCGGCCACGGCCAGAGGGTGCAGAATCAGGTCCTGGTTCTGTGCCACCGGCCCGAAGGTCAGTCTGACGAATAGCTTGAGAAGCAGAGGCTCTCCGAATAAGATCGAGCTTTCCCTGGGAAGAGCCGGTATCAGCCTGGATAGCTGCAGGCCAACATAAAGCGCCGGAACCGATAATAAGAAACCGGTTAACGGTCCGTTGGCCCCAACGTCAAACAGTTCTTCCCGCCTGGTCAGGGGTGATTTGATCCGGATGAAGGCCCCCAGGGTTCCGATCAGGGTGGGAGCGGGAATAAAAAAGGGCAGGCTGGCCTGGACCCGGTAGCGGCGACAGGTCAGATAGTGGCCGAGCTCATGGCCCAGCAGAATGACCAGCAGAGATAGAGAATAGACCAGGCTGAGCTTGATCAGGGCTGGCTCCAGGAACAGAGATAGATTGAGAGCCCCGGAGATATCATCAGTATTCTGCCCGGCAAAAAGATAATTTATCCCCCATAGGTAGCCGACAAAGTAGGTAGATAGTATGGTCAGGATAAAAAGGACAAGATTTAACCACCTCTTGCCAGACAACATGACAGATTAAAAAACAAAACAGGAGTGCCGCAGCACTCCTGTTAAATTCCAGAAATATTCAGCTGCCCTTAAGGCGACGGGCCTTGGCTTCCAGCTCTTCCCTTCTTTCCCGGTGGTCAGGATCGGGAACGCAGGCTCCGCTGGGGCAGACCGAGGCGCACTGGGGCTCATCAAAAAAGCCCACGCATTCGGTGCACTTGTCCGGGTTGATTTCGTATCTCTCGTCGCCGGGAGAGATAGCCTGGTTGGGACATTCGGGTTCGCAGGCTCCACAGTTGATGCAGTCTTCAGTAATCTTGTAAGCCATTTCTTCCTCCTTTTCTGTATGCTATATCTATTATATTCCCCTGCCTTAAATAAACAATACTCCTTCCGGTCAACGACCGGTTTCCAGCTTCATCACCTTCATGGCCGCCTGGTAGCCGTAGTAGGTATTCTGGTAGTTGGACTGCAGGTCCCGGTAAAGGCTGATTGCCTGGTCTTTCTGTCCCGCCTTCTCATAAGTCTCGGCCAGCCGGAACAGAACCACGTCCAGGGGGTAATCTCCAGGTTTTTCCTTCTCCATCTGACGGTAAATTTCAATCGCCCGGTCGGATTGACCCCGCCTGGACAGGACCTGAGCATAAAGATCAAGGATCTGATAATGAACCAGGTCGCGGCCGCGGTCCTTGACCCCGGTGAGGACCTGCTCGGCCTTGTCCAGCTCGTTCTTTTCAAGATAGTAAGTGGCCAGGGTCAGGCTGGCTATCCGTCCGTATTTTCTTTTCTGGGCCAGGGTTTCCAGCCTGGCCAGGTTTTCGGGTTTCTGTCCCAGTTCAGCCTTGAGAGCCAGGATCTGGCTCAGGTAACCCGCCTCCCGGCTCCTCTGGTAGTCAAGGAAGAATCTGACCCCGACAATTATGGCCAGCAGGGCCACCAGGCCCAGGGCTATAGCCATGAATTTCTTCTCGTGTTTTTTCACCCAGCGCACGAACCGGCTCAGTCCGGTGGCCAGTTCATTTTCTTTCAGCTGTTTTCTCTCCGCTCTCTTCATATCGGGCTTCTCCTTAAAGATTTCTTTTTAGCACATTCCGGGATAAAATCCAAGTGGGTGGATGGAATAACATAAACAAGATAGAAAGAGAATTAGCGATAAAGAATCGGGGACAAGTGCGGTAGACTTTGCCTTAATAGCTGAACTTCAGGAGTCCGGCCTTTTCCCTGATCTGCTTTCTGATCTCCTCTTTGCTTAAAAGGCCTTCCTTCTCGGCCTTGATGGCCTGGAAGAGTTCATAGGTGGTCAGCAGGCCGTTTCCGTCCTTTTCCGCTTCCTCCACCTGGAACTGGGAATATGGGTTGTTCCGTAGCTTGGCCTCAACCAGGTTGAAATAATTGCCAACCAGAATGGCCTTCATCCTGGTATTGTCGAATTCCTGCATGCGGCGGCCCTTGAACCTCTGCAGCAGGATGCAGTCGTCGTCGGTGGCCCAGTTGCGGCTGCTCCTGATAACCACCAGTATCAGAAATTCCTTGCGCAGGCAGACTTCCACCGGCTGGTCGTTATTCTCAATGAGCCACAGGTCTTCCTCTTTATCCCTGATGACGTTCTTCCAGTACTGGTCCACGTCCACCACCTTGGCCCAGCCCAGATACTTGAAGGCCTGGAGGACGGCTGCCTTCAGTTCCTGGCCCTCGGCCTTGAGCAACCGGTTGAAAGCCTCCTGCTGGGTTTCCCGCAGGGTCCTGATCTGTTCATCGAGCTCCTTCAGCCTTTCTTCGAATTTCTTCTTTTCTTCTTCTTTTTTAAGGAACAATTCCTTGATTTCCGGGAAAAGGTATTCCTCCTTGTCAATCCAGTCCATCTGTTCCACCTCCTTGCCTTTCATTTCCATGAGCGGGAAAACATCTTTCAGGATGAAATCGGCCACCTTGATGTTGTTCTGACCGAACCAGGGCAGCAACCAGATGAAGCCCTTTCCCTTCCTGATCATCAGGGAAACCGGATAGCCATCATGGCTCTTGGCCACAATTTTCCAGCTTTCGTTCATACTGGCGGGGACCTCCCAGATGTCGGCACCGAAAGAGTTGGGCAGCAGCTTGTAAAGATGGGCCAGGCTGCTGGAAAATTTCTCAAAAACCAGGTTGAAGGGCATCTCCGGTGTCACCAGCAGCACCTCGCCCGGGGTCGATTCCTGAAAATGAATATCGGGGAAAGCACCGATAACGCCGGTCAGCTGGTAAAGATGTCCCTTGCCGACAAAGCAGACCACCCTGGCTCCGTCCACCACCATTTCCTGGACCTTCTCGGCCAGTCCGCCCGGAACGGCCTCCTCTTCTACCGGCCAGTTAAGCTGATAAAAAATGGCCCTGGCCTCGGGCAGGATGGTCGGCAGATTCCTGAAATCGGAGGTATGGATGAGAAAGGTATCGACCTGTTCCTGTTCCAGGTACTCCTTGTCTCTATCCTCAAAATCCAGCAGGATAACCCTGTTCATGGTTCGGTCCTTTCAAATCTATGATTTCACCCCTTTATTAAAATATTTCGCTCATAAATTTATCACCTTTCAAGGTGAATTAAAAGATGATTTCTGCTCCCCTCATTTGGCCGGAGCGAAAACCGCCGGCACTTTTTCCCTGTCAGAAAGTGATTAGACTGCCTCTCCCCCTCTGGCCTGACCCCGGCTGACTCTTCGCGCTTGGACTCATCATTCTGATGAAGCCAAATGCCCCTGGGGAGACTCGAACTCCCGGCACAGGGATTAGGAATCCCTTGCTCTATCCATACTGAGCTACAGGGGCATTCTTTGCAAGAGTTAAATATAACTTATCGGCCCGACTTTTTCAATCATGAAGGGCCAGAGCTCTCTCGAATTGCCTACTTCTGGCAGTAAGAACAGAAAAAAGAACTCCGGCCGGCTATCTTCTTTCTCTCGATAACGGCCTGCCGGCAGCGGCGGCAGAGCCGGCCCTCCCGGTCATAGACCAGGTGTTTTTGCTGGAACTGCCCCTTCTCGCCCGCCGAATCAACATAATCGCTGATTGATGACCCCCTGAGCTCTATGGCCTTCTTCAGGACGGATTTCATGGCCCGGTACAGTCTCCGGGCCTCATCGAGGCTCAAACGGCCAGCCGGGCGGTCCGGCCTTATTCCGGCCCGGAACAGGATTTCGTCAGAATAGATGTTGCCGATGCCGGCTATGATCTTCTGGTCAAGGAGCCAGCCCTTGATTTTCTTGCCTCCGTGCGTCTGCAGCAAATGCTGGAATTCTGGCAGGTCCAGCTCCAGCGGTTCCGGCCCGAGTTCAGCCTCGACCCTCTTCATGATCTCCGGTAACCGCAGACAGTTATAAAAACCAAACTTCCTGACATCGCGGAAGCGGAGCTCGGAGTCCAGCCCGTAAAAGGTCATCCGGGCATGAGTATGTTTATCCAGGGTTTGTTCTGGCGAACAAAGGTAAAGCTGCCCGGTCATCTTGAGATGAATCAAGAGGCCCCGGCCGCCGGAAAAACTGAAAATTATCATTTTCCCGCGACGCCATATTCGCTGCACGGTTCTTCCGCGATAAAGAACGGGACTCAGAGCAGACACGGGTTGTTTCCGTTCGAGGTGGGCCGAGAGGAAGACCAGGTCCCTGACCCGGAGGCCTTCCAGCCTGGAACGCAGGCCGCTGACCACGGTCTCGACTTCGGGCAATTCGGGCATGAATCGATTTTACCTTCCCGGCGGGAAATAGCCAAGAGCCTTGGTCCACCAGAAGGGTTTTGGGGTGAATCTGCTTGATTTAATGCTTCATTTTAATTAATATTAAGCCTAATGAAAAAGAAAGCCGTTACCGCAATCATGCTTGCCTGGTTAGTTCCGGGACTGGGTCACCTCTACCTTCGCCGCTACTGGCGGGGCCTGGCATTTCTGGTGGCCATCGCCCTGATGTCCCTGATGGGTCTGGTGATGGGTGGCAAGATTTATCCGCTGCAGGCCGACAACCCGCTGACCCTGCTGGCCTTCCTCTCCGACCTCGGGAACGGGCTGCTTTATATCGTCTCCAGGTTCATGCCCGTTGGCCTGGGCGAGCTGGAAAGGCTGTCCTTCGAATTCGGAACGGCTTACCTGGCCGGGGCCGGGCTGCTGAACTACCTGGTGGCCCTCGACGCCTGGGACATAGCCAGAGGAAAGAAACAATGATTCTGGAAAGTCACCTCTTCACCATGATTATCTACGCCTTCCTGGTGTCTCTGGTGCTGGCCCTGATCCGCCGGCCCGACCTGAAGAGCCGGCTCAGGTACGGCCTGACCCTGTTCCTGATAATGACCCTGGCCTCTCTCGCCTTCGGCTGGTTCATGTACCTTTTTGTCAAATAGACCCGTCGGGAAAACATAAACCTGAATCCCCTCCTCCATCCTGACCATAAATCTTTTGGCCGGAAAATGAATTGTGTTATAATCAATTTCCTTTAATCGACCATGAAATATGAAACTGTCATCGGCCTGGAAATCCACGCCCAGCTTCTGACCAGGACCAAGCTCTTCTGTCGCTGCAGCACCGAGTTCGGGAGGACCCCCAATACCCTGACCTGCCCGGTCTGCCTGGGCCTGCCGGGCAGCCTGCCGGTCATCAACCGGGAAGCGGTCCGGATGGCCATCAAGCTGGCCCTGGCCCTGGAAGCCAGGATCAACCTCAAATCGATCTTCAGCCGCAAGAATTATTTTTACCCGGACCTGCCCAAGGGCTACCAGATTACCCAGTATCACCTGCCCGTGGCCGAAGACGGCCGCCTGCTGATCGAAGTCAACGGGAGCAGAAAGGCCGTAGGAATAGAGAGGATAAACCTGGAGGAGGACGCGGGCAAGTCTCTCCACGAGGGCTTTCCCGATTCGGCGGAAAAGACCTACCTTGATTTTAACCGCTGCGGCGTTCCCCTGCTGGAGATTGTCGGCCGGCCCGACCTGCGCTCGCCGGAAGAAGCGGTCGAGTTTGTCCAGAACTTAAGGGCCGTTCTCCAGTACCTGGAAATCTGTGACGGCAACATGGAAGAAGGCAGCCTGCGCTGTGACGCCAATCTGTCGGTCAGGCCGGCAGGTTCAACTGAATTCGGAACCAAGACTGAGGTCAAGAACCTGAATTCCTTCCGCTTTCTGGCCCGGGCCCTGGAATACGAGGCCGGCCGCCAGATTGAGGCCCTGGAGAGAGGCGAAAAGATAATCCAGGAGACCAGGGGCTGGGATGCTTCGGCCAACCGGACGGTTTCGCAGCGCAGCAAGGAAGAAGCCCACGACTACCGCTACTTTCCCGAACCCGACCTGCCGCCGCTCATTATCTCCGAAGACTGGATAAAAGAAATTTCGGCCGGGCTGCCAGAGCTTCCCCAGGCCAAGATGGACAGGATGGTCAGGGACTATCAGCTTCCTGCCTATGATGCCCGGATTCTGACCGGAAGCCGGGCCCTGGCCGATTATTTTGAGAAGGTGGCCAGGCTCTCCGGCTCCCCCAAGCAGGCTAGCAACTGGATAATGCGTGAAGTCCTACAATATCTCAAGGAAAAAAACCTGACCCCGGAAAACTTCCCGCTTCCGGCCGAATCCCTGGCCGAGCTGATCAAAATGGTGGAAAACCAGGATATTACGATAACCATGGCCAAGGAAAAAGTCTTCCCGGAGATGGTAAGGAGATCTTCTGAAGCTGCGAGCTCCATTAGAGTACCTGTCCCCCCTCTTGAAGGAAAACTAACTGCTTTTGATCCCCGCGTTGTCATTGAGGAACTCGGATTACAGAAGATCGGCGATGAACAGGCCCTGCAGAATATAATAGAAGAGGTCCTGGAGAAGAATCCCGGCCCGGTAAAACAATACCTGGAAGGCAAGGTCCAGGTCCTGGGATTCCTGCTGGGCCAGGTGATGAAGGCCAGTAAAGGCCAGGCCGACCCGCAGAGGGTGCAACCCCTGCTGCGCCAGGCCCTGGACAGGCTGGCCAAAAAATAGAAGCTGATGCCAGCAGATGATTGAATTATTTCACGTCTGGAAGCAGTACCAGAAGCCGCACTGGGCCCTGTCCGACGTTTCGCTGGAAATCAGAACCGGGGAGTTCTGTTTCATCACCGGGCCGAGCGGCTCCGGCAAGACCACCCTGTTGAAAATCATCTTCCGCGAGCTCATCCCGACCGAGGGACAGATCCTGGTCGACGGGGTTAACATCCTTAAAATACCGGACCACAAGATCTACCGGCTCCGCCGCACCATGGGCATCGTCTTCCAGGATTTCCGGCTGCTTTTCCATCAATCCGTGTTTCACAACGTGGCCGTGCCCCTGCAGGTGGTCGGGCTGTCGCCCAAGGAAATCAGGCGACGGGTGTTCAATGCCCTGCGCCAGGTCAACCTGCATCACAAGATGTGGGACTTTCCCCAGCGCCTGTCCTACGGCGAACAGCAGCGGGTGGCCATTGCCCGGGCCATCGTTAACAACCCCTCCATCCTGCTGGCCGACGAACCAACCGGCAACCTGGACCCCGAGCTGGCCTTCGAGATCATGAGCATTTTCAAGGAAATCAACCAGCAGGGAGCCACGGTCATCATCGGCAGCCACGACCGGGAACTCATCCGTCATTTCGGTGATAAAATCTTTTTCTTACAGAAGGGCAAAATCATCGGCAAGGAAGAAAAACAGTGATCTTCCGGCAACTCTGGTACCTGGTCAAGGCCGCGGGCAGCAACCTGTGGACCTTCCGCGGCCGCAACCTGGTCTCGGTCCTGATAATCGGCTTTTCTTTCCTGGTGATTGGCATCTTCCTGGCCCTGTCCAATAACCTGACCTATCTTGGCCAGCAGCTGTCCAACAACCTGGCCATCTCCTTCTTTCTCGACAAGAACCTGAAAGCTCCGGAGCTGGAACAAATCAAATCACAGATCCTGGCCTCGGAACTGGTGGACCGGGTGACCTTCGTTTCTTCAGAAGATGCCCTGAGCCGTTTCAGGGCCAACTTCCCCGAGCTGCGGGAGATCCTGGATAACCTTAAGTCCAATCCTTTTCCCCCATCTTACGAAGTCAAGCTCAAAGATAAAATTCTGAGCCTGTCGGCCATCGTCTACTTCATGGAAAAAATCAAGGGACTGAAAGGCGTGGTCGACGTCCAGTTCAACCAGGACTGGGTGGAAAAAATGGACTCCCTAAGCCGGATTGTTCAGGCCGTGGGCTTTTTCCTGGGCGGCATCCTGATCCTGGCCTCTTTCTTCATAATCTCCAACGTGGTCAGGCTGAACGTTTTCGCCAGGAAAAACGAGATAGAAATTCTCAGGCTGGTCGGGGCCACCAACACCTTCATCAGAATTCCGTTCCTGCTGGAAGGATTCGTTCTCGGACTGCTGGGCAGCCTGGTCTCGCTGTTCATACTGTTCATCCTGGTCAAGGTCTTTCCCATCTACATCGGCAGTTCCCTCGGGGCGGCCCGGGAGCTGTTCACCCTGCGGCCGCTGACGACCGAACAGGGCCTCTGGCTGGTGGCCGGCGGAGTGGTCACCGGAACCCTGGGCAGCGTCACCTCGGTCTCGCGGTTTCTCAGGATTTAAGCCCGCCTGCCAGGCCCGAGCTGTTTATTCTATTGGCTCCAGAAGCCGCCATTATTGCCTGAACCTGCGCCCGGTTTTTTGGCGGGACAACAATAGAAGAGATAATCGCCTGGCCGCCAGCCAGAGCTGACCACCTTAATCACCCAAGCCCAACTATACCTGTCCCTCACCAGGCATCCAGGCTCCCGTCTCTGGCCCGGATAAAGAAAAGGTTGTACCGTAATAATCAAAAGTAGACGTAATGTAAAAAACATAAGTAGACTAAAAGTAGACAAAAAGTAGACATCGGGGGAAGCGGGTGTGGTAGAACCCTGAGCATAAAGGAGGTTCTGCCACCATGAAGAGCCAGCTTCACAAGAGATTATCCTTAGAGTTTGTTTCGGAGGTGTTAGAGGCTTTTAACGAGCATCGGTTAAGCGAGGAGAAGGCCTGCGAGTTATTGGGTATTAAGCGGGCCAGGCTGTATCGGCTGCGCCAGAGATGGTTGGAGTGTCTGGTAGGTAACCGGGCCTTTTCGTTATACAAGCGCCAGGAGAGTAGCTTCCATCGGTTGCCAGAGGAAGAGGAGAGCTGGCTACATCAGGAGTTAGAGTACATCCGGAGGAAGGCCCAAGTTTTCAGGGATAGATTTAACTTTGCTGTTCTGGCTGAGGAAGGGGCCAAACGTTTCGGTCATCCCTTTCACCGGGCTACGATTCGCAGCTTTGCTCTGAGGCATCGCTATTACCAGGCCAGACCGGAGGAGAAGAGGAAAGTCTTTGTGAGGTTTGAGACTCCCGGACCAGGGTTCCTATTCCAGCATGATTGCTCTGTACATCGTTGGGTACCGGGACTGGAGGGCTATCAGTATCTTATCCTGACCAAGGATGATTACTCCAGACTCTTTGTGGCCGCGCAGCTTTTCAGGAAAGAAACGGCCTATGGTCATCTTCAGGTTATAAGGAGCGCCATAGAACGTTATGGCCGTCCTCAAGCCTATTATGTGGATCAGCACAAGATCTTCCGCTTTGTGGAGCACAGGAGTATCCATGTGCAGTATCATCTCGGGCAGGACGAGGCAGACAGTCAGTTTAAGAGGGCTCTCCGGATGCTGAACATAGGACTGATTTACACCGCCCCCTCCTCTCCCGAAGCCAAGGGCAAAGTGGAGAAGGCCTTCGATTACCTGCAACGGCGGGTACCGTATCTCTGTGAACGGTATAAAGTCAGGGACTTAAAAGAGGCCCAGAAGATAGTGGATGAAGTCTGTGATCATTACAACACCAAGAGGGAACATCTGGAAACAGGAGAGATACCACAGGAGCGCTGGGAGGAGGGGCTTAAGGCAGGCAAGAGCCTTATCAGGCCGATTCCTCCTGGAGTAAGGCTCGACTTAATACTCAGCCTTCATTATCCCCGCACAGTGAAAAAAGACGGTCTTTTCAGCTTCCAGGGCAGGCTCTACAAGCTAAAACACCTGGCTGGAGAGAGGATTACCGTAGCCCTTATCCCAAACGAGAAGCTGTATGTCCTGAAAAATAACCAGAAAGTGGCCGAGTTCCCACTCTAAATTTTACCCCTGACGTCTACTTTTGATTTTTACAAAATGTCTACTTTTGATTTTTACGGAACACGGATAAAGAAAAGGTTTGACTGATTTTCCGGCATTAATTAAAATTGAAGCGGTCTGATGGAAAGCATAGGCAAGGAACTACAGAAAGAAAGAGAAGCCCGGGGTATTTCCTTAAAGGATATCTCTCTCCAGACGAAAATCGGCCTCAGGCACCTGGAGGCCATAGAAAATGACCGGCTGGATCTCCTGCCGGGAGGATTTTTTACCAGGCACATTCTGAGGGCCTACATTTCCTCAATAGGACTCAACCCGGAAGAATGGTTGTCGAAATACGAGCGGCCGGAACTCAAGCCGCCCGTCAGAGAATTCGGGCCCAGGAAAAAGGTCATCCCCGCTCAAAAGTCCCAGCAGGTGGATCAGGTCAAGTATTACCTGCCGTCCCAGGAAAATAAGGCCGGAACTGAACCCGAAGCCGGAAAAAGAGAACTCAGGCTGGACCGGGTGGTCTGGATCACCCTCACAGTTATAGTGCTATCACTTTTCGTATTGCTAATCTATCTTTCCATCCAGACCACCAGGAAGAATGTTGAAGCCAGAAAGGCCAGCCAGAAAATCCAGGCCGAGGTCACCATCCCGTCCGAAGGACAGCTGCCACCGGCCGGAACCCAGGTCGCCGAACCAGAGCCTCAGCCCCAGACCGTTTTGGGCTTGCAGCTGGAACTCGAGTTTACCGAAGACTGCTGGATACAGGTCTACGCCGACGGCAACCTGGTGGTGGACGGATTGAAACTGGAGGGGTTCCGGATACAGGTCCGGGCCGAATCGGAGCTGGTCATCAACCTGGGCAATGCCGGTGGGGTCAGCTTCAAGCTGAACGGCCAGCCCGGCAAACCCCTCGGCAAACGCGGGGCGGTGGTCAAGAATATCAAGATCACACGGGAAAACCTGGACCAGTTCCTGGACCGGGAAAAGAGCCCGCAGTAAAAGACCGTAAAGCCCGGTGGACCGATTCCCGACTCTTCCGGGCGAGAGATATACATGCCAATAGACCAATCCGAGGCCATAATCCTGCGCACCCAGAGCTTTGCCGAACAGGATAAACTGGTGGTCTTTTTCAGCCGGGAGAAGGGGTTGGTGCGGGGCATTGCCAAGGGAGCCAGGAAATTCAACAACCGCTTCGGCAGCAGCCTGGAGCCATTCTCCATAGTCAGGATCTTTTATTATGAAAAGGAGAGGCAGGACCTGGTCACCGTCAGCAACTGCGACCTGCTGGAGTCTGCCTTCGAACTGTTCAGGGATCGCCGGACTGCCTGCTTTTTTTCTTACCTGGCCGAGCTGACCGAAAAGTTCTCCCCGTACCGGGCCGGAGAGGAGAAGCTCTTCCGGCTGCTGGTGAGCCTGACCAGGGCTGCCCGGGCCGGGCAAAAGGTGGAGTACCTGGTTCGCTATTTCGAGTACTGGTTCCTGAAGGTCAACGGCATTTTGCCTGATTTCAGGACTTGCCAGAAGTGCCATA
This sequence comes from Candidatus Aminicenantota bacterium, assembly GCA_013178315.1. GTDB lineage: Bacteria > Acidobacteriota > Aminicenantia > Aminicenantales > Saccharicenantaceae > Saccharicenans. The sequence continues at coordinate 16,421 of JABLWX010000010.1, forward strand.
ACCGGATAGTTAACACCGCCTGGCTGGAGCCGCAGAAAGACGGTGTGCTGTGTGACCGGTGTGCCCGGGATAAGAAGTTTGAACTCACTCCCCGGCTGGTCGGGGCCATAGACTGGATAAAAAAGAATCCGCCGGAAGCTCCTCCAGACCTGGAACTCGAAGCGGACGACTGGAAGAAGCTGGGCCGGGTTTTCCAGGCCATCATCGTCTTCCACCTGGAAGAAAGGCCTCGGACCCTGGACCTGCTCGATTTCTGAAGGAAAAAACCGGTGAAAACCAGGCGCCCGTTTGATAAAATCATGATGAACGGAGCTGGTCGGAGTGGCCTCTAAATATTTTAAGAAACTCACCACCAGGAACACCTTCCTGACCCTGGCTTTCTTTGCCCTGCCCTTCCTCATCCTGCTGGTGGTGGTTGACCTGCAGATTTCCAGGGTGATAAAAGACCAGGTCAACTCGCAACTGGCCGGCGCGGTTCAGGTCAATCTGAAAACCATCAAGCTTTTTCTGGAAGACCGGCTGACCGACCTGGGCTCGGTGGCCCGGTTGAATTGCCCGGGCCTCGACTGCCTGAACGAGCAGGAAAAAATCTACCTGAACCTGATCCAGGGGAAAAAATGGTACGATTTTATCTTCATCGCCGACCTCCAGGGTAACCTGGTCAGGTCATACAACCGAGAGCTCCAGGGCAACATATCAAGACGGAATTATTTTCAGGCCTCGGCCGGGGGCCAACCGTTTATCTCCGATATTTTTTATTCTGACATAACCGGGGCCAATGCCATGGTCATATCCCACCCGGTACTGGATTCGGAAGGGCACGTGGTCGGGGTTCTCGGGGCCTCTCTCAACCTGAATTACCTGTACAGCCTGATTTCAGACCTGCGGTTGGGCCGAACGAGCGAGCTGTTCTTGTTGAGCCGGGAAGGCCTGATCCTGTCCCCCACCAAGCTGGGCGCCTTCCCCTTTGCCGAGAGGGCTTTCTCCGGCGACCTCAATCCCCACCGCGGGGACAGCGGAGTAATAGTTCACCTGGATTACCGCGGGGAAAGGGTCCTCTGTGCCTACCAGCTTCTGCCCGGGACCAGCATCTACCTGGCCTCGGAAATGGACCTGCGGGAGGCCCTGCTGCCGGTCCGGCGTTTCAACCGCATCATCCTCTATTTCTTCCTGCCTTCCTTTCTTTTCCTGATCATCATATCCAACCTCTATTCCAGGAGGGTTACCAGGCTGATCCAGAAACTCACGGCCAACCTGGCCCGGACCCTGGACGAATGCCGGGAGCGCCGGCAGCAGCTGGACCAGATCAACCACGAACTGGAAAACCGAATTCTGGAAAGCCAGCGACTGGCCGCCGAACTCCAGCTATCCGAGCAATACATCCTGCACCTCATCGACAGCATTTCCCTGGGCCTGGCCGGTACCGACCTCGAAGGCAGAATTGCCCAGTACAACAAGCATTTCCTGACCCTGTTTGAAGCCAGAGAAATCAGAAAGGGCGAAATCCTCTTTGAGGCCGTTCCGGCGTTAAAAGATTCAGAGATCATGGAGTCCTTCCGGGCCACGGTTAAAGAAGCTTCGGCCCGGCAGCTGACAGCCCGGAAAATCGACCGGGGCCACGGCGAGGAATACTTCAACCTGGCCTTTTTCCCCATCACCAACGGCGAAAAACGCCTGCTGGGAATAACCATCCTGGTCGAAAACGTCACCGAAAAAGAAAAGCTCCGCAACAAGCTGGCTGAATACGAAAAGCTGTCGGCCCTGAGCCAGCTGGCCCTGGGCGCCGCCCACGAGATAAACAACCCCCTGCTGGGGATTTCTTCCTTCCTGGAAATCCAGATGGAGGAAACAACCGATCCCCAGAAGAAACAGCAGATGGAAGTGGTCCTGGAAAACGTCTACCGTATTTCCCAGACCATCAGGGGGCTGCTGGATTTTGCCCGGCCAGCTCCCCCTCGCTTTACCCGGGTCAACCTGAACCAGGTGATCGAGGACACCCTGGCCTTCCTGAGCCACCAGCCGATTTTCAAGAAGATCCAGGTCGAACAGAAGCTCTATCCGCAGCTGCCCCCGGTCACCGCCGACCTCAACCAGGTCCGCCAGGTTCTGACCAATATCTTCATTAACGCTGCCCAGGCCATGCCCGAAGGAGGCAGGCTGGCCGTGACCACCTCCAAGGTCAAGTTCGAAGATTACGTCCAGATTGAGATTGCCGACACGGGCATCGGCATCCAGCCCGAAGACCTGAAGAAAATCTTTGACCCCTTTTTCACCACCAAGAAGAGCCAGGGCACCGGACTGGGCCTGAGTATCAGCCTGTCCTATATCAAGAGCCATAATGGAGACATCCAGGTCCAGAGCCAGCCAGGCGCCGGCACCACCATCACCATAATCCTGCCCATCAGGCAAAAGGGCCGCCTGACCGGAAAAGAAGAGGAGGTCATAAGTTGACAACCTTCTCAGTGATGCTGGTTGATGATGAAATCCTGACCCTCAATAACCTGAAAAAAGCCCTGGAAAAGGAGGGCTACGAAATAATCCTGGCTGAATCGGGAGAAAGGGCCCTGGAACTTCTGGAAAGCTGCCGCCCGCACTTGATTCTGCTGGACCTGGTGCTGCCCGGCATTTCCGGCCTGGAGGTCCTGAAAAAGGTCAAGGAAACCGACCGGGAAATAATCGTCGTCATGATGTCGGCCTACGAAATACTGGAAAAAGCGGTGGAAGCCATGAAGCTGGGGGCCTACGATTATCTCCTGAAGCCCTTCAAGCTCAGCGAACTCAAAGCCACGGTGCAGCGGGCCCTGGAAACGCTGTCCCTGCGACTGCGCTTCCTGGACGAGTTTGAAAAGCAAAAGCAGCGGTACTATTTCGGAAAGATCGTGGCCCAGAGCCGGAAAATGAGGGAAGTGCTGGACATGGCAGCCAGGGTGGCTCAGTCCGACCGGACCACCGTGCTTCTTCAGGGGGAAAGCGGCACCGGCAAGGAACTGCTGGCCCGGGCCATTCATTACCACAGCCCCAGGGCGGAGAAGCCAATAGTGGCCATCAATTGCGCGGCCATCCCGGAAAACCTGCTGGAGAGCGAGCTATTCGGCTACGAAGCGGGGGCCTTCACCGACGCCCGGAAGAGAAAAATCGGCCTGCTGGAAAAAGCGGACGAGGGCACGGTCTTCTTTGATGAAATCGGCGATATGTCCCTGGCCCTCCAGGCCAAAATCCTGAGGGTGCTGGAAGACGGGACTTTCGTCAGGCTGGGCGGTTCGCAGCCGATAAGAATCAACGTCCGCATCATCGCCGCCACCAATCGCGACCTGGTCAAGGAAACCGAAAAAGGAAATTTCCGTTCCGACCTCTTTTACCGGCTCAACGTCGTTCCCATAACGATTCCTCCGCTGAGGGAAAGGAAAGAGGATATCATGCCCCTGGTCCTGTTTTTCATGGATGAATTCAACCGGGAGATCAAGAGAAATTACCGGGGCCTGGAGCCGGACGCAGCCCAGGCCCTGCTGAATTATTCCTGGCCCGGAAACGTCCGGGAGTTAAGAAATACCGTGGAGAGAGTTATGTCCCTCTACCAGGCTGAAAATATCCAGTTACAGTTCTTACCCCAGGAGATAAGGCAGGAACTGAATCTTCCCGAAGATAAGGTCCTGGAGACCCTGGCCAAGAACTGGCCTACCCTGGACCACCTGGAAAGGGCTTATATCGCCAGGGTTCTTGAATATACAGGGCAAAATAAGAGCCAGGCAGCCAGAATCCTCGGCCTCAATCCGGCCACCTTGTATCGCAAAATCAAGTCCTGGAAAGAATGAGTTTCGCATTTTGCAATATTGCAATTTGCGAGAGCTACACCTGTTTATCATATTAAATTTTTTATTATCAATAAGATAATTCTGGCACGACAATTGCACTTTAAATCGCCGGAGGCCAGAATGAAAAACGTATTGCCCCTGCCCCGAAAAGAGCTGGAAGAGAAAAAACAAGCCGAACAAAAGGCTAAGATTATTAAATTTCCCGAAATCCATGTAATGGAGACAGCAGAACCCGGCTCAGGCAAGTCACCCAGGGTCAAAATAACAACCCATTATCTCTACTACCGCGATAAGAAAATTCCCATAAGCCGATTTGAAAAAGCCGGGTATGGAAAGTTGCTCCGGCTGCTGGTCAAAGAAATTTCTTGAAAGGAGAACCCATGCCAGAAAAGGCCAAAGTCCATTATATCCATCCCATCCCCGAGGCCAAGGAATACGACCCGTTTTTTGAAGCCACCCTCCAATTTGAAAAGGCAGCCAACTTCCTGGACCTCGATCCCTGGATATACCAGCGGCTGAAATACCCGGAAAGGGAATTGACGGTCCATATCCCCATTACCATGGATGATGGGCGGGCCGAGATCTTTACCGGCTTCAGGGTGCAACATTCCACGGTCAGGGGGCCGGCCAAGGGCGGAATCAGGTTCTCACCCAATGCTTCCATCAGCGAGTGCAAAGCCCTGGCCACCTGGATGACCTGGAAATGCGCCGTGGTCGACCTGCCCTTCGGCGGCGGTAAGGGAGCGGTTATCTGCGACCCGCTCAAGATGTCAGAAAACGAGCTGAGGAAACTCACCAAGGAATATACCCTGGCCATCAGGGATATCATCGGGCCCTTCAAGGACGTCCCGGCTCCGGACATGTTCACCAACGCCCAGACCATGGCCTGGATAGCCGACGCCTACAGCCAGGCCTGCGGGCACCTGGAACCGGCCGTGGTCACCGGGAAACCGGTTCACCTGGGAGGTTCTCTCGGCCGGGCCATGGCCACCGGGACCGGCCTGTTTTTTGTCCTGGAGGAAGCCCTAAAATACCTGGGCCTGAATTTCGAAGGGCGAACCGTGGCCATCCTCGGTTTTGGCAACGTCGGGTCCTCGATAGCCAAGCTGGTGCATAAGGCTGGCTGCCGGGTCATCGCCATCACCGATATCTTCGGGGGCATTTACAGCGAGAAGGGAATCGATCCCTTCGAGTTGGAAAAACAGGTCAAACAAACTGGCTCGGTGGTCAACTTCCCCGGAACCGAACCGATCGACAACGACAGCCTGATTGCCCTGGACTGCGATATTCTGATTCCGGCCGCCACCGAAGGCCAGATTCACCGGGGCAATGCCGGCCAGGTCAAGGCCAGGATTATCCTGGAAGGAGCCAACGGGCCGACCACCACCGAGGCCGACAGCATCCTGGTGGATAAGGGGGTGCTGGTCTGCCCTGACATCCTGGCCAACGCCGGCGGGGTGACCGTTTCCTACCTGGAATGGGTCCAGGACCTGCAGCGTTTCTTCCTGAGCGAAGAAGAGGTTACAGAAAAGCTGGAAAAGAAAATGAAAAAGGCTTTCCATGAAATCGTTGACCTCATGGAAAAGCATAACCTGCCGATGAGAGAAGCGGCCTATGTCCTGGCAGTCGGCAGAGTAGCTGAAGCCCTAAAAGCCTTGGGCCGAGCGGCCTGAGCACCAATAAAACCGTTTTCCTTCTTAACCTAATTCCCTCCTGGGAGGGCGCCAGCCCTCCCACTTTTTTTTTTAAACTGAGTAGCTCAGGACCTTGCCCTCGGCATCACAGTTCCTGAACCAGACCAGGACCGGCTTGTTCTGGACGTCGTAGAATTTGCCCAGCAGAATCATGATCAGGTCGACCAGCACCCCGATTCCCAGGCAACCCAGGGTGAACAGCCAGACCAGGCCGGTGCCGGTCTTGCCCACATAAAAGCGGTGCCCGCCGAACAGGCCAAACAACCAGCACAGCAAGAAAGTTACCAGCCGGGATTTTTCGGACATGAGCCCTCCTTTAAATTGAAAAAACGAATTCTCTTGTTAAATTAGTCTTAACCGCCACGAAAGTCAAAAGTTCACTTGGCCCTTGCAGATTCTCCCGGCCGGTAAAAATGGGGGGCAAAAATGTCTTTCAGGATATCGGCTTCCTGTTCAGCAATCATCCGGTTCTCCATGATCACGTTCACCTTGAACCCGTTCTCGCTGACTTCCACCAGCAGAAAAAAGTTCCGCCCGCCGGCCCTGACATATTCTTTATGCAGCCTGGGACTGCCTCCCCCGGCAATGTAGTAAATCAGCCCGTCGTAGATTCTGGTCGGGCCAAAACGGTGGCTGTGGCCGGCAAAGACCGCCTTCACCCGTCCGGCCAGCAGCAAAGGATGAATTTTTTCAAACCAGAATTCTCTCCATTCCGACCTGACATTCCTGGCTTTCAGGTCCCAGACCGGGATATGGATGAAAACAAAAGCCTGTTCCCAGCGTGGCTGCTTCAGGTCTTCTTCCAGCCAGGCCAGCTGCTCCGGACCGATCTTTCCCCAGACACCATCTTCCAGGTTGTCCAGGAGAACAAAGTGGCATTTGCCCAGGTCAAAAGACATATAGGTTTTTCTAAATAATTCCAGGTAGACCTGCCTGGCCCGGCTGTTAAAGACATCATGGTTGCCGGGAATCTGGTAATACGGGGCCTCGATCCGGCCGATAACCTCAAGGTACCTCTCCCACTGGGGCCTGGTGCTCCGCAGGCCATAGCCGTAAATCAGGTCCCCGAGGTTGATCACCAGGTCGGGTTTCAGGGCATTAATCCGGTCGATGACCTGTTCGAAGTGGGAGAAATCCTTCTGGTTCAGGAATTCGGGATTGGTGTCGGAAACCACCGCGAACTTCAGGTCAGAGGCGGATAGCCCCCCGGACAGCCAGAGCAACAGCAAAGCAGCGGTAACTATTTTTTTCATTTCTTCCATTATAAGCCCCGGAACAGAAGAATAACAGCCGTGGGCAACTAACCCCCCATTTTTCTAATCTGGCTTTTCCTATAAACACTCCGGGAAAGAAAAAGTTGCCGGCAGGTTAAACTACATTTTCAAAACGCCCGGGTACCGCCTGAACAGGACCCGGGTCTTCAGGTCTGTGACCGGAGGACCGGCATCTCGGCTGCCGGCCGAGGCCTCGCCTAAAGCCTGAACTTATAACCGGCGGTTATGAGCAGTCCCCCGGACCGATTCTTGCCGGTTATTTCCGGGTGACTCTGAATATTGGCCAGGCCATAATTGAACCGGGCCTGGAAAACAAGCAGACCCGAGGCTACCGGTAATTTGACTCCCAGGCCTCCGCCCAGGCCATAATTCCAGCGGTTTATTTCCTGGCTGACATCAGTCTTGGCCTCAAACGGAACCTGGAGAGTCGGGTCTACGGGAATGGTACCGAAGGGATCCAGATAAATCAGGCTGGTCCCGCTGGTGACGGTCGTGGCCCGGACCCTGAAGCCCAAGTATATTCCGCCGTCCAGAAAGAACTTCAGCCGGCTGCCAGTGATTACTTCCAGCATCAGTGGAAACTCAAGGTAATCCAGAATGGTCTCGTTGTTGAAGTTCGCATACAACATCACTCCGGGTGGAACGGGCAAGCCAGCCAGTTGGTCGGGAGCCAGGGGCTGCAGTCCATTTCTCTGCCCGCCCTGGGAAGAATAGTTCAACTCAGCCTTCAGCCACAGCGAAGAGCCGAGGCCGAGGTCTAGGCCCAATCCGAAAAAGGGAGCCTGCCTGGAAGTATAACCGCGGCTCAACTCGTTGGTACCGCCGCTCAGGCTGGGCAGGCTCAAACCGGCGTGCAGCCCGAACCAGGTTTCACCGGCCAGACCCACAGTCGAACAAATAGTTAAGGTCAGAAGAAGAGAGAAAAATCTTCTGGAAAATGACCCCGATAGGAAAAAGGCGATGACTCCTTCCATCCCATTCCTCCTTACCGAGAACTTACCCCAATAATTTTATTTTTTTATTATTTCCCCGGCAATAGTTTTAGTTTGACTCGAGGCAAACCAGCAGAACTTGGCCTGGCCGTCAGGTCCAGCGGGCCGCCAGGTTAAGGGTCCTGACTTGGACTCACCCGGCCCGGAGAAAGGGTATGGGGAGAATGACCCCCGGCAAAGCTCAAGACCCTTCCCCTGATTGAGCCGGTGATCAGAAAAGTTCGGGAATCTAAAAAGAATATAAAAAGAGGGAGCAACCGCTGGGTGGCCCCCTCTTTTAATCTCTTACCGATCCGGGCTTGAATGATTCAGCCCGGACCGCTTCATGGGCCAATCCCGGGTCAATCTATCCTGACCGGTGGATAACTAAGGAGCAGGGTAAAACCGGCTTCCTGCAGGGTCTTATTGAGCTCGGCCACGTCCTTTTCATAAAATTCATTTACCTGTTTCAAGAACTCGCCGAGCCTGGTCCTGGCCTTTTCATACCTGACCTCGGCCGCCTGACTGATGGGTTCATACCCGGCTGAACTGATTCCACTGATAGCCCCGTTCACCTGGGACAGCAACCCGGACGACCTGTCGGCCATGCCCTGCCTGGGCGGAGTCGGGTTCAGGGTTTCAGACAGATTCTTGAGTTTATTCTCAACAGCATCCAGCTTCTTCATCACTTCCATCATCTTCTGGTTTCTCTGCCCCCGGGCAAATTCTCTTACGGTCTGCAGGGCCCTCTGGGTCTGCTGCAGCTGCTGGCTAACGGTCTGGACTGCTCTCGACAGCTTCTGGGCTTCTTTGGCTTTTTCGTAATTTGACTTAAGTATGGCCAGGTCAACCTGTAACCTGGGGTCGGGCTTGACTTCAAAGGTCTGGCTGGCTTCCTGGTCTTCGTACTTGATCTTAACCGTATAGGTTCCAGGCAATGCAGTCAGGCCACCTCGGCCTCCAAAAAACCCGGCTGCAGCCCGACCCGCAGCCTGGGCTGACATCATCTCCCCCGGAGAAACAGGTTCTATCTCGCGAAAATCCCAGTAGACCCGGTTTATTCCCTTCTCCTCGGGCCCATTCAGCTGCCGCACCACACGTCCCTGGGCATCGCTTATGGTGACCTGGACCCGGCCCCGGCCCATCATCTGTCTCATGGCTGCCATGTCCATGCCGCTGCGCTGGGCAAACTGGGCCATTCGCTCCTGCATCTGGGCCATTTCCGGTGAGGGTGCTTCCATATCCGCAGCTTTCTTTTCGGAAGGAATCAGAAAATAAGTAATGACCGCCCCGGCCTGCTTATTCTGGGCCAGGTACTCGCCGTCGCCCGGGCTCATGTAGGAGGACATGCGACCGGTCTGAAATTGCAGGGCATCGTTAACCCTGAACAGGTGGAGTTTCTTTTTCGCCACCTCGGCCGAAAGCTCCCTGAGCGGCGAGATATCATCAAACACATATACCGCCCGGCCGTGGGTGGCCACGATCAGGTCATGTTCCCGGGGATGAACGGCTATGTCATAGACCGGGCAGGTGGGAAAATTGCCGGTCCATCTGGTCCAGTTCTGGCCGCCGTTCAGGCTGACAAACAGGCCGAATTCTGTGCCCAGGAAAAGCAGGTTCCGGTTAACCGGGTCTTCCTCTATGGCCATGCAGTACCCGTCTATTTCTGGAGTGGCCAGGCTTTTCCAGGTCTTGCCAAAATCCCGGGTTACAAAAACGTAGGGGGCAAAATTGGACCGCCGGTGGTCATCAAAGACCACGTAGGCCGTGCCTTCCTCGAATCGGCTCGGCTTGATGTGGGGCACCGCAGCCCCGGCCGGAACCATGGGTTTCTTGCCGGTGGTCAGAGTCCTGGAAACAAGTTCCCAGTTCTTCCCGCCATCTCTGGTCAGCTGGACATGGCCATCGTCGGTGCCCACCCAGATCAATCCTTCTCTGACCGGGCTGGGGGCAATGCTCAGGATGGTGCAGTAATTCTCGGCGTTGGACACGTCCAGGGTCAGCCCGCCGCTGTCACTCTGTTTCTGTTTCTCGGGGTCGTTGGTGGTCAGGTCCGGGGAGATGATTTCCCAGGTCCGGCCCCTGTCCCGGCTCCGGTGGACAAACTGGCTGCCCAGGTAGATGGTGGAAGGATTTAAGGGGTCGACGGCAAAACCGGCATTCCAGTTATAGCGGTGCTTGACCTCGGATTCCGTGGGCACGATGTTCTTCGTGGTGCCGGAGTTGATGTCAAAATAAAAGAGGTTTCCACCCTGGGACATTCCGTAGCCGCAGCCCGGCTTTTCCGGGTCGGGGGCGGCATCAAAGCCGTCACCGCCGCCGATTGTCTTCCAGTGGTAGAAGGCAACGTTTCTTTCATTCAGAACGTAGGCCGGGCCGACCCAGGTCCCGTTATCCTGAAGGCCGCCGTAGACGTTGTAGGGAACCTGCATGTCGTAATTGATATGGTAAAACTGGCCCAGGGGTAGGTTCTCCACGAAGCGCCAGCTCTGGCCCCGGTTGTGGCTGATGACCACTCCACCGTCGTTGCCTACGTACAGCGTCTCGCCATCAGGACTGAGCCACATGGCATGAAAGTCAGAATGGGCCTGGTTGAAGGCGGTCAGGGCCCTGAAAGTTTTCCCTCCGTCTTCACTCACCCGGAGCTGTGTCTGCAGCAGGTAAACAATGTTTTCGTTGGCCGGGTTGACCAGGACCCGGCTGTAGTAGAAAGGCCGGTTGTGGACGTCGGCCTCGCTGTTGACCAGCGTCCAGTTTTGCCCGCCGTCGGTTGAACGGTAAAAACCGTTCTTGCTGGCCTCAACCAGGGCATAGACTATGTTCGGTCGGCCGGGGGCAAAGGCCACCCCGCAGCGGCCGAGCTCTCCGGCCGGCAGCCCGTTCTTTTCAGTCAACCTGGTCCAGGTTTCCCCGCCGTCACGGCTGACATAAATTCCGCTTCCCGGGCCACCGGAAACAAAAAACCAGGGATAGCGACGGTGTTCCCACATGGCCACGATGATATGATTGGGATCGGCCGGGTCAACGGCCATGTCGGAAACCCCGGTCTTCTCGTTGACATATAGCACTTTCTTCCAGGTCCGGCCGCCGTCGGTGGTCCTGTAAACACCCCGGTCCTGGCTATCGCCCCAGGTGGCGCCCAGGGCCCCGACCAAGACCAGGTCGGGATTCTCGGGATGGATGATGATCTCGGCAATCTTTTCCGTCTTTTCCAGTCCCATAAGCTGCCAGGTCTGGCCGCCGTCCAGCGACCGGTAAACACCGCGGCCCACGCTGACCGAATTCCTGGGGGCCGCCTCACCCGTGCCCACCCAGACAATATTCGGATTTTTCTGGTAGACGGCAATGGCCCCGATTGAAGCCACCGGCTGGTCATCAAAGATGGGCTTCCAGGTCAGCCCGCCATCAACGGATTTCCAGACCCCGCCGGCAGCCGCGCCCACATAGATGATCCTCGGGTCGGCAGCCACGGCTTCTATTGCCCCGATCCTGCCGCTCATGTTGGCCGGGCCTATGTTCCGTGGCCTCAGGCCGGCCAGCAGATCGGAAACATTCTGGGCCTGAAGCGGTAGCAGGCCGACCAGGAGCAGAATTACAATTAACCAGCTAACGGGTTTTAATCTCATCTGGCCTCCTTTTTAAAAACAATAAACTCCTTTATTTTTGACGATTCCTTCTGGCCAATCTTCCGCCATGTCAGGTTTCATCCACTTAGACCTGGCTTAACTTCTATCCCGACCTGAATACCACAAAAGCCTGCTTGATTCCAGAGGCAAAACTCACCGCCAGAGCTTAAAGTTATTTTTCGTGATTCGGTCAGCTGCCGGGCCATCTTCGCCAGCCAGCAGCAGATCGGGGCTCTGGCCCCGGTTGTCTCCGGCTACACCTTTTCTCATCAGCGGCCGAGCCCGGCCTCCTTCCACAGGCGAAATTCCGGCCGCCAGCAGCCTCGGTCCGGGATAGCCATGAATACAAAATTTTTGCCAGAAGGACCAATCATAAAGTATAATTTTCGAAATTGGTACTGAAGGAGAAAGAGCGAAAATGTCCAGATACTTTATTGCCTACGCCACCAAGTACGGAACCACAGCCAGGGCTGTAGCCATCATCAAGGATACCCTGGGTGAAGCCGTCATCTGTAACTTAAAAAAAGACCGCTGTCCCGACCTGGAGAATTTTGACTGGATTGTTATCGGCGGCTCCATCTACGCCGGCCGGGTTCAGAAAGAGGTCAAGAAGTTCTGCCAGAAGAACCTGGACCTGTTGCGGCAGAAGAAAGTCGGGCTTTTCATCTGCTGCATGTATGACGGCCAGAAAGCCGAAGAACAGTTCCAGGAAGCTTTCCCGGAGGAGCTACGGCAGTCGGCCAGAGCCAGGGCCATCTTCGGCGGCGAATTATCCTTTGAGAAGATGAATTTCCTGGAGAAACTGGTCATCAAGAAGTTCATCGGGGTCAAGGAATCAGTTTCCCGCTTCAGACCGGAAGAAATGGTAGAGTTCGCCAGAAAACTGAGAGACTGAAGAAGCTTGTCTCCAACCGGACCGCCTTCACCAGCCAAGACTGCCCCGGCAACTTTATCGTAACCGGAAAGGTACAGAACCCGGAGCCCTTCGGCTCCGGCCAGCCGGTATTTTAATATTACTCAGCTTCTGGAATAATAATGGGGCAGGTCGCCGGCCAGGCTAAGGCCACTGGCCATAACGGCCGGGCGGAAAAATGAACACAAAAGGAAGAACAGTCAACATGAAAAAGTCGCGGGCATTTGAAAGTGTTCTGGCATCAACCCGGGCGGGGAACAGGAAGTCAGAAATACACTTCCCGGCCAGGCTACAATATTTTGGCTTCTTTCTCTGCCTCTGGCTGGCCGTCATCCAGCTCTCAGCCCGGCCGGCTGTCCTGGCAGCCGAAGAAATGATCGGGCTGGTAAGCGGTGTCCCCTACCGGGTGGCCTCCTGGGACCCGGACTCCGGGCTGGGCAACCACCGGGCCGTGGTCAGGGTTTGGCAGCGGGCTGATTCGGTTTACATCCGCCTGCCCTGGCGCCGGCCAGATCCCGGACCCGAGAAAAAGAGAGTCCTGGTAATAACGGCAACCGGTCAGAAGGAAATAAAAAATGTTTACCCGGTGGCCGTCAACAATGAGTACGGAGATTTTATCTTCCAGGCTCCAGAGGCCCCGGCAGATTACTATTTCTACTATCTTCCCTACCGGATCGAAGGCCGGAATTATCCAAAGGTAACCTACCTTCCGGCTGAATACGAGGCCGAGAGTGGCTGGCTGCTCCGCAACGGGCTCGGCCAGGATCGGCTCTCAAGTTTCAACCCGTCGGACTTTCCCCGGGCCGAGCTCCTGGCTTTTGAATGCGTGGACGAGCTCAGCAGCTTTTACCCGATGGAAATCATTGCCGTGGCCGATGAAGTAAAGCAGGTGGCCGAAAAGCTCCCCGACCGTTCCTTTCTGGTCTTTCCAGAGGACCGGCGCTTTCCGGTCAGAATGAGCGATTTCCTGCCGGCCCGCTGGGCAGAGCTGGGCCCTCGGGATTTTTACGAGAGCCAGGCCGACCGCGGTGAATATTATGTTTTCCAGCTGGGATTATATGCCCACAAGGAAAGACTGGAAAATATAAAAGTCCGGTTTTCCGACCTGAAGAAAATTGACTCGCCCGGAACCATTACCTCCAACCTGGCCACCTGCTTCAATACTGGCGGTCTCGGCTGGGATGGTTTGGCCTTTGAAAAGAACCTGGCCGTGGAAAAAGGTAAAGTCCAGTCACTATGGTGTGGCTGGCAGATTCCGGAGGAAACCCCGCCGGGCGAATACTCAGGACAGGTCGAGGTCCAGGCCACCGGCCTGCCTCCGCAGGTTATAAAGCTTAAAATCAAAGTTTTGGACCGGGTCCTGCCCGAGGCCGGAGACTCTGAGCTCTGGCGGTTGTCGCGACTGCGCTGGCTGAATTCCAGCCTGGCCCAGGACGATGAGATCGTAACTCCCTTTACCCCCCTTGAAGTCAGGGGCCGAACCATAGGCTGCCTCGGCCGGAAAATCAAGCTGTCAAAATCCGGCCTGCCCGAAGAGCTGCAGAGCTTCTTCAACCCCGAGGTAACGGCCCTGGGCTCCAGCCCTTTTGGCCTGCTGGACAGCCCGTTCGAGCTCTCGGTCCGCAATTACGCCGGTCTCTACCAGGAAATAAAAAACAAGTCTTTCGCTTTTACAAAAGTAACCCCCGGAACCATCTGCTGGCAGTCTGAAAACGAAATCCCGGCCCTGAAGATGCAGATGGAAGTCAGGGGCCGGATGGAATTCGATGGTTTCGTGGAGTTCAGAATTAAGATAACCGCCGGAGAAGAAACTGAGGTCGACGACATCCGGCTGACCTTCGGCCTCCGGGAAGAAGCCGCCCGTTACATGATGGGACTGGGATTCAAGGGTGGCCTGAGGCCGAAGGCCTTTTCCTGGAGCTGGGACCGGGAGAAAAACCAGGATGCCCTGTGGCTGGGCACGGTCAACGCCGGGCTGCAGATTCAACTCCGGGCGGAAAACTACTCCCGTCCGCTCAACACCAACTTTTACACCCTGAAACCGCTCAACCTGCCGCTTTCCTGGTGGAACGAAGGCGGGGGCTGGGTCTCGGTCAAAGAAGAACTCAAGAAAAACAAGAAACAGAAACGGGTGATTTTTACAGCAGCCGGCGGGCCGAGGAAAATTCCAAAGGGCCAGGAACTGCATTTCGATTTCAACCTGCTGCTCACCCCATTCAAGACCATCAACCCGGGCAAACACTTTTCGGAGAGATATTACCACGCCTTCAAGCCGGTTGAAGAAATCGCGGCTTCCGGGGCCAACGTGATTAACGTTCACCACGCTAATGATATTAACCCATACATCAACTATCCTTTCCTGAGACCAGATAGAATGAAGGCCTACATCGATGAGGCTCACCGACGCGGGCTCAAGGTCAAGATCTATTACACCATCCGCGAACTGAGCAACCGGGCGGCCGAGCTGTTCGTCCTGAAAAGCCTGGGCCATGAGGTTTTCACCGACGGACCGGGCGGGGGCTATTCCTGGCTGCAGGAACACCTGCGCCGAAACTACATTGCCGGCTGGTTCGTCCCCGAGCTGAAAGACGCGGCCGTCATCAACAGCGGCATGTCCCGCTGGCACAATTATTACATAGAAGGGCTGGCCTGGCTCTGCCGACACGTGGGAATAGACGGTCTGTACATAGATGACGTGGCCTTCGACCGGGTGACCATGAAAAGGGCCAGGAAAGTGCTGGGAAAATACCGTCCGGGTTCGCTGATTGACCTGCACTCGGCCAACCAGTATAACCCGCGGGACGGCTTTGCCTCCAGCGCCAATCTATACCTGGAACACTTTCCTTATATCGACAGGCTGTGGTTTGGAGAATACTTTGATTACAACAGCCGGCCCGATTACTGGCTGGTTGAAATGTCCGGAATCCCCTTTGGCCTGATGGGCGAGATGCTGGAAAAGGGAGGTAATCCCTGGCGGGGAATGGTCTACGGGATGACGGCCAGGCTGCCCTGGGCCGGAGACCCGAGGCCGCTGTGGAAGGCCTGGGATGAATTCGGGCTGGCCGAAGCCGAGATGTTGGGTTACTGGTCGCCGGCCTGCCCGGTTAAGACGGGGAGAGATGATATTCTGGCCACCGCTTATGTAAAAAAAGATAAGACCCTGGTGGCCCTGGCCAGCTGGTCGGAGAAAGCTGAAAACTGCCAATTAATCGTAGACTGGAAAAAGCTGGGAATTGACCCGAAAAAAGCGATGATAGAAGCCCCGGCCATTGAAAACTTTCAGCCGGCCAGAATTTTCAGGCCGGGCGAAGCGATCCCGCTGGAGCCGGGGAAAGGCTGGTTGCTGATCATAAAGAGCCAATAAGGTCCGGCCGCGGCCGAAGTCGCGGTTGATAGTTTGGTTCCGATAGGTCAATTGACATCAAGAACCCCCTGGCTATCGTCCTTTCTTCTCAGGTCAGAGGGGGCTCAACGCGAAGGACTCTGACCTTTTCTCGTTACCAAAAACTTACGGTCAGCCCCCCGTTTCAATCGATAGAAGCTGGAAAATCAGCCCGGGCCTGCCCGGGATTAACAATCTCAGCTCTCCGGACGGTTGAATAATCAAAATGCTTGACAGACCACCCCGAAAAAAATTAGCTTAATCCAGATGTTCGCATTGAATTTATTTTACCCAAGGAGGGGACATGCTTCATAAAAAATTCAGGTATGCACTGGCTTTGATTCTGGTCATTCTCCTGGCCGGTTTCCTGGGCGCCCAGAAAACGGCCACCCAGCCCAAAGCCCTGAAGAAGGTTGAAAACACCGACCCGGCCCTGCGGCTCAAGTGGCACCAGCAGCACCTGGCCATGAAGGCGGCCACGCCATTCAAGAACCTGCAATGGCGGTACATCGGAGGCGAAATTGAGAGCGAGGGAGGCCGGTGCACGGATGTCGAAGTCCCGAAGGGGAGTAAAAAAGTTATCTACGTGGCCACGGCCACCGGCGGCGTCTGGAAAACAGAAAACGCCGGCGTCACCTGGCAGCCGATCACCGATGACTTCCCCACCCTGTCAGTGGGCGACATCGCCATTTCCGCATCCAGCCCGAACGTAATATATGTGGGAACCGGAGAAGCCAACATCTTCCGGGCCTCCATCGCCGGGACCGGTGTTTACAAGTCGACAGACGGCGGTAAAACCTGGCAGCACTGCGGGCTCACCGACACCAATACCATCGCCAGGATCAGGATACACCCCGCCAACCCCGACATCGTCTACGTGGCCGCTTCCGGCCACGAATGGAGTTACAACCAGGAACGCGGGGTGTTCAAGCCCACCGACGGCGGCCAGACCTGGCAAAAAGTACTTTACGTTGATGAAAAAACCGGCTGCATCGACCTGGTGATGGACCCCAGTAACCCGGATGTTCTGATCGCCTCGATGTGGAACCGCATCCGGCAGCGCTGGAGCGACCCGGTACCCGAGGACGGCGATTATCTCTACAAGACCACCGACGGCGGGAAAACCTGGAAAAAGCTGACCAGGGGGCTGCCCGAGACCAAGTACACCGGCCGTATAGGCCTGGACCTGTGCGCCAGCAAACCCAACGTGGTCTACGCCTATGTTGATAACCACACTCCGACCCGGCAGCCCTCGCCTGGAGAACGCGATTCCTACGGGCGGCAGCGCACCTACCCGGACATCGTCGGGGCCGAGGTCTATCGCTCCGATGACCAGGGTGAAACCTGGGCCAAGGTCAATCCCTCCGACCGGCTCTTCGAAAGGTTCGGGGGCACCTACGGCTGGGTCTTTGGCCAGATCCGGGTGGACCCCAACAATGAAAACACGGTCTACATAATGGGACTGGGCCTTTATAAATCAACCGACGGCGGTAAAACCTGGAACCAGCTTTACTGGGAAAACCTGCACGGCGACCACCACGGCCTGTGGATCGATCCCGAGGACTCCGACCACCTGCTCAACGTCAACGACGGCGGACTGAACGTTTCCTTTGATGGCGGAAAAACCTGGCAGGATTTCTACCGCAAGATAACGGCCATTCAATTTTATACCGTGGCTTTTGACATGAAAAAGCCCTTCACCGTCTACGGAGCCGTTCAGGATTCTGGCACCCACCGCGGCCTCGGTGTGGCTCCTCTGAGTGCCGCTCCCCAGTCCGGGCAGAGGCGCTTCCGCCAGCCCCGCGTCCGCTGGGAACCGGCTCCTGGGGGCGAAGGCACAACCATAGCCGTCGACCCGACCGACCCCAACATCGTCTATTCGTCATCGTTCTATGGACGCCTGATGCGCTCTGAATATAAAGACGGGAGCTGGAATAGTAAGGAAATCTATCCCCGGCCGGCCGAGGGCGAACCGGAACACCGCGGGCAGTGGCTGGCTCCGACCATCATCTCTCCGCACAACCCCCACATCATCTACCATGGTTTCCAGTATGTTTTCCGTTCGCTAAACCGCGGCGAGACCTGGGAAAAAATCAGCCCAGACCTGACTGCCCTGGACCAGAAGAAACAGGGCAAACTTCCATATGCCATTCCCTTTGCCACCCTGACCGCCATATCCGAGTCCCCTCTGAAGTTCGGAGTGATTTACGCCGGGACTGACGACGGCCGGGTTCACGTTACCAGGGACGGAGGGGCCACCTGGACTGAAATCACCGCCGGTCTCCCCTACAACAAGCACGTCTGGTGCATCGAGACTTCGCAATTCGACCCCGGCACCGTTTACATCGCTCTCATCGGACGCCACGATGACGATTTTGCTCCCTACATTTTCAAATCGACCGATTACGGCAAGACCTGGGTCAATATCAGCGCCAACCTGCCCGGCGGGCCGACCAACGTCATCCGCGAGGACCCGAAGAAAAAGGGAGTCCTGTACGTGGGCACCGATTACGGGGTTTACGTCAGCACCGACGACGGCCAGAGCTGGAACTGCCTGGGCAGCGGCCTGCCCAATGCCCCGGTCTGGGACCTGAAGATACACCCGCGCGATAACATGCTGGTCATTGCCACCAACGGCCGCGGCATGTGGGTGATCGACGACCTTTCCCAGTTTCAGAAATAACCGAATTTCAGTCAGTCAGGCTGCCCTTCTCTTTCCGGGAAGGGCAGCCTTTCCTGTGGCCGGACGGCCGCCCCGTCTATATAGTTATCCAAGAGCAGTACTTCATGACCAGATCCCGGGCAAACCGGGCCAGGTAAAAAAAATTTATCTGGCTTATGGTAACCAGCGGGATTATCATTATAAAAAACCCGACGGGGGTAGAAGATGACCCGAAACCGCCTGAAGCCTCTTAAATTCAGCAGGGCTATTCCTGTGGCCATTTTATTTCTCCTGATTTTCTCATCTCCCTTGCTAATCTCCCAGGAGCCCATCCGTTTCGAAGACCACTTCCTGGACAAGGCCATGCGGATTAATTTTTACATGGTGGGCGAGGCCAGGGAAGAACAGATCATAATCCATAGCATCTACCAGGAAGAGCTCTGGCCGGAAAGCAGGACCAACCTGACCAATCCCTTCAACTACGGCCATTACTTCGTGAAAGTCTATGAGGTGGCCAGCAACAAACTGATCTATGCCAGGGGCTTTGACTGCCAGTTCGGTGAATACAAGACCACCACCCCGGCTCTGAACGGGGTTAAGAAGGTCTTCCAGCAGGCCGTGCGCATACCCTGGCCCAGGCGAAGGGTAAACGTGGTTCTTGAGGTGCGCGACCGGAAAAATCTGCTTCACCCCCTGAAGGTGGAAACCATCGACCCGGAAGATTACCACCATATCAAGGAGAACGACCGGGCCGGAAGTGAGGTTTTTGAGATAAAAAAGAGCGGCCCGCCGGCCGAACGGGTGGACCTGGTTTTCCTGGCCGAGGGCTACAGGGCCGAAGAAAAAGAAAAATTCGTAGAGGACGCAAAGAAGTTTTCCGGGTACCTGTTCGAGGTTGAGCCCTACCGGAGCAACCAGGAAAAATTCAATATCTACGGAGTCTTCCGCCCCTCGGCCGAGAGCGGTACCGATGAGCCCAGGCAGAAAGCCTATAAGAACACTGTTCTCAAGTCGTCGTTCAACGCCCTTGACCTGGACCGCTACCTGCTGACAGAGGAGGGATTCTTGATAAGGGAGATGGCAGCCGCAGCACCTTATGATGCCATCGTCATTCTGGTCAACAGCAAACGATACGGCGGCGGCGGGATTTACAATGATTACTGCATTACCACCGTGGATAACCAGGCCAGCAAGGGCGTCTTCCTGCACGAGTTCGGTCATTCTTTCGCCGGGCTGGCCGATGAATATTACACTTCCGATGTATCCTACAACGAGTTTTATCCCCAGGGCACAGAACCGCTGGAACCGAACATCACCGCCCTGCTCGACCCGGAAAACCTAAAGTGGAAAGAGCTGCTTTCGCCCGGAGTAAGCCTGCCCACCGAGTACGGCAAGGAAGAAATTGAGAGGTTCCAGGCCGAGAGGCGGGCCAATTTCCAGGAGATGAACAAAGCCCTGGATGAAGCCAGAAAGAAGAATCTTAAGGAAGCCGAGCTTAAAAAAATCCAGGCCAGGTTCCAGGAGAAAGACAAGGCCATCCAGGCCAAAATCCGGACGGTGAGGGAAAAGTACAGAGACCTGGAGGATAAGGTCGGAGCCTTTGAGGGTGCCGGCTACTCATCAAAAGGATTATACCGGCCCATGATTTACTGTCTGATGATTTCCAGCCCGAAGATGGAATTCTGCCGGGTCTGTCAGCGGGCCATCCAGCAGATGATCGATTATTACTCCCGATAATTCAGAAGGAGGCTAAAGATACCGACATGAAACCAAAAGCCTGGATTACTTTTGCTCTCGGTGCTTTCCTGTTCATCCTGGGCATCTGGACCCTGGCCGCCTACCGGTCGCCCGGGTCGGTGGTGCCGCTGCTCATCGGCGCAAGCCTGGCCTACCTGAGCTGGACGAGAAGCCGGACGGCCACCCTGGTCTTCGGGCACGCCACCATCGTGGTCGGCTGCTTCCTGGTGACCTGGGGGATCTACCTTCTGCCCCAGTCCCAGCCGACCTTCGCCCATATCCTGGACCGTCCCCTGTTCTGGGGTTTTATCTCCATCTTCGGCGGCATCTGCGCCAACTATCACGGCTTCTGCGCCTGTGTCAGGCGTAAATCTCCAGGAGCCTGACCTCTCCATCCGCCCTTAACGGTTGCTCAACGGACTGCCGCCGGGCGGTTTACATTTCCTTTAGCCAGAGAGTTATCAAGACGGCCCTTTTCTCTCTTAAGTCATCGGCCTGCATAGCCCGGCCGGCCCTCATCCTATAAACCCTTGGGCCGCAAACATCTTGATTTTCAACAAGATAAGCATCTGAACGGGTTCATCATCAGCCTCAGTTTCCGGGGCTCGCCTGCTGCTGAAAAATATTAACTGTCTATTGACAAATAATATAATTAATATTATATTAAAATTGTTATAAAATTATACTGACTATAAAAAGGGTAGACAGAGCATGGACAGACAGGAAAAGAAACAGAAACGCTGGAGCCTGGAGGACGTGCGCCAGTACTTGGCCGAACACGGCCTCAGGGCTTCAATCTACCGCCTGAAGATATTCGAGTTCCTTATAAATGAGCGCACCCACCCCACGGCAGAAGAAATCTATAACCGCCTGAAAAAGGAAATGCCGGCTCTTTCACCGGCCACAGTTTACAATACCCTGAGGTTATTCCTTGAGAAAAAGATTATCCAGCTGGTAAACGTGGAAAAAAACGAGGGGCGTTACGACGCCACCCTGTCCTGGCACGGGCACCTCAAGTGCCTGGCTTGCGGCCGGGTTTTTGACCTCCACATCGAGACCCTGAAGCTGAGCGGTCTGGAAGGGTTCGAGATTTTTGAAAAGCACCTGAACCTCAGGGGTTTGTGCCCCGAGTGTCTGAAAGCCAAAAAATATAAGAGGGAGGAGAAACATGGCTAAAAAATACGGAATTTACAAATGCCTGAAGTGCGGGAATATAGTTGAAGTACTGCATGAAGGGCCGGGAACGCTGGTCTGTTGCGGCCAGGACATGGTCTTCCTGGAAGCCAAAACCGCCGACACCACCCAGGAGAAACACGTTCCTTATGTGGAAAAGGTTTCCGGCGGCTACCTGGTAAGAGTCGGTCAGAATGTGGCCCATCCCATGGAAGAAAAGCATTACATAGAATGGATTGAACTAATCGTTGACGGAAAAGTCTATCGCCAGGAGTTGAAGCCGGGCGATAAGCCAGAAGCCATGTTCCAGGTTGAAGGAACCAAAGTCTGGGCCCGCGAGTACTGCAACATCCACCTGCTCTGGGAAAACAGAAATTAAAATTATTTAAGTAAAAAATTATAGGAGGAAAAAATGGAACACAACGAAACGAAGGGCATGCTTTTAATCGGGGAAAAACTTCCCGAGATGGCCGTTCAGACCACCCACGGCAAGAAAGTCCTGCCCAAGGACTATGCCGGCAAGTGGCTGGTCCTGTTCAGCCATCCGGCAGATTTCACCCCGGTCTGCACCACCGAGTTTGTTTCTTTCGCCAAGAATTATGACAAATTCCAGAAGCTGAACGCCGAACTGCTTGGACTGTCGGTGGACCAGGTTTTCAGCCACATCAAGTGGGTGGAATGGATTGAGAGCGAACTTAAAGTGGAAATCCCCTTCCCGATCATAGCCGACGACATGGGCAAGGTGGCCCTGAAAATGGGCATGATGCATCCCGGGGGCGGCGCCAAGACCGTCAGAGCCGTCTTCATCATCGACCCCGAGGGTATCATCCGCCTCATCCTTTACTACCCGGCCGAAGTCGGCCGCAACATGTCCGAAATCCTCAGGGTGCTGGAAGCCTTCCAGGTTTCAGACAAGCACGACGTGGCCATGCCGGCCAACTGGCCCAACAACGAGCTGATCAAGGACCGGGTCATCGTGCCACCGCCAGCCGACATCAAGACGGCCAGGGAACGCAAGAAACAGTACGAATGCTTTGACTGGTGGTTCTGCCATAAAAAGGTGTAATTAAAGGCAAAAGGACCTAAAAGCCGGGGGCTGGCTCTGGCCGGCCCCCCTTTTTCTTTCCGGGCCTTTTCCATTACCGGAACTGGCCAGCCCAGCCCAGGATCTTTTTCCTTTGAAGGAAGCCAGAATAATAGGGCACTTCAAGCCTCCTGTCCCTTTCAAATAAAAAATTAAACCACGCGGATACGTTTGGTTAAAATTCAAAAAAGACCTTCAATTTCGGCGATTGCATCCCTCCTTTAAAAATGAACTCCAAGCTGGCAAGCCCAAAATGAGCCTCAAAAATTTTCTATTGAAATTCTGCTGATATCTAATATATCTTGTATCTTCAAGGCCTGTTAAACTTACTCCCGGAGGGAAAAATGGCTTTTTGGTCAGAACTACCAAAGAACAAAGAAAGCCTTATCCGATTAATCAGCAAATTGAAGACAATAATAGTTGCCCCGCTTTTCCTGGTCGCAGCTTTCCTGGCCGTGGCCAGCTTGATTTTTTCAGAGACATCCAAATCTTCCTTTCCCCCGCCGATAGACCCTCAAAGAGTTCAAGACCAGGATAAGATGACCTGGGCTGATTATCGGCCGATTCCCGGCGCCAACTGGTCTGACCCGGCTCTTAAACCCGGGCGCGGCTTCAAGCTGGCCGTGGTGGCCGTTGACTTTCCAGACCAGCCCTTTGTCATTACCCGGCCGAAGGGTTCCGATCCATTCGGTAATCCCCAGGTCGAGCCCATCCCCCGCGACCAGGTCCCGCAGTTCTACGCCGATTTCTTCACCAAACCGCTGCCGGTAAACCACGGCCTGAACATCCATAACTACTGGATGGAAATATCGCGGGGCAAATTTGGCCTCAGCCAGGTCGACGCCTTCGGCCCTTACCGCATGCCCAAGCCATACTGGTGGTACGGTCTCAATGAATACGGCCAGAATAAATACACTCCCGACGGAAGCGAGGCCGCCGGGCGACTGGAACGGGACTGCGATGAACTGTGGATAAAGGATGTCGGCCGCGACCTGCGCAAGGAATACGACGCCATCCTCCGCATCTATGCCGGCTACGATGAAACCGGCGTCTGGATGGAATTCGGTATCATGAAATTCAAGAGCAAGGACGACATCCCGCCCGAGTGGGGAAACCCGAATCCCCGGATGCCCCGCTGGGTGCCCACCCGCTACGTGGAATGGACCAGCTGGCTGGCCGGTTCCCAGCAGTGGGGTTTATCCTCCATGCGCCAGGGTGAAAACTCCGGAACCATTGCCCACGAGCTTGGTCATTTTGCCTTTCGCCTGCCCGACCTCAACAACAATCCTTACGTCCAGCCTTATCGCCGGGCAGCTGCCGGGACCTGGGACCTGATGGACCGGGGCTGCTTCAACGGGCCCGGTGGTCCCCACCAGCGCTGGGTGGTTCCGCCGGTGGCCGGGGCAGCCGGTCCTCCCGGCCTGATGGTCAGAAACCGGATGGCCTGCGGTTTCATACGGGACGGCGAACTCCTCACCCTCAGCCGGGAAGGGCTGGCCAAATCAGGACTGGTGGTGGCCGAAGTTACGGCCCGGGCCGTCGACCCCCTGCCAGGCACCTACACCGGGATCAATGTGCGCCTGGACGGTACCGAACCCGGCGACCGGACCCCGCCCGACGACCCGGCCACCAACCCCCTCTCCCCCGGCATCCCTAATTACAATTTTTATTCCCTGGAAGTGGTCCAGCGTGTCGGTTTCGATTCTTTCTGCCCGGATAATGGAGTTTTGATCGCCAAGAATAAGGATAACCTCCGCGGCAACAACGGCGGGCCCAATGCCTTCAATTCCTACATCTGGGTTATCGACGCCCATCCCGAGGATATAAACGAGGTTGATTACATCAGCCCGAACAGCGAAAAAGTCATGCGCACCATCGCTGACTACCGCCAGCTCAACGATGCCCTGTTCCATGCCGGGCCGGACTCGGGCAGCCGGTTTGAATTCGTGGACGAGCCCAACCGCCTGCATTTTTACGTGGTTGACCTGCGCCGGAACCAGGACGGAATCATCTCCTACACCCTGGCCGTCCGTTCGCTGGATGGTCCCGGGCCCCAGACGAGGGGACTTCAGCTCAGAACGGCCAGGAACCGACTGAAAGTAAAGAAGGAATTAATTCCGCTCACCTTTACCATAAAGAACACGGGTTCCCCGGCCGAGGTTGACCCGGCCCTTCATCCTTCAGACGTTTCCCGGCACCTCAACCAGGACCTTTACCGGCTCAGCCTGACCATCGAAGGGAAGGGCTGGGAAGCTAAACTCCCCAATGCCCTGGTGACCCTGCCTTTCGGCCAGGAAAAGGCAATTACTGTTTACGCCTTGCCTCACGAAGGTTGTTCCAGACAGGCTGTCCTGGTCTTGAAGGCTTCTTCCGAAAGCCAGCCCGAAAAGAAGGCCGAAAGCCGGGTAACCCTTAACCTATAGAAAGAATAAAGGATAGGCCGGCCCGAACCGGTTTTTTTAATTATAAGGAAGCCTGAATAACCGGCTCTCCTTTTTTACCCGGAAGCCTTTCCGGGTTTAGGCTGAGCTTCCGGGGCTTCCCCTGGTTCCGACCGATTTTGACAGCCATCCCCCCTTATCTTATACTTATTGAAATTATCTTTAACCCGGGATGCAGGTTCCATGCCCTAACTAAAGCCCGAGGCTGAAGGAGTACATGGATAAAGGGAATAGGATTGGTCCCGGCCTTGCCGGCGGGAAGGCCAGGAGAAACTGGATGATTTTCTGGGTGTGCCCAAATGAATAATAAAAATAAGAAAAAGCTGACCAGAATCATCCTGACGGCCCTGGGTTTCGCGCTGCTGGCCATTCTTATCTACCGGGTCGGTCCCGGGGAAGTCTGGAATCACATCCGCCAGGTTAGTTATTATTTTATCCTGACCTGCTTAATAGCCCTGGCCTGGCTCTTCCTGCAGTCCGTGGCCTGGGCCCTGGTTCAGGGAGCCTTTCAACCGGTTCCGTTCTGGCTCCTGTTTAAGGCCAGGATAATGGCCGACGGGGTAACCACCCTGGTGCCGATGTCAGCCAACGTCGGGGGCGAGGCGGCCCGGGCCTTCATTATCAGGGCCCACTGTCCCCTGCGCGAAGGGATTCCCGGGATCCTTTTTGACAAGACCCTGGAATCCTTTGCTTCCCTGGTGTTTCTTGCTTCCGGCCTCTTTATCTCGGTTGCCTACCTGAAAATCCCGGAAAAGTACAAGACCGAGGCCCTGATTGTCCTGGCCTTTATCACCGTGGTGATAACGGTCATGATCGTTCTTCAGCTAAAGGGGCTTTATGGAATCCTGCGCTGGCCGGCCAGGGTTTTCCCCCGCGCCCGGCAGTGGTTGCTGGAAAAAGAAGAGATACTCAGGCAGTTCGACCGTAACATGCGCACCCTTTTCCGGCACTCCAAGTTGAAGCTAACGGCCGCTTTTCTCCTGCACCTGGCCGCGCGCTGGCTGGGAGTCCTGGAGGTTTACGTGATTGTCCGGGCCCTGGGCTGGCCGGCCTCCCTGGTCAAGGTCTTGTTCATGTCTGTTTTCGTGGTAATAGTCAACACGGCCTTTTTCCTGATTCCCGGCCAGTGGGGGGCGGCCGAGGGAGCCAGTCTCCTGGCCGCGACCACGGTCGGCTACCCGGCGGCGGTCGGGCTGAGTCTCGGCCTGGTCAGGCGAGCCCGCAAGGTGGTCTATGCCCTGGTAACCGTCATCCTGATGATAACCGGAAAACAGAAGCTCCGGCTGTCAACAGACAAGATGAATAACTGGGAAAAAAGGGCTTGCGCCGGCAAAGACCAGGCGGCTTCCGGCTCCTGATATCCTCATCTATTTTGATTACACAGGGCTGGCTTCCGGGTCAGACAAGCTTAAGGCAGAACCGCAGACCTGCCCTTACGGGGAAACTGGCGCCGGGAAGATTTTTGGAGGGCAAAAAAAATGGTGGAGCTGACCGGGCTCGAACCGGCGACCCCGTGACTGCCAGTCACGTACTCTCCCAACTGAGCTACAGCCCCACGAGCCATATCATAATACAAAAAACCCGCCGTTCCGTCAAG
>JABLWX010000100.1 GCA_013178315.1 Candidatus Aminicenantota bacterium
AAGATTACAATCGGCTCTATGTACACTCGGCCCCGGCTGACCTCAGTCCTGAGGAGTTTTATCAGCAATGGATTCAACGCCAGCAGGCAGCCCTAACAGGGGGAATCTGAGACATGAAGCGGATGGAACTCGTTGCTCGCCAGGCAATTAGCGAAGATATCCTTTTCGAACCAACCTTAACCTCAAAATTGGCAAAAAAGTGTATTGCTTTTTGGGGGCACTACATAGATGTTAGCACCTCTTACCGCGGTGAGGGCAGCTGCCTTTCCTCCGCCTTAATTCCACCCTGATTAATACCTCCTTCCCCCTGTACTCCAGACCCCCCAACTTATACCCTTGTAAATTCAGGAATTTCAGCATAAAATCTCTGATGCTCATTGTGGTAGGTTAACTCCTTTCCTAAGTTGTTAATCATTAAGGAGTTCCTACCACATCCCCCTATTTTTTTCACCACACTTTTGGCTGAAGAGCCAGAAATAACTTGACAGCTTAGTACTTCTTTGTTATCAATAAATTATAGTTTCCTTACAGGCTGTTTTAATTCAAAAAACTATTGAGGATATATCTTCGATTATGAAAAACAAATTAATCTTATTCATTTTAGTTGCTTTGCAAATTTTATTTCTTTCGAGCTTCCTATCGTCTGAAAAAAAGTTAAAAAATGCTATAAATGAATTTGCCGATAAGATAATGCCGAATTATATGGAGATTAGAGCTAATTTTTGCTTCTATCCAGTTCTTCCACGCTCTGGTCAGAGTATTAAGTTTTATAATCTTTCGACTGGGGAGCCAGATAATTATTTATGGAGTTTTGGGGATGGTATGCTCAGCGAAGAAAAAAATCCTATCCATAAATATAAATATTCATCGGTGTATTATGTTTCTCTCCGTGTTTCAAAAGGTGATATAATTAGTTTAATTAATAAATCGGTTCTTGTAATTTCTTCGAATATATTGACCAAAGAATATCTTAAAGCAGATTTTATTTATGAACCTGAATACCCTCAGGTAGGAGTTCCCATAAGGTTTATTGATACTTCTTTAGGAAATCCAATCAAAAGAATCTGGAAATTCGGTAATTTCGACTTCAGTTTCTTGGAAAAACCTGAAAGAATATTTTTATCAAATGGAACATATAAGGTAAAATTAACGGTGGAAAATCAGTCTGCATCCGATTCTATCACCAAAAACATTGAAATTAAACCTTCCCTTCGTAATATTGTTGCGAAAAGTTGTTCTTTTAATGATATAAGAGATGCTATCCATAAAGCCAATCCTGGGGATACAGTTATCGTGCCCAACGGGAGTGCCACTTGGTCTCAGGCTTTGATAATTTCCAAGGGGATAATATTAAAGGCAGCCACTAAGGGTGGGGTTACCATCATATCTGGAACTGCTTCTGGCGAAAATTATAGTGACCCCTCTAATTTTTTAATTGCTTATATTCCAACACTGGATAACTTGGGTCAGGCATTTAGATTATCTGGCTTTATTCTGGATGGCAACAATAATCGCTACCTCTTTATTGGGAAAAATGCTTATATGACACCGGTAACTAAGTTCAGGATGGACAATTGTGAGTTCAAGAATCCTAAAGGAAGCCATTTGTATTTTTACGGGGAGATATATGGAGTTGTGGATAACAACACATTTAGGGCGGGTCCGTCTACAGTCACACGAGATTTTGGATTGAATGAGGCAACTTGGAATAATTTTACTTTCGATTATGGAACTGAGAATAATCGTTATTATGAAGACAATATTGCTTATTTTGGTAATTATAGTGGTTTTAATTATGGTGAATCTGGTGCCCGTTATTGCACCAGGTATAATATAATATATCATTTAGGACAGGACTTATGCACTGGATTTGATATGCATGGTAACCAAGCTGGTGCCAATTTAGCAACGATGGGAGCGGAAGTATACGGAAACGTATTTTATGTCAATGGGAAGCCTTTTCGTTTATTTGGGCAGAGAGGGGGCAAGGGGTTAGTTTATAATAATACAGCAATGAACGCTGGGGGTGATTCGTATTATGGTGGTACATATATAGAAGAGTATTATGATTATCTGAATCCGCCCTCAACCAATCCTGCGGGGCAACCACAACACATAAGCGATTCCTACGCTTGGAACAATGTCGTAAATGGGGCAAAAAGGTATCCAGTAATTCAGGGGACCCTTAATTATGGTGGGGAGAAAGGCATTGTTCCGCGCTGGGATATTCACTGTTTTAAGGAGGTTACTAATTTTGACGGTTCCTCTGGTATTGGTGTTGGTTTGCTTTCACAGCGCCCACAAGCATGCACTACTGAAGGTGTAGCCTGGTGGGCGATAGATGAGAATAAGCTTTACAGGTGGAAGAATGGGAAATGGGAGCTTTATTATGTTCCATATACCTACCCACATCCACTAAGAGCTATCCTTGGAGATTAAAAAAGGAAGCTTGTATTTAAATCTGGAGTTATATTATTTGTATTCTTGTCTATTAGTTGACTTGTTTTGTGAATATTGAAGGATAAATCAATGCTCAAAATAGGCATTGTGGGTTGCGGGAAAATTGCTGAAGCGCATGCGGCTATAATCAAAAATATAGATAACATTAATTTGGTTGGGACCTGTGACCGTGAGATCTTAATGGCCAAGCAATTGGCAGAACGATATGGAGCGAAGGCTTTCTATGATAATTTAAATGAAATGCTGGAAAAAGAGAAGCCTGATGTCGTTCATGTTACGACGCCACCACTGAGCCATTTTGAAATAGCAGCGAAATGTCTGAATTCAGGATGTCATGTTATTGTTGAAAAACCTTTTACTGTCAATTCAGATGAGACAAAGAAAATAATTGAATTGGCCCAAAAACAGAAACTTAAAATTAGCGTTGGTGCAGATGAACAGTTTTCTGGCATAGCTATTGAAATGAGAAAAATGGTTTCTGGAGGCTGGCTAGGAGAGCCACCCTATCATATGGATTGTTATTATTGCTATGATCTTGGAGATGAAAAATATGCCAGTGCTTTCCTTAAGAATCGTTCTCACTGGGTATGGCAACTGCCAGGTCAACTGATTCATAACATAATACCTCATGCGGTTATGAAAATTTGCGAATATATGGATTTAGAAGAGATTCAGATTACTGCCGTCGGATTTACTAGCCAGTTCTTACGAAATCTTCGCGAGAGTTATCTAAGAGATGAACTAAGGGCGATTATAAGAGATAAGAGAGGTAGCACGGCTTATTTAACCTTTTCAACTCAGATGAGACCAGCACTAAGACTATTTGCGGTTCTTGGTACAAAGAATGGTTTATTAATTGATCAAGATCATCATGCTTTGATAAGGATAAAGGGCGGGGGCTATCTAAGTTATGCTAACAAAATTATACCGTTAAACAATTATGCGCGCCAATATAGAAAGAATATGTTCAAAAACATTAGATTGTTCTTGAAAAGGCAATTTCAAATGAAAAGAGGCTTATACAATCTTATTAATTCTTTCTATAATTCAATAATAAATGATGGACCACCGCCAATTCCATATGAACAAATAATATTGTGTTCGAGTATAATTGATTCAATTATTAATCAAATTTATTCTAAGAATGCATCTTAATATAAACAAACTAATATGTTTATTATTGGCTATATTTGTTGTTTTGATATTAAACTTTAAGAGAGATAGAAAAGGAAATTGAAGGTGATTGATGGTGAAGGATAATTATATAGTTGATGTTGGCGAACCTGTTTTGGTAACGGGATCTTCTGGTTTTATCGGTCGGCGTGTGGTTGAGAACCTGATATTGAGGGGCTTCAATAAGGTAAGATGCTTGGTTAGAGAAACCAGTGATATAGAACCTCTGAAAAAGGTAATTAATTCATACGATGCCAATGATAGAATAGAGATTGTAAGGGGTAATTTATTTTCTAAAGATGAGTGTAAAAAAATAACCGAAAAAATAAAAGTCATATTTCATCTGGCTGCCGGGACAAGAACGAAATCTTTTTCAGAAGCTTTTTTAAATTCAGTAGTCACTACCAGAAACTTGATAGAAGCTGTTATCCACCATTCTTGTATTAGACGCTTTGTCAATGTAAGCAGTTTTTCCGTCTATACAAATATTAAAAAGAAAACAGGAAAAATATTAGATGAGGCTTGTCCGGTAGAAGATTCTCCAGAAACCAGAGCAGAAGCCTATTGCTATGGTAAGGTAAAACAGGATGAACTTGTGATGGAATATGGGAAGAAAATGGGTCTTCCTTATGTAATTGTAAGGCCAGGAACAGTATATGGGCCAGGTAAAAATTTTATACCAGGCAGAGTTGGCATTGATTCATTTGGCATATTTCTCCATTTTGGAGGTTCGAATCCATTGCCTTTAACTTACGTTGAAAATTGTGCCGAGGCCATAGTTTTGTCCGGTCTTGTTCCAGGTATAGAAGGAGAAGTTTTTAATATAGTTGATGACAATTTACCAACATCAAGAGAATTCTTGTGGTTATACAAAAAGCACGTTGATAGACTCAAGTCAATTTATGTCCCTAAGCCGTTAGGCCTTCTTTTCTGCATTCTTTGGGAAAAATTCGCAAAGTGGTCGCAGGGGCAATTACCGCCAGCGTTTTCGTACAGGGAATGGGCAGCATATTGGAAAAAGACCCAATATTCAAACAGAAAAATAAAGCAAAGGCTTGGATGGCAGCCTAAAGTGACAACAAGTGAGGGCCTGGAGAAGTTTTTCGCGTATTGTAGCCAAATAAAGAAGAAATGATCGGATTAATTTTTACGCTTGATTATGAGCTGTATGGAGATGGCTCTGGGAATTTAAAAGACTTGGTTCTCGAGCCGGCAGACATATTATTAGAAAAATTCGCCGAACATAGCGCACCGTTAGTAATATTTGTTGAAGCAGCTGAATTTGAATTAATAGATAAATATAAGACCGATGCGGATATTGATCTAATACAAAGACAAATTGGCATGGCCTATAAGAGTGGTCATGAGATTGGTCTGCATATACATCCACAGTGGTATCGGGCGACTCGTAACAACGAGAGGTGGATTGTTGACCGTTCGGAGTACAATTTATGTAGACTGGCGGATGAGAGAATAAGAGAAATTGTAAAAAGGGCAATATCTTATTTAAGAAATATTCTCGGGGATCCGAATTATGCGCCAGTTTCCTTCCGTGCAGGAAACTGGCTTTTTCAGCCGACACAGCCAGCAGCCCGGATATTATATGAATGCGGAATTAGAATTGATTCATCTATATTCAAGGGTGGACAATTTAAGGAATATGCGGTTGATTACAGACGTCTGCCTAAAAATAGATATTATTGGAGATTCGAAGAAGATGTAGTTAAAGAAAATGCCGCTGGAAAAATGTTAGAGATACCCATATATTCTCGAATGGTTCCGTTCTGGCAAATGATTACCAAGAAAAGACTACAATTTGAAAAGGGGAAAGAATCCGGACCAATCCATAACGATAAATGGAGAAACATTAAGAAGTTTCTTAGACTCCGCTATCCAAAGAAGCTTGATTTCTGTAGGATGACAGAGAGGGAACTGAAAGAAATGATAGAAGAAATTCTGAAGGAAGATAGGAAATCAGCTTCTGGTTACAAGCCAATAGTGGCGATTGGCCACACTAAAGACCTTATCGATGTGGGGTCAGTAGAGTTCTTACTTAAATATTTGTTTGATAATCGGATTCCTGTCAATACCTTTAGACAAATTTATAATCGCTTAACTTAGTCCTGTTATGTTTTAGATTCTTGAGTGCCTTATTAATGGTTTCGGTTATTTTTATTATATCTTTTTTTCTTAAATTATAATGAACAGGGATTACCAGGGTGGTGTGCAACAAGTTTTCAGCTGTTGGACAATCTTTTTGGTAATTATAATGTTCATGTGCCCCTTCTATAACATCAAGGTAAGGTCGGGAAGAACTTATATTATTCTTGACAAGAAGGTCAGAGAAATATTGGCACTCTTCAGGCGAGTTGAACTTGATCGGAAACATAAAGCGATTATAGAAATAGCCTGATGGCTCCAGGCATAACATCTCTTTTGGAACATTTAGCTGCTCTAAATAATATCTCGCG
Organism: Candidatus Aminicenantota bacterium; assembly: GCA_013178315.1. Classification (GTDB taxonomy): domain Bacteria; phylum Acidobacteriota; class Aminicenantia; order Aminicenantales; family Saccharicenantaceae; genus Saccharicenans. The sequence continues at coordinate 6,105 of JABLWX010000100.1, forward strand.
TTTTCTCGCTGCCCTTCTATCAATTGATTAAGGTTCTTTATTCGTTGTTTTGCTATTTTTAGGTCGGAAACAAAGATCTGTCCTAAAGTAATAGGGGATTTGTCAATGAATGAAACCTTACGGTTATATATTTTCCATATTTTTGAGCCCAATAGTCCCCAGAGTGGTCTGCTTCTGAGCTTTGTCCTAATGTAAGTCTCAATTAAATGGGCAATTTCAGATTTGATATCAGGTGAGGGCAATTCTCTAATTGTGGCCACAAGTCTCTGGCTTATAGTGTCATTCTTACAGAAAATGGCTCCCCCTTCACCAGAGGTAATATATTTCCCTGACCTGAAACTGAATACACCTATATGCCCGAAGGTCCCAGTTGGCTTCCCGTCTATAAGGCTTCCAAGAGATTGTGCGGCATCTTCTATTACGGGTTTTCCTGCCATAATTTTAAGGACATTCTTCATATCGCATGCCTGACCGAACATATGAACTGCGATCAGCGCATCAAGGCCGTCTGCTTTGTGTGAAAGGTCGGTTGTAGAAAGGCAATAATCATTCTCCACATCGATAAAAACAGGTGTGTGACCGGCGGTTTTTATTGCCTTAAAAACTACCGGGCAGCAATAGAGTGGAACGCCTATTTTAGAATCCGGCTTAAGAGAAAGTGCTTTTAAGGCTATTAAGATGCCAACTCTGCCTGACCTGATAGGAACGCATTTCCCAATACCAGGCAAATCAAGCAATTCATCTTTATATTTCTTATTGAACAAGGACGAGGCCACTGAAATTATATCTTTGAGACTGTATTCCCAGGCTTCAGTTGGTATTAAGGATAGCATTTAGTTATTATCCTGGTCTTTGGTTGATAGAGCAGATGTTAAATCAGGCTTGTAATATTTCATTTTGTGCTTTTCAGCATCTACTATATCACCTCCAGATCTGAGTTTCGCTCCCAGACTATATAAGTTGTATTTAAATCTATTTAACGGATATTTCCAGATATAACCCTGTACCAGGGTGCAGCCAAAGTGTTTTTTAAAAGTACTAAGAGCTTCCTGCTTTGAGCCTTTGGCAGGGTTTATTCTTGTGCCAACAAAATCATATCTTCTAACACCGAGATTCTTAAAGTGGCAAATTGCCTCCCAATAGAGCAGCTTATTTGCTCCCTGGACAAGGTGGTCGGCATTTCCAGCATAAACGGCATAAGCACAATAATTGCTATAAGCGAAAACGACGCAGCTTTGCATCTCACCATCGAGGTGAGCTCTCAAAATCTGACCATATTCGGCCAGTCCTTCGCAGAATCTGGTAAATGAGTTAAAATCCATGAAAGGAAGGCTAGATCTCTTAAAAGTTGACCTAATGAGTTTATATATTGGTTCGAGAGGGCCTGCGTATTTTTCAATCATAACACCAAGTTTTGTTGCCCTTTTTATATTCTGCCTTGTGATTCTCTCAATGTTCTTCCAGAGGGTTTCTTCCGATTGTTTTAGATCTATTATATATGTTCCATAGGGCGCAGCGATGGCACCGTCGGGGAAAGTTTGGAATATCGAATTGGTAGTCGCCGGCATGATTACGTCTGCACCTTTTGAACGGAAATAGTTTACACAGCTATTAAGAAATTCTTTTTCCTCTAGAAGGCTTGATGTGAGATTTAGTTTTATTGTTTCAACTCTGAATCTGACCAGCCTTAGGAAAGCCTTTTTAATAATTGTATAGGGAAGAATAAATTCAAGTTTGCCGTCTTCTCTGAAACCTCCCAGCCAACCATATTCATCCCCGACTGCTTTCAGAAATTGTTCTCTGGAAAAAATAGGCATATCAGGATTCCAGTTGATTTCGATTGGAAAAACCTGCATGCTGCTCCCGAATTTGATAAAAAGAATTAACCTATTTTAGATATTATCTTATTTAGATATTCTTTCAAATAGTTTGATTGTTCTTGACGCCTGAAGTTCGTAAATTCTTGTGAGACTGCCCTGGGGGCTCTGGTTATCAATGCCCAGAAATAACCCAACCACAGCAGGAGACCAGAAATTATGTATGGTTGACGGGTCATCTGGTACACTGACCTCAGTGTCTGCCAGAGAGGGTGAACGCCAAACTGATAATCGCCATAGCCACTTATAAAGGTATAGCGTATAAAGTGTGGCCCCGCCTTGCCCATTGGCCTGTTATGAATGCAATATTTGTCTGTAAAGGTCTCGGTTTCCCAGCCATTCATCCGAGCCATAACAACTGCAGCCAGATCGACGCCTCCTTCTTTTCGAGGGATATACCCGCCAATTGAAGTAAAACATTCTCTTCTGAATAATTGGCAGGCTCCGGAAACATGTTCTTTCCTTGAGAATCTGTAATCATATTGGGATTTACCTTGTTTGAAGGGGGTGCCGGCCACACCAAGTTTGGGATTAACCTTGAATTTATTCAATAGGAAAGAGAAATAATCTTCATCATCGAATGATATGTCCGCATCGAGATTTCCAATAATATCATAATCCAGATCTTTGATTTTTTCATATCCCTTGTTAAAAGCCATAGCTTTGCGTCCGAAATGACGGTCACTAGAAGGTGGCAGAGATAAAAGTTCGATCCAGGGATATTTATCTGCATATTTTTTGACTATTTGTTCTGTCTCATCAGTAGAGCCGTCATTTACTATTACCCATTTTAATGGTAGGACGCTTTGCTTTAATACCGATTTTATTGTTAGTTCAATAAACTGAGCCTCATTTTTTGCTGCTGTGATTAATACATATTTCAATTTGGTTGGCGGCATTTATATGCTTTTAATCCCTTATCATTTAATTAAAGATTCTTATCATTAAAAGATAAAAGAAAATTGAACTGTTGTTTATTCTCCTTTAAGGTTAAGCAAGGCCTTTAATATCAATTACAAAAGAAGTTAAGGCCAGAAGCATCCAGGCCTGGGACCAGCGCATATAAGATATTCGGTTCTTGTAAAACCGGTTGGCCTGGTAATAAAAATAGCCTTTCTTGTTCCACATGTTTTTTATTGCCCAATACAAAGCGGACAGCGCAACCTCATTATAAGTATTTCCCCGGTCTTTGAAAGCCTCCATAGTAATTATACTCTGAGCCAGGGAGTGGGTGTCAATGGGGAAAGGTCTATTGGGGAAGTATTTAGGAGCTCCGTCGGGTCGGAAAAAGTGATTCTTATAATATTCAAGGCCTCTGGTTAGAGCTGGCTCAAATTCATTTGTATCGGCATACCTGTTGATATCTTTTAGGGCCATCAGGTTATAGCCCGTATGAAAATTATCAATCCACCTGGACTGGGGTGTCTCTCCATAGAACCAGGAGCCGTCTTCATTCTGGCGTGCGACGGCATACCGGGCTACTCTCAACGCCGACTCCCGGTAATTATCAATGCCAGTTATCCGAGATAACCTGACCAGCAGTGCCGCCCCCAGCAGGTCGGCGTTGTAAATGTGAATTCTTAATCCTGGCTGTGGATAGCTGAATCCCGCCTGTCCGTTTTCGGACCAGTAGAGTTCATTGAACATGTAGGCACCAGCACTCAAAGCCATTTCCAGGCATTGTTTGTTTTCGGTAGCTTCATAGGCATCGAGCAAAGAGTCGGCGACGAAAACGGTGCAGACCAGGTTGGGCGCCCCTCGTGGGATAAGTAAAGTTCTGGTCTGCCAGGGAAAACTGTAGCCCCAGCAGTAATAGGGGTGTCCTGGCGATCTGAGTTCAGAAATTCTTTTTATGAAAAACAAAATCTCCCCTGAAGGGTCTATGATTCCTGATTTCTTAAGCCTCAGAGCTGCTTTTAAGAAAATTGCCAGGGCCTTGGGATTCTGGGTTTTGGGCACCAACAGCAATGGCCTCAAATTTAACGGGAGCCTTTTTAAGGTCTGGGTCAGGGCCAGCCTGAAGAATCTGGTGCTGGACCCCGGAATTATCTTTATTAATCTGCTATTCAGGGCATCATACGGATCGTAGCCGGCAAAATCATTCTTCTTGCAGTATTGCCATAGCTTTATTGTGATTTCTTTGATTTTATCTGGCGTTAAGTCGCTTTTATCCATCTAATAGAATTATCCTTGCGGGCTCTTCCTTAAGTCCCGTTTATCCCTGCCCGGTTTATCCTGCAACCAGATATTTTATTATTCTTTCGGCGGTTCTTCCGTCCCAGTACCTGGGTATTTTGCCCCGCTTGATTTTCCCGTCAAGTATGTCATTTATGTCAGCTTCCATGGTTTTTAGATTCGTTAATTTGTTAGTACCTATTTTTATGGTAACAGGTCTTTCGGTGTTCGGGCGCAGGGTCAGGCATGGCGTCTTAAAATAAGTTGTCTCTTCCTGTAGCCCGCCTGAGTCGGTCAGGACCAGTCTGGCATATTTAGCCAGCCAGAGCGAATCGGTATAGCCAACCGGCTCTATCAGGATAAGCTGGCTATAAGCTTCAGGACGAAAACTGATTTTCTTAAGCATTTTTCTGGTTCTGGGGTGAACAGGGAAGACTACAGGGATTTTTTTAGATATTCTGCCAAGTTTCTTCATTATTGCTGATAATACTTCTGGTCTATCAACGTTAGACGGTCGGTGCAAAGTGACGTATATAAATTGTCCGGGCCTTATGTTAAGGCGATGGGGGAGAGGGGACTTTTCGGCCTGCTGAAGCCTGGAAACCAGGGCATCTATCATGATATTTCCAACCAGCTTGATTTTCGCTGCGGGGACACCTTCTTTTTTAAGATTAATATTGGCATCGACGGAGGGAGTAAAAAGCAAATCTGCCAGAGCATCGGTAACCAGCCTATTTATTTCCTCGGGCATAGTTCGGTCGAAGCTTCTGAGGCCGGCTTCAACGTGGGCCACTTTGATTCCCAGCTTGGAAGCGACGACCGAGCAGGCCAGGGTGGAGTTTACATCTCCGACCACA
>JABLWX010000101.1 GCA_013178315.1 Candidatus Aminicenantota bacterium
GGGACGCCATAAATTCCTTCGTCAACAAGGATACCGAACTGGCCAGGTCAGTTATCCTCAGGGACAACGAGGCCGACAACCTGCGTAACCTGGTGCAATCGGAGCTGATCAACGATTACATGAGCAAGGACCCCAGCACCGCGCCCAGGGCGGTGGCCCTGCTGCTGGTGGCCAGGCACCTGGAAAGAATCTGCGACCACGCCACCAACATTGCCGAAGACGTGATTTACCTGGTTAAGGCCGAGCAGGTCCGCCATCATCCAGAAAGCCTGAAGTAGGGGAGAGGACAAAATTAAAGAAGAATTCAGCGGGGTTAATTCTTCTACCTGATCTTTAAGTGTGCTGTCGCAAGAAAATAGACAGAAAATTCATCGGAGGCAGGTTATATTCAAATGCTTGATACGGGAAAAGGCAGGTAGGCTGCGAGATATGTTAGAACTTCATATCAACAAAGGAAAAATTAACACTTATAACCTCGAGAGTTCTCCTCGGACCGTCCATTAGAACCAGGCGGACTTCCGGACTTGCCCAATTATTTGAAACGAACTTGACTGGGCCGACTAATATTTAAGGGCCGGCTTGATTGCCGGGGTGCCCCCTGTGTGCTATCTTTAAGATGACCATGTGTTATTCAGATTACAGGGCCGAGCGGAAGCCCATAGTTTTCTTTGTCGCTCTGCTCTGGCTGATTCTTGGCGGCTCAGTGCTTGCCCAGGAGAAGGAGCAAAAAGTTCCTCAGCAAAAGGCAGCCTATAATGTTACGGTAAATGCTATAACCATTGCCGTGACGGTTCAGGACAGGAAAGGCCGTTATGTCAACGACCTGGGGGAAAAAGACTTCATAGTCTATGAGAATGGCGAACGCAGGACCATAAATTACTTCCAGCACGACCAGTCGGCCCCCCTGAGCCTGACCGTTCTGCTGGATGTCAGCGGGAGCATGGCCCTGGAAGACAAGTTCGAAGACTGTCGCCGGGCCCTGCACGTCCTGGCCGAAAAGATTCTGGCGCCCCAGGACGAGCTGGCCCTGCTGGTTTTTGCCGACGGCGAGGTTGAGGTGGCAGCCAGGCACTCGCAGGACAGGTCGACTTTCCTGGCCGAACTGGACGGGGAGAAAGCCTACGGCAAGACTGCCCTCCATGATGCCGTGGCCGTTTCGCCGCAGTATGCGGTCCGGGCCAGGAACGAAAAGAGGGCCCTGATCCTGATTACCGATGGCATAGAAAACGACAGCCAGTCTTCAGCCGAACAGGCCCTGGAAATCGCCCGACGGGTGGATGTGCCCATATATGTCATCGGTTACAAGATTCCCAGGGCCGAAGAAATCCTGGCCAGACATAAAAGGAGGTCAGGCCTGACGGCCATGGGAATTGTAGAAACCCTGAATCTTTTTGCCGAGGCGACCGGTGGTAAGGCTTTTTTCCTCGACGACCTGGAGGGCTTATTATCAACGCTTTACGAGATTAAAAAAGAGCAGAGCCACCAGTACATCATAGGGTATACTTCATACAAGGAAGATGATAAGTACCGAAGGATAATGGTCACCACCCCCGGCGGCAATTACCGAATTCGTACCAGGCAGGGTTATTGAGGCTGATAATTTGGTCTGTTGACCAGAAAAGACAGGAAAAAATAACAAAAATAAATTGATGACAACCAGAAAAATAGGGAATATAATAAAGACAGAATTACTTCTTAAACTGGCAGGAAAATCCGACATAATACATAGAAAGGAGGTCGGCATGAAAAAGAGTTTTCTTTTTTATGCATCGGTCCTGGTAATCGCTCTGGCCATTGTCGGCACCAGCTGTGCCACCAAGAAGTACGTGAGCACGGAAGTGGCGGCCATTGACCAGAAAGTGGCAGCCGTTTCCAGTGAAATCGAAGAAGCCCAGAAAAGAATCAGGGAGCACGATGAGAAGCTGGCCACCATCGGCGAGCTCATCGGCCAGCACGATACCCAGTTCAAGCAGGTTGACGGCAAGATCGAAGAGGTCAAGACCCTCATTCGCGGCAACCTGGTGATGACCGCTACCCTCAGCAACGACGAGGCCAAGTTTGCCTTCAACAGTGCCGAGCTCAGTGCCGAGGCCAAGGCGGCCATCGACCGCTTCGTTCAGAAGTTGATAGAGGAGAACAAGGGCGTCTACCTGGAAATCCAGGGCCATACCGACAACACCGGGCCGGAAGAGGTCAATATTTACCTGGGTCAGAAAAGAGCCGAAGCAGTCATGATGTACCTCTACAAGACACACCGCATTCCGCTGCACCGGATGTCCGCGGTCAGCCTGGGCAGCTCCAAGCCGGTGGCCGAAAACACCACGCGTGAAGGCCGGGCCAAGAACCGCAGGGTGGAAATCCTGGTTTACGAGTAAGACCGCAGGCTGGCTTTTTCAATTTGAACCTGTCCCTTCCGGGATTAGATCCGGAGAGAAGAAATATCTCCCCGGTCTTTCCGCCCGAGAATGGGGCGGAATACCCGTCTGCCTTCTAAAAGCTCATTACCCGGTTGTTTCTAACTGAAACCGCCTTCCCATAACAGCATCAAGCTAAAGACTCTTTTTGCTGGTATCCTCGCGGCGAAGGGCAGTTTCTCATTTTCTCTTAGCGCAAGAGGACAGCATTGAAACGAAGGGATTCCAGTCAGATTAACTTTCTCGAAAAGTTTAGAACTCGGCCTTCAAGATGATTGAAGGCTTGGTCAATCATGATTTTCTGGCGCTTAATTTTTCCAGCGGAAGGGATCCTTGCGCCGGAAATCCGGAACCAGGTGTTCGTCCTGCTGGAAGGGTTCGGGCTGCAGGAAAAGGTGCTCAAAACCCAGGTCCAGCGCCCTCTGCATCACCCGGTGGTATTCCTCCCTGGTGATTTCCCGCTGAATCTCGGCCGGGGCCTTATAGCAGGGATGGTACTGGCTCATCAGGCTGAGCCCCACGCCAGTTGACAGGTTTTCGGCTATCCACTCCAGGACCCGGATGGAATCGTCGGCCGAGCCGGGAAGGACCAGGTGCCTGATGATCAGGCCCTGCCGGGCAATCTCCCGCTCGTCTATCACCAGGTCCGGCTGCTGGCAGTACATTTCCTGCAGGGCCAGCCTGGCCTGTTCAAAGTAGTCCGGGGCCGAAGAATACCTGCGGGAAAGTTCTGATGACACGTACTTGAGGTCCGGCAGGTAAATATCCACGATTCCCCGCAATTGCTCCACCACCTCCAGGGAATCGTAGCCGTTGGAATTATAAACCAGGGGAATGGACAGCCCCCGGCGGTAGGCAATTTTCAGGGCCCGGAGAATGGGCAGGATGACGTGGGTGGGGGAGACGAAGTTTATGTTCAGGGCTCCCCGCTGCTGGAGTTGAAGCATCAGCTCGGCCAGCTGTTCATCGGTCCGCAGTTCGCCCTCGTTGAGCCAGCTCAGCTGGAAATTCTGGCAGAAAAGGCATTTCAGGTTGCAACCTGTGAAGAAGATGGTACCCGACCCCCTGGCCCCGGCCGGTCGTCCCCGGCCGCTGAGGACCGGTTCTTCGCCGAAATGAAGCAGGCCCACTGAAACCCGGGCCTGGCTGCCGGTCTGGCAGACTCCGGTTTCTCCCCTGGTGCGGTCCACGTGGCAGTGTCGCGGGCAGAGGGTGCAATCAGCTTCGAGGGGAGACAACCTGTCCAGTGCCCGGTCTATGGCTTCCAGTTTCCGTTGCAGCCAGAATTCCCTGTCCATCATAATATTTTATTGAACCTCTATTCCAGGCTAATTATACCAGAGCCGATCAGAGCCGGCAGCTTCCCGTGGCCATTTTCTTCTTCCCTGGAAAGAGTTAACAAATTGCTTGTAAGCAGGAACGAAAATAAGTATAGTAATTTTTCTGCAAGAAAGCTGACTCTGGCTGATCGGGAAGGAATCAACTTGCTGGACTTCATCAAGAAGCTGTTCGACATTGCCATTCATCTTGACCGCTACGTGGTGGATATTGTCCACCAGTACGGGCTGTGGACCTACCTGATCCTGTTTTTTGTAATTTTTTCAGAAACCGGGTTCGTGGTCACGCCGTTTTTCCCTGGAGATTCTCTGCTGTTTGCCGTGGGGGCGGTGGCGGCCATCGGCAATCTGAACATCCTGGGCCTTTTCCTGCTGTTGACCCTGGCCGCCTTTGCCGGGAACATAACCAATTACTGGATAGGCTCAAAGGTGGGACCGGGGATTTTCAAGAAGGAAAGGAGCCGGTTTTTCAACCGTGAATACCTGGACAAGACACATCATTTTTACGAGAAATACGGTAGCCTGACCATAGTCCTCGCCCGCTTCATGCCCTTTATCCGGACCTTTGCTCCATTCGTGGCCGGAATCGGACGGATGACCTACCTCAGGTTTCTGCTTTACAGCTTTATCGGGAGCCTGTTGTGGGTATCTGCCTTCCTGTTCGGCGGTTATTTCTTCGGCAACATCCCCGTGGTCAAGAGAAATTTCTCGCTGGTCATTGTGGCCATAATTCTGATTTCCCTGGTGCCGGCGGCGGTCAGCATCTGGAAGGAAAGAAGACGTAAGAGGGCAGCCAGGAATAGTCCGGCAGATTAGTTTTCGGGTCAGCCGGATTCTTCTTCGTTTCTACGCAAAGGCCTTGTTCACGGCCGGGGTTCGGAATTAGAGCAGGTGATCATAACTACCGGGGAAGTTGAACTAATTATGGCTGCTCGGCGTTTTAGGGGTTTTAGAATGCCGAGATAGCCAGTGGCCCCGGATTCAACTTCTTTCCTGAAGTTTATCTTTCTTCCAGCAATCTTTAAGGCTTTCCAGTAGCTGGTGTCCAAGAAGAGGGTGGGCGGTGCGGTCAATCTGCAGTGGAGTTATGGAAATCCAGCCCCGGTCGACCACGTGAACGTCAGAATTCCTTGGCCCGACACCCCTGGGGCTGCTGAAACCTATCCAGAAATAAGTCTTGCCGCGGGGGTCGCGTTTTCTGACCAGCTCGGGGGAATAGCGTTTTTCCCCCAGGCGGGTTATTTTGATTCCCCTGACGGGCAGTGGCGGAATGTTGATGTTGAGGTACACGCGCGGGGGCAGGCCATTTTTGAGAATCGTTTCCACCATTGGCCTGACCAGGGCAGCCGCCCGCTTGAAATCATAGACGCGGCCGCTATTGGCCCTGGCCCCCATCAACGAAACGGCAATGGAGGGAATTCCTAAAAATGTCCCCTGGAGAGCGGCGGCCACCGTGCCCGAATAGGAAACATCCTGGCAGCCGAGGTTGGCGCCCCGGTTCATGCCAGAGACCAGAAGGTCAGGCTGCCGGGGCAGGATATGCCTGAGAGCGATATAAACACAATCGGCCGGTGTCCCGTCAACCGCGTAGATATTCCGGTCTATCTTTTCAGCCCGCAGTGGCCGGCGGAGGGTCAGGGCCAGGGAAATGGAACTTTTTTCCCGGTCAGGGGCCACGACATAGACCTGTCCTACCTGGCGAAGCTCTTCGGCCAGGGCGGTCAGCCCGGGGGCAAAATAACCGTCGTCGTTGGTCAGCAGAAACAGGGGAGAATTTTTGGTGGAAGCAGAAGCCTTCTTTTTCATCCGGTCAAAGGTTCCTTCTCAATAATTTGCCTTCAACAATTAGAGAATAATTATAGATGAACGGGGAAGGATTATCCATAGAGGCAGGAACAAACCCAGGACTTAAATAGCCTCATTGAATGAGTTGAGGGTTTTCAACCGAGCCCGGTCAAAAAAAGAAAAATCGGGACGAGCGGATTTGAACCGCTGACCCCATGCACCCCAAGCATGTGCGCTACCAGGCTGCGCCACGTCCCGATTGGAGAAAAAGGGTAAATAAATTTAACCTTTTTTGCGTTTTTTTTCAAGGGCCTGGAGAATTTCAGTCAATTCTTCCTTGACCTGGGCCAGGGCCGAATAGAGCCTTTCGGGCGGTATCTTATCGGTCTTAAAGCCGAATTCTTCCTCAATCTTTCGCCTGATGCCGGCGTTGGTCAGGGTACCTTCTTCCAGCAGTTCCTTGATTCTCAGGATGATCAGCACGTCCTTCTGCCGGTAAATCTGCTTGCCTCCGGCCGTCTGCCCGGCATAGAACAGTGGAAACTCTTTTTCCCATTCTTTTACTGTTTCCGGTGTGATTTTAAGCAGTCGGCAGACTTCTTCCAGGGAAAAAATCAGTTTCCTGTTTATGGCGTCTCTGAGGTTGTTGACTTTCTGTTCCTGGGTCATCAGCAGATTTCCTCAAAACATTAACATTTAACCGGAAGTTCGTCAAGAACGGGCAGGCCAGCCTGAAGGGCGGGGCCGAGTCCATAAATCTAAAGGGGGCGCCTCCTTTTAAGGTCGTAGCGTTCACCCTCCAGCAGCACGTGCATCACCAGGTTCCTGATCGACAGGGCCCGGTCGCCCCGGACCTCCACCTGGGCCCGGGCAGAATCATAGATGATAACGTTTTTATAGCCTATGACTTCAAAGGTTTCATCCGGGTTGACGATGATGGCCGTGGCCTCGTCTATGCCCACCCCCACGATTTCCGGGTGGCCGGCGATTATGCTGATCAGCCGGTTGTGCCTTTTGCGGGTGGCGAAGTGCTGGTCGATTATAGCCGATTTTATCAGTCCCAGGCCCCGGGCCACGATGACGTTTCCTGATTCTATGGTTTCGAATTCGTGTCCTTCTTCCGGTTTCCTGACCTCGTCTCCGGTTATCATCAGCTCGCTCAGGGCGGCCGCCCCGGCGCTGGTGCCACCAACCACCGCTCCCTTCTGGTAGAGCTCCCTGATCATGTTATGGATGGGCGTGTCCAGGATGGCTTCGGTTATCCTGGTCTGGACACCACCGGAAAAGAAGATTCCGCCGCTTTCGGCCAGGAGCCTGGCGTTGGAATAATTTTCCGCGTCTTTTCTGGTGAAGTTGTAATAGGCAACGTCCTTGGCCCCGAGCTGCTTGAACTCTTCCACCAGGCTCTGCCCGGTCTCGTCCGGGGTGGCGCTGGCCATGGGCAGGACCACGATTCGTCCGCTGCCCGAGCGGCTGGCCATTTCCACGAAACGTTTCATCATCGGTTCCGGGCGGTTGCCGCCGCCGATGATGAACAGGTAGCCTTTTGGCCTCGGTTGAGCCTGGGTCAGGCTGGTGACCAGCAAGAGCAGAATGGCCACGAGTATAGCTCCGGTGAAATATCGGGAAGTTCGAATTCTGCCTGGTTTCATCGCATCTTACTCCTTGGCTTATTCTCGATTCATTTTAATCAATTGTTCCTGCCAGAAAAAGCAGTTTTTCTGGTCAGAAGGCCTCAACTAACTTTTAATAAGGGTCGAATAATTATATAATAAAACTGACTGGAAAATCAGGACTTAATAACTGCCAGAGCCTGGATGAAAAAAACAGACAAAGTCGATAGTCAACATATCCCGCTGGCCGAGAGAATGCGGCCCCAGACCTTTGACCGCTTCTATGGCCAGGAACACCTGCTGGGGCCGGGCAAAATCCTGACCGAATTGATTGAATCGGGCCACCTGGTGTCCATAATCTTCTGGGGTCCGCCCGGTTCCGGGAAAACCACCCTGGGGATGATGCTGGCCAGGCACTTTGACCTGACCTGCCTTTTTTACAGCGCCGTTCTTTCCGGCATAAAAGAAATCAAAGAGGTCATGGCCCAGGCCGAGCAGCAGAAAAAGCTTTATGGCAAGCCGATAATCATCTTCATTGATGAAATTCATCGCTTCAACAAGGCCCAGCAATCAGCTTTTTTGCCCTACGTGGAAAGGGGAGATGTAATCCTGTTTGGCTCGACCACCGAGAACCCGTCGTTTGAAGTCATAGCTCCGCTTCTCTCCCGGACCAAGGTCCTGGTCTTAAAACCGCTGGATGAAGATGCCCTGAAAAAAATCATCGATGATGCCCTGACCGACGAGGTTAACGGTCTCGGCCGGCTCAAACTCCGGATCAACGATGAGGCCCTGAAGCTGCTGCTCGACCAGTCCAACGGAGATGCCCGGCGGATTCTAAACGCCCTGGAAATCGCGACCAGCCTGACCAGGGGCCAAGAAATTACCGCCCGGGAAGTGGAAGAAGCCCTGCAGAAGCGGATCTTGCTCTACGACAAGGCCGGGGAAGAACATTTCAACCTGATTTCCGCCCTGCACAAGAGCCTTCGTAACTCCGATGTTGATGCTTCGCTCTACTGGCTGGCCCGGATGCTCTATGCCGGCGAAGACCCGCTCTATATCGCCAGGAGATTGGTCCGTTTTGCTTCGGAGGACGTGGGCCTGGCCGACCCGCAGGCCCTGGCCGTGGCCCTGAGGGCCAAGGAAGCCTATGATTTTCTTGGTTCGCCCGAAGGTGAACTGGCCCTGGCCGAGGCCGTTGTCTATCTGGCCTCAGCCCCCAAAAGCAACCGGATTTATGTAGCCTTCGGGCAGGCCATGAAGGACGTGGAAGAAAGCCCCTATGAGCCGGTGCCGCTCCACATCCGCAATCCGGTAACCCCGCTGATGAAAGAGATAGGCTACGGCCAGGAATACCAATACGCCCACGACCATCCGCTGTCCACTACCGACATGGAAACTTTTCCGGAGCGGTTAAAGGGCCGCCGGTATTACCAGCCAGGAAATCTTGGCTTTGAAAAGGAAATCAAGAAGAGAATTGACTGGTGGGAAGCCCTCAAGGAAAAAATCCGCCAGGAAAGGTCCGGAAAGAAGGACTGAACTGTTCACTCTTTGCTACCTCTTGTTTAAGGTCGAAATATTTTCTAACTTCTTACCTGGCATGGGTTGGGTTGAGGCTAACCGGGCGGGGCAATCATAACCCGACCAGTTTTCAAGAAGAAAGGTTCCCGGCTTTACATTGCCAGAACAGGACTTATCTCAATAATCCCCGGTTAACTCAATATTAATGATAGTCAAAGGAACGCGGGCGGAATTCATAGCTCAAGAGAAATGATTCAGAGAAGTAAAAAATAACCAGGTAGCATATTGAATTTTATCTGGGAGGGCAGCCCGGCGCTCTTACTCAGGTTCTTCAGTTTTTTCTTTATCTTTATCAGCCTGGTCGCTTCCGCCCTTCTTACCTTCTTCCCTTTCCTTGAAAAGGTAATAAATTTCCCAGCTCAGCTCGTCGGCCAGGCAGCCCAGGCAGGAACGGGGAGTGGTGGCTATTTCGCCATCTTCGATTTTTTCTTTCAGGATCTGCTTGACCAGTTTCCTGATTTTGTAGAGCAGTATGTAATTAACCATTGAAAAAATAATATCAGCCTGGAAGATATTAGTAAAGCCCGCGTTTGCACCGGCCGGGGGCTTTGATTAGAATTAAACCATAATTTCTGGAGTCCATGACAGATAGGATGACCAAACTGATCGGCAGGGATGTTTTCCGGAAAATCCGGATTTTGTTGCTTCTGGTCATTTTGGCCTTTCTGTCTGTCCTGCTTTCGGCCCAGGACCTGACCTATGTCCAGGGGGGAGTGGTGCGCGGCCCGGTTGACGGGAAGCGGGTGGCCCTGGTTTTCACCGCTGATTCTTACGGCGAGGGAGGCGAATACATCCTGGCCGAGCTCGAACGGAAAGGTATCAAGGCTTCCTTTTTTCTGACCGGCAATTTTCTGCGACGCCCGGAATTCCGGTCCCTGGTGGAAGAAATGGTCAAAGGCGGCCATTACGTGGGACCACATTCCGACCGCCATCTTCTTTATTGCGACTGGCAGGACCGGCAGAAAACCCTGGTGACCGGGGAAGAATTCCTGGCCGACCTCGAGGCCAACTATGAAGAGCTGGCCAGGTTCGGGGTTGACCGCAGCCGGGCCAGGTTTTTTATGCCCCCTTACGAATGGTACAACCAGCAGATTGTCGACTGGGCCGCTACGGCCGGTGCGATTATCGTGAGTTTTACGCCGGGGCTTATGACCAACGCCGACTATACCACTCCCGATATGCCAGGCTACCGCTCCTCCGAAAAAATTTATCGGCAGCTTCTGGATTATGAAGCTTCGTCCGCTTCTGGCCTTAACGGTTTCATAATCCTGGTTCACCTGGGAGTGGCCCCGGACAGGACGGATTTATTCTATTTCTGGCTGGGTCGGCTTATAGATGACCTCCGCGAACGGGGCTATTCTCCTGTCAGGATAGACGAGTTACTTTCGTTGGGAACGGCAGAAAAGGAGAATGGGGGATTGGCCCCCGGTGCCGTCGAAGACCGAAGAATTGCCGCAAAAGATGGGTTAGAGGCCGTTTCTAAAATATATAAATCTGGCGAGAAAGATAAGGTTAGTGCTGGCGAGGCCGCCCGGCCCCAGAGAGCCGGCCAGAAAAATGATGTTCCGGGGGGTCAGCCAGAGGCTCAAGAAACCTCCGATACCGTTTCGGAAATTCCGAACTTTCCTCTAACCAGGGCCTGGGTGGGATGGAACAGGGGCAGGACGCTGGGTCTGGCCGCATCAGGAGACCGGGTGCTGGCAGTCTTTGATTCTCCGGAAAGGTTGGACCTCCGCCTGGTTGCCCTGGAAAGCGGGCAAAGTCTAACTTCATTTTCATTACCGGCGGCCGAAAAGGCAAAGCTGCTGGCCGCTCAGGACGGTTTCTGGCTGGTTTGCGACCGGAAAGTTTATTTCATTGGGACTGAAACTGGAAAGGCAGGAGACTCCAGTTTTGAACTTAAAGATGCCCCGCTGGCCGTTTCGCTGTCAGACGCAGGCACTCTAATCCTGTTATTCAGAAAAAAGCTTGAAGGGCGAAACCCGAAGACAGGCGAATTGCTCTGGGCCCGGGACCTGCCGGCAGAGGCTACTGGACCAGCCACCGCCTCAAACTCAGAGATGTTTATAGCCCTGGCTTCTGGAGAGATTGC
>JABLWX010000102.1 GCA_013178315.1 Candidatus Aminicenantota bacterium
GGTCCACCGCCGGAACCACGGCTGGTTTCCGCTTCAGGAGGGAAATCAAATAAACCAGGAACAGGACCCAGACAGTCACTTCCAGGCCAAGGACCGCCCACTCGATGTTGCCGCCGAAGGGAAGGGGCAGAAGCCACAGGAGAATACAGAGCGAAACGAATATAAAACTATCCATTCTGATTTTCTGAAGATTATTATAAGTCAGCCGGAACTATAAGGATAGATTAATTTTCCGCAGAACGGTCACCTCTCTCTAAAGGATCGGCGTTCAGGGCCCAGCTACTTCTTGGAAGGAGAGGCTTCTTCCTTTCCTTCCAGAAGCTTAAAGGTCCCGTACAGGGCCAGGGTGGTAGCCACCATCAGAACGGCAATTCCCACCGGTGTCTTGAAAAAGGAAACCTTTTCCTTCTCGGTGGGTTCAACCGTTTCCTGGCCAAGACCGGAGGCGGCCCCGCTCTTGAGGGCCAGGGATAGCTTGCCGATTTCTCCGCCCTTGACAACCATCACATAGGGGAAATTGTAATCGCCATCGGGAGCGGTTATTCCCAGTATGTACTTACCTTCTTTGAGCTTATCAAGCTTGTATGAGCCGTTGGCATCAGTCGGAGTGCTGACATATTCTTTACCGTCGTCCACGTTGCGGACCTTAACCACCGCGTTCTGGACGGGAGTCTTCATATCACTTCCGTAGATGAACCCGACCAACGAACCTGTTGGAGCAGCCAGGGTTTCAGCGGGCAGCAGCAAGAGCATAAAGGCCAGGAGAACAATCCCAGATAAAACGGGAGAACGATAAATTCCATTCCGGAGCATGTTTACCTCCCTCTTCATTATATATAGTCGTTTCACTCAGCCTTTTCAAGCAATTTTTTTTTCTTTTTTCCCCCGAACAGGCCAAATATTTTCCGGCCACGCGAAGGGCAGACCGGCCGACCCAGTTCCGGGATCAGTCTGTTATCGAGGATAGCTTCTGGAACATCCCGGACCATGGCTTCAGCCGTTTCCCGGCCGACTATCCGGGAGGCAGCCTCCAACCCGCGGCTTAGAATCGGTCGCCTGTTTTTAGAATCATGGGCATCCGAGGCCATCAGCTGTACCAGGTGATGCTTCAGGAAGAGTTCGGCCCTCTTCTGAACTTCCGACCCGAAGTTTCCGGCCAGACTGCCAGCCGTCAGCTGGGCCAGGCAGCCACGATTCACCAGGTCATACAGGATCTCCGGCTGCCGCCCCAGCAGGTCGTTTCTCTCCGGGTGACTGATGATGGGGGTATAACCGGCCAGCATCATCCGGTAAAAAAGGTCCCGGCTTCCGGCAGGAACCTGGTCCGAGGGAAATTCAACAAAAACATATTCGCTTTGATTTATGCTCAGGTTCCTGCTTTCCACTTCCCCCACCAGGTCCGGATGGATGAAAACTTCTGCCCCGCGGAAAAACTTTACCCGGTTCTCGCTCCGGAACTTTTCAGAAAACTGGTTGAAACGTTCCTCCAGCACTTCCTGGTTATCCTGGTAGCGGGAAAAACGGAAAACATGCGGGGTCAGGCAAATTGCCCCTATGCCGTCGGCCGCCGCCATCTCCACCATCTTCTCCGTCTCCTCCCAGTTATCCGCCCCATCATCCCAGTCGGGCAGAAGATGGGTGTGCAGGTCGATCAGGCTGTTCCCCCCGAGATTACGGTTGAAGTAGACCTTGACCTTGATCTCCATGATTTTTACTTCTGGTAATAATGACGGTAGTATTGCCGGCGGTAATACCCCCGGTTATCGAGATTCAGGGCATTGATGACGACACCGTAAGTCTTCAGCTGCAGCAGGTCGATAACCTCCTTGGTCTGTTTCAGGGCTTCCCTGGGAGTCCGGTCAGCTTGAACCACCAGGACCAGCCCGTCCACCACCTTGCCCAGAACCTGGGCATCGGTCACCGACAGGATCGGTGGGGTGTCGATGAGGATAAAATCAAAGGCCGCTTTCAGCCTGTCCAGCAGAGCCTTCATCCGGTCCGAACCAAGAAGTTCAGCCGGGTTGGGAGGCACCGGGCCTGAGTTGATGAAGTACAGGGAAGGCACCAGGGTGGTCTTTATCAGTTTATTCAGTTCCAGGCCCATGGTCAGGTAGTTGCTCAGGCCGTCGTGGTTCTTGAGGTTGAATATCCGATGCTGCTTCGGCCGGCGCAGGTCGGCATCCAGCAGCAACACCTTCTTCTCCATCTGGGCCAGGCTGACTGCCAGGTTGGAGATGGTTACAGATTTGCCCTCGTTGGGCAGGGGGCTGGTAATGATCAGGCTCTTCAGGTTGGCCAGCGGTCCGGACAGAAGCAGGGCGGTGCGCAGGGAACGGTAGCTCTCGGCAAAGGTGGAATCGGGGGCGAAATGGCTGATGAGTTCGATGCTGCGGGGCTCGCTCCCGTTCCCACCCTCAGTCTTACCCGGTTCTTTTTTCTTTTTCTTCCTGCGCTCTTCTTCCTCTTCCCCGGAGCGGTAAGCGTAATAATGGCCGTTCAGGGTGGCATCTTCATCAAAAACTGGAACCACCCCCAGGGTGGGCAAGCCCGAATAACGCTCGATATCCTCGGCTGATTTGACGGTATTATCAAGGTACTCCATCACCAGGGCCAGGCCCAGTCCGCCAAACAGACCCAGGAACAGAGCCAGCAGCAGGTTGCGGAATTTCCTCGGGCTATCCGGGCGAAGGGGCAGGTCGGCCCGGTCCACTATCCTTATGTTGGACGTCCTCAGCCCTTTGAGCCGGGCTGAGACCCCGGTCTCGCTCTGCCTTTTCAGCAATGATTCCAGCAGGTTCTTCTTGTTTTCCAGCTCGATCTTGAGGCTGTTGTACAGAATGGCACTGGAATTCAGGCGGAAGGCCTCTTCTTTCTGCTGCTCAAAAAGCTCCTTGAGTGATACTTCTTTTTTCAGGGCTGCCTGGTAATCGGCATAGGCTGCCTTGATCAGGCGCTGGGTTTCGTTCATGAGAAGTTCCCGGGCCGAATCCAGTTCGGCCTTCAGCCGCTGCATTTCCGGGTATTCTGGCTGGAATTTCTCCTGCATCTTGGCGTACTCGCGGCTGAGCTTCAGGTAGTCCTCCCTCAGCCGCTGGATCAGGGGATTGTTCATGGCTTCGGGAATAAAATCGGGAGAAGCATTCTTTATCCCGTTGTAATAGGATTCTTTTCTGACCCGGTCGATCTGGGCTTCGGTCAGGGCCTTGTTCAGCTCGCTGATCTTGTCCAGCATGGTGGTTTCTTTGTCGCTCAGGATAACGATATCCTTCTCCTGGCCGTAATTCTGGAGCTCCTGTTCCTTCTGGCTGATTTCCTTCTTGAGTTCCTCTATCTGTTCGCTGAGGAATTCCGTGGCCTGTTCGGTGGTCTCGTACTTGGCCTCAATGTTCATGTCAACGAAGGAGTCGAACAGGGCATTGACACAGTCACTGGCCAGGGTCGGGTCCTGGGCCCTGAAGGCCACTTCCACCAGCCTGGTCATCCGGATGGGCTTGACCTCCAGGCGGCCGAGGAATTTATCCACCAGCTTCTGCCTGAAAATAGGATTTTTCAAATCGTCAGCGGTCGGGGTCTTGCTGCCGGAGAACTCTTTTTTCTCCCAGAGCTTGAGCCGCTCGATGGTTCTTTCGGCCAGGCTGCGGCTCTGCAGCAGTTTATACTGGGTCTGGAAATAATCATCCCGGAAGGTTTCAATCTGGAAGATATCCTCGAAACTCAGGATGTTGGGCTCTTTCTCAATCATGACCGTGCCCCGGGCCTTGTAGACCGGCCTGGTGACGAAGGAAATGATCAGGGATAGCGCGGCCGCTATTAGGGTAATTGATATTACCGTCCAGCGTCGACGAAAGATGATATCGATATATTTCCTGAGGTCAATTTCGCCCGCGTCCAGGGCCTGTGGTTCTACATAATTCTCGTTGCTCATCTCAAACCCTCTCCAGTTCGCGGTATTAAAATATGCTTTCTTTGACGATGACCACATCTCCCTCCCGGAGGGGGATGTCCTTGCGCTTGCCCTTGATGATGTCGTTCAGGTTAACCCGGAGGTTGGTTTCCTTGCCGCTCTTGTCCTTTCTTTTGACAATAACTCCCCGCTTGGAGGCGTTTTCACTGAGTCCTCCGGCCTGGGCAATGGCCTGGAGCAAGGTGATTTTCTTGGATATTTTGACCTGCAGGGCTCCGGGGTTACGCACCTGGCCAAAGACATAAATGGTAATCAGCTTGTCCACCGGGACGTTGATCACGTCGTTGGGCTGCAGCGGTATGTTCAGGCGCTGATTTCCGTTGAGCAGCAGGTCTTCCAGGTCGATGCTGATGGAAGCGGTGTTTCCATCCTGCCCTTCCCTCAAGACGTAAATCTCGTTGGCCGCATTTTCCTTGAAGCCGCCGGCCTGCGAGATCATCTGCAGAAGGGACTGGCGACCGACCAGCTCATACATGCCCGGTTTTTCCACGGCCCCGATGATGGCCACCCTGGAACTCTGGTACTCCTTGATAAAAACCGAAACCTGGGCCCTTTTGACGTACTTTTCCAGAAGGTCGGCGATTTTCTGTTCCACTTTCTCCTTGGTCAGGCCCCCCACCTGAACGTTTCCCAGAAGAGGCAGGGTGATGGAGCCGTCTTCCGAGACGCGGACGGTGTGGTCGAATTCCGGCAGTTCAAAGACCTTTATTTCCAGCAGGTCCCGGGGACCGATGATATATTCCCTGATGAAGTATTCCCGGGCCGCCTGGGTTTCCTGTCCTTCAGCCTGGGCCGGCCTGGTCTGCCCCAGGACTGTTATCGACATCAAGCTGGCCAGGAACAGGACCAGAATCGCCTTTGAAAAAAAGAGTCCTTGTTTTTTCATTTCCTCAACCTTTTCTGTAACTCGTGCCGAGAGAATTGCTCTCAATCAAAATTCATAGGTTAGGTTCAGACCGATAAATTTCCGCTCGGCATCCCAGTTCAGAACGTTTATATCTCTGGACCAGATACCTCCAGACAATCCAAGGCCTACATTCTTTTTTATTTTAATATATAAGGCCAGCGAATTTAAAGTGTATTTATCCTGGCGCGGTTCAGAACCGGCCACCTCTCCCAGGGGGTAATCATTCCGCAGCTGGCTGTGGGTGTAATCAAGCCGGATCCTCTTCCGGAAAAGGTAGAGAGAGCTCCCGGCCGACCAGGAATTGCCCACATAAAATGGATTCTGCGACCAGATGGAAAAGTTGACATCCCGCCGGTAAGAGGCCCTCAACAGCAGCGGGCGCAGAAAGGCCCAGCTGACAGAAGTATCTCCCACCACCCCCCGGAAGTCAGGCATTCCCTCATTCAGGGTGTCAAAAAACTTATAGCCTATCCTTATCCGCCCCCGGATCCGGCCCGTTGGCGAAAACTCAAAGCCGGAATAGAAGGTCCGGCTCCGGGAATCCCCCAGGCTGGCCGGGCTCCTGAAATCATACCTCCCCCATTCCCCTTCCAGGAAAAACTGGACCCGCGGGTTCAGTCGGTAATAAAACTTGCCGCTCCAGAAGGTCTCCAGATGGCTCAGCCGCTCTCCGATGTTGACCGAATCGTATTCGATGCTTTCATACTGGTAATCTATTTTTGCGGCCGAAACCTCGAACGACACCCGATACGACCTCTGGTAGAGCAGCGACAGGAACCCCCTTTTTTCGTTCCGCCTGGGTCTGATGTCAATTTCGGTGTTCCAGCGTTCCCGGGCCCGGTTGAGAGCTCCCCCGGCGGTTAGCAGGAATCGATTAAGGCTCAGGGATACATCGCCGTTCAGGTAATTATTCCAGGTCCTTTCTCTCTCGGTCTTAAAAAAATAGACGTACTGTGGCGATTCGAACAGGTGGACTATCAGTCGCTTTCGCAACATGAAATAGGCCTCAACTCCCGGCCCGGCCGTCAGCCAGAAATCGGAAACGGCTTCAGGGTGGTAATAGATGTTGGAGTCATAACCGGCATCCTTGATGATGATCAGCGGCTGAAGTCTGATGGGCCCGAACTTCCAGGCCGCCCGTTCCCAGTTCAGGCGCAGCTCCCTGGCTTTCCAGGTTTCAGCCCGGCCCATAGTGGACAGGGTAAGAAGGATGAGGCCAGGCACCACAATTATCAGAAAAAAAGAAGTTTTCCTCTTCAACTTCGCCACGGCAGTATTATTTTTGAGTTTTTATTATTACCACAACTTGGACGGCCAGTTCAACCGGGCCCTGCCGGTTGTTTTCTTCTTGTCTGGGCCGGCCGGCAATTATATATTATGTTATGTAAAGAGTGAACTGGATGTCCGACGGGAATACCCGAACCATTCTGAGCAGAATTCCTGCTTTCTTCCTGGTCATTCTCTTACTAATCCTGGCCCCGGTCCTTGCCGCCCGGCCCGACCCCGGCCAGGAATCTGCAGAAGAATCCATCAGGCTCCTGGCTCGCCAACAGGAAAAAAACGGTCCGGTCTGGCTGGCCCAGGGCGAGGTGGAACTTCGGTTTGGCCCTCTTATTCTGCTGGCCGACCGACTCCAGGTCAACAGCGAAACCTACGAGGTGGTGGCCGAAGGCCAGGTGACCCTCCAGCTGCCGTCCGAAGTGGTGGCCTGTGACCGTTTAACCTATAACCTTAAAACGGGCGAGGGAGAACTCCAGGGAGTCAGGGCCATTTCCCGCCCGGGACTTTTCTTCGGGGCCGAGTCCATAGCCAAATCGACGGCCGGCCACTTCCGGTTGGACCGGGCCTGGTTCACCACCTGCACCCAGCCCGTCCCCCGCTGGCTTTTCTCCTTTTCTGAAGCCAGTCTTCATCCGGAAGAATACATCAGCATGAAGCGGGCTGTGCTCAGGGTAAAGAAACTTCCGCTCCTTTATGTCCCTTACCTGCGTTATCCCCTTAAAGACCGGGCCACGGGCTTTCTTTTCCCGAAAGTGGGATTTAACCGGGTCAAGGGACTGACTATAAGCCAGAGCTTCTACTGGGCCCTGGCCCCGAACATGGATGCCACCATTACCGCCGATTTTTATGCCCGCAAGGGAACCGGGGCCGGGCTTGAATACCGCTATCTTTTTCCGGGGGGGACCAGAGGCGAAGTCAGTGGCTACCTCTTCCTCTTCAAGCGGGAGGGGACGGGTGAACGGCCCAGCCCGGCCTACCTGCTGCGCTTGAACCATGCCCAGCCCCTGCCCCTGGGTTTTCAACTGACCGGCCAGGCCGACTATTCGAGCTCTTTTAATTTCTTGAGAGAGTTTGAGAATAACTTTACCGCGGCCACCGTCAGCAACCGTTCCTACCAGCTGGGCCTGAGCCGGAGCTGGTCTTATTTCAACTTCAACCTGAGGACCTCCAGGTTTGAGAGCTACTTCCCGCAGACCGGGCAGAGTGTCGTGACCGCCTATCTACCCCAGGCCAGTTTCAACCTGCTGAAGTACCGGTTGTTGCCTTCCGTCTACCTGTCCTTTGAATCTGGTCTGAGCAACTGGAACTACAGCTGGAAGAGCGAACTGGTCGAGGACAGTTACCGGCTGGGCCAGGCCTTTTTCCGTCCTGCCCTATCCCTCCCCCTGATGCCAGCCGACTGGCTGAACCTGACCCTCAATGCCGGGGGCAATTTTATCTACTATTTCCAGAGCTACGAACCCGGCACCAGGGTCCGCAGCTCTCAACCTCTGCTGACCACCCAGGCCAGGCTGGGACTTAACCTGGAAGGCCCGGTTATCTACCGCCTTTATTTCAAGAAGACTCGACCCTTTCTGAAACATCTGCTTGTTCCTTTTATCTACTATGCCTACGATACTCCCTTAGCCAGGGAAACCCTGGACCGGATAATAGCTCCGTTCGGTCTGTTCAGGAATAACGATCTTAAATTCGGCCTGGTGCAGCATTTTCTGCTCAAAGCAGACAGTTCACCCCGGGAAATCCTGACCTTCGGGTTATCAACCACCGCTTTTTTTGACCCGAAACACAGTCCCATAAGGTATTACTACCCGCTGAATCCCCTGAGGCACTTTTCTCCCCTGAACGCCTACATAAGGTACTATCCGGCCGGCAGGTTCAGCCTGGATCTATCGGCGGATTTCAATCCCTACGAAAAAAATTTCCTGAGCTCCAGGTTGAGCGCCAATCTCGGTAAGCCCGAAGATAATATTTTCTTCAGCCTGAACTGGTCAAAGAACTACCAGGTACTCGGCCCCGACAGTTTTTTCCGCGGTCACCAGGCCGGGTTCCAGGCGGGCTGGCGCTGGCCGGAGAGGCTGGACCTTAAAGCCCAGCTGGAATTCGACCTGCAGAACCGGAAGTTTCTCTATGCCGCCCTGGCCGGAGTGTACCATTACCAGTGCCTGGACTTCAGCTTTGACCTCCGGGTTTTCAATTACCGCAGCCAGCCCGAGGTTCAATTCCGGTTCTCGCTCGGCCTGGGCAACATCAGCCGGACTTCCGACCTGCTGGGCGCCCTGGGGTTCTAAGAGGTCTCAAATTTATCGCGCACCCGGAGAAAATAGATGAACCGTTCCGCCAGGGCGCATAATCTGCTATTGACACTATGGACAAAAGTGACTATAAGGTATATTTTGAAAAGTGCATAATTACCATAAAGGGAAAATAAAATGCGAGTCCTGGTAACTGGCATCAGTGGTTTCATCGGCAGCCATCTGGCCGAGTATCTGACTCAGGCCCTGCCCAACGTCGAACTCTTCGGCCTGGTCAGGCCGCGGGCCTGTGTGTCAGCCTTAAAAAAAGTCGCTGACCGCGTAAAAATTCTGGAGGCTGATGTCCGGGACCAGGGATCGGTGCTGAAGGCCCTGAGCGAAGTCAGACCCGACCGGATCTTTCACCTGGCCGGGCAATCGGCCGTGGAGATGTCCTTCCGGGCCCCGGCTGAAACCTTCTCGACCAACGCCCTCGGAACGGTTCACCTGCTGGAAGGGCTGCTGGAACTTCAAATCAACCCGGTCGTTCTCATTGCCTCGTCAGCCGAGATCTACGGGCTGGCCTATGCCGACGAGCTGCCTCTAAAAGAAACTGCCGCTTTCCGGCCCCTGAACCCGTTCGGGGTCAGCAAGGCCGCGCAGGACCTTTTGGGCTTTCAGTATTACAAAGCCTATGGTCTAAAGGTCATCCGGGCCCGAATCTTCAACACCCTGGGGCCTCGCCAGCCTGTCTATTACCAGGTTTCATCCCTGGCCAGGCAGATAGTCGAGATAGAAAAAAAGAAACGGGACCCGGTGCTCAAGGTCAGCAACCTGGAAAACAAGAAAGACTACACCGATATCAGGGACCTGGTCCGGGCCCTCTGGCTGATCTCCGAAAAAAGCGAACCGGGCGAGGTTTTGAACCTCGGCTCCGGGCAGGCCTGGTCGGGAAACGAAATCCTGAAACTGATGCTGGGAATGACCAGGGCCAAACTGGTGCTGGAAAACGATGACAAGAAAAGCACCCTGCCCGAGCCGCCCATCCTCCTGGCTGATATTTCCAGGTTAGTCAGGCTGACTGGCTGGAAACCGCAGATTAGCCTGAAACAATCCATCCTGGACCTTATCAATTACTGGAGGGAACAGGCCTGAAGCCGGCCGACCTTTTTTACCGGCCGGTCTTGATGTTGAGTTCGAGTTGGCTCTCCTGAACCAGCTTCCTTTCTTCCTCGATGGCCTTAAGAATATCCTGGGTGACATCACCGGTGGGATAGCAGCCGTCAAAGCAGGCCGCGCAAAAACTCCGGAGCTCCGGGTTTTCCATGCGGACGGCCTTTTTCAGGTTTTTCAGCGTCTGGTAGATTACCTGGTCGGCCCCGATGCGCCTGGCTACCAGCTCCTCGTCGGCATCCCTGGCCACGAACTCGGTCTTGGTTTGCATGTCTATTCCATAGACGCAGGGGTAGCGAAGCGGCGGTGAATAGGAAGCAAAATAGACCTTATCTGCCCCGCACTCCCGGACCATCTCCACAATCGCCCTGGAAGTATTCCCCCGGACTATGCTGTCATCAACCAGCAGGACTTTTTTCCCGGCAATCTCCGAGCAGATGGGGTTAAGTTTTTGCCTAACTGAACTCTGCCGCTTGATTTCAGCCGGCATGATGAAGGTCCGGCCTATATAGCGGTTCTTGACCAGGGCCTCCCGGTATTTCAATTTGAGGCGACGGGCAATCTCAATGGCCGCATCCCGGGCCGAATCCGGAACCGGAACCACCACGTCTATTTCCAGGTTTTTCTTTTTGATTTCGGCAGCCAGCAGGCGGCCCAGGTTCACCCGGCTCTTATAAACGTTCACCCCGTCGATGACCGAATCGGGACGGGCAAAATAGACCCATTCAAACAGGCAGGGAGTATGTTTCTTGCGGATTATCTTCTGTCGATGGAGCTCGCGGTTACGGTCCAGGAAAATGGCTTCCCCGGCCTGGATATGTTCTATCTCGTCAAAGTTCATAAGGTTGAGGCTGACCGTTTCCGAGGCGAAAGCATAGGAAGGTCTCAGACCATCCTTACGCCGGCCGAAGCTCAGCGGCTTGATCCCGTGGGGGTCGCGGAAGGCCACCAGTCCTTGCTCGGCGATGTAGGCCACTACCGAATAGCTACCCTTGACCCGGCGGTAGACTCCGGCCACGGCCTTAAAGATATTTTCCGGGCTGAGCTGTTTAACCCTCTGCTCTTCCAGCTCCTGGGCAAAGACGTTCAGGATGACCTCGGCATCGCAGTCGGAATTCAGCAACCTCTGATTCTTTTCAAACAATTCTTTTTTCAGCTGCCGGTAGTTGACCACGTTGCCGTTGTGGGCCAGGATGATGCCGAAGGGGGTGTTGACCATGAAGGGCTGGGCATCCTCATGTCCCCCGCCAC
>JABLWX010000103.1 GCA_013178315.1 Candidatus Aminicenantota bacterium
ACAATTTATGAGTAATAATTTAAGATTTTAAGATATTGAGAATGAAACACGAGTAATGAAATATGCGTTTAGAATGAAATGTCGATAAGGTGTAATGATTCTTGAACAGGTTGCTCTCTTACAATCTGAATCTTTTATCAACCTGGCCCGGGAATCAGCTTGGCCAGCGGTTGGAGCTCAAGCAGTATAAATCGGTTCGCAGGCTAAAAATGGGGACACTGTAAGGTGTCCCCGTTTTCGGGGTTATTCTATATGGGGAGAAATTACGGCCATACTGGAAAAAAGGGGACAGTGTACGGTGTCCCCTGTTAGGTTAGAAGTAGAAGTTGAGGCCGCAGCTGAAGTAGTTTCCGTGGAAGACATAGAAGGCCGTCTCGCCATAGCGGAAGTAATAAGCGTGGATGGCCACCCACCAGTTCGGGCTGTAAACCAGGCCGACCGAATAGGAAACGCCCTCCACTTCCTCGGAATTCTTCATCAGGTACAGGTTCGGGTTGAAGGCCAGGTTTTTCACCAGCCAGAATTTCATCCCGAATCTCATCGAATAGGTATTGATCCACCGGACCGTCTCTTCCGGATGCCAGAGCACCGATTTTTCCCGGATGGAATAAACGGACCACAGCCCGGCAATGTGGTCGTTGAATTTATATTCCAGCCCGCTGTCTGCCAGGAAGCCACGATAGCCTTCAGAACCGGCCAGGTACGACAGGTTGACGTATCCGGAAAGCCTCTTCCTTGAAAAATAGACAGTGCCCGACATCCGGCTGACATCGGCTTTCAATGTTTTAAGAATGCTTCCCCCCAGGCCGTCGCTGCCGTAATAGTCATAGCGGAAATTGTGATAATTGTACCGGAGTATAAAAGAAACTTCGCTGCTCAGGCCAAAGCGGACACCTATCCACGGGCTAAGTATAAAGAGCTTGTTGGAACCCCCGTACCCTTCCAGGCCAAACTGGGGTTTAACCTCGGCCGCGGCTTGGCCCCAAATCGCGGCCACGCCGACGATTAAAAGCCCGCACAGCAGGAATCCCCGCCACTTCCTTTCTGTTCTTTTGAATCTTGCTGTATCGTTATTTTTCATCTACCGAACCCGCCTTACCGTTATATTCTAATAATCAAAGAGCCTGGCCTCCAGATTCCAGTTTCCCGGGCAACCGGCCAACCCAGGAAAGCCGGCTCTAAAAAAACTTTTAGCATAGTCACTCTTATCCGCAAAAGATTCTTCTTTCTCCTCAATCCTATCAACACCCACCCCGGATGGCAGCAACAGGTTATTCATCCGACTCAACCTCATCAGATCACTTACCTAGCCTGCCTGACACTCGCCCAAATTAAGATTTGGGGACGGGAGAGCGTGCTCCCCGACTTCCCCACTCACCCCTCCTTCTCGCCACCTCCGGTTCCATTCCCTTCTTTCTCGCCCCCGCCGGCTTCGGTGATGATTCCTGCCCCGGGCTCTTTCCCTTCTTCCGCTTTTTCCATCTCCGGGCCCTGTACTGTTCCGCCCTCACCCTCTCCGCCGCCAGCATCTGTTGTGCCTTTCCCGGCGGGTTCCGCAGCGCCCCGGGCCTCGCCTTCCCCGGACACCTCAGCGCCTTCCCCGCCGCCCGGTCGACGATCGGTCTCCGGTTCACTATCTTTTTTCTCTTCTTTCTCTTCCTTCGCCCCCTCCTCTTTTCCCTTCTTTAAAGCTTCTTCCAGCTTTCTCTGGGCCAGCTCCTCCCGCTCCCTTTTTTCCTTCTCTTCAAGCCTCTTCTGTTCATCCAGGTAGCGCCTCAGGAAATCTTCCTCCACGAAGCCCTCGGCCACCAGGATTTCTCCCAGGCTTTCGCCGCTCCTTTTTTGCCGTCGCAGGGCTGCGGTCAGCTGCTCTTTGGTGATGATATTATCCCTGAGCAACAGCTCGCCCAGCCTCCGTCCCTTGACCACCTTCATGAAATCTTCCGAGTAGGCCCGCTCGATGGCATAATTGATATCATAACTGGTGGTCAGGCTGAACTTAACCTCCACCTTCATCAGCTCCGACAGGCTGGACTTCAGCAGGCCCAGGTCGATCCGGTCGATGGCCAGGTGGAGCACGCCGTTTTCATACCTGAGCGGGAAAATCCGGTAGCGCTCGGCCAGCCACCTGGGAATGATGCGCAGCAACCCCGGTTCCACGGCATAGGGATCGATTTCCACGAAAGCCCACTGCCGCTGGTAGGCCAGGGCGCTGGCCAGTTCTTCCTCGCTGATGTAACCAAGCTCCAGCAGGATCTGGCCCAGTCTCTTTTTCGTCTTTTTCTGAACCTTCACCGCCTGTTCCAGCTGCTTGGCAGTGATCAGGTGCCGGGTGAGAAGCAGGTCGCCGATCTTGCGCCGGAAGGCTTCCAGCTTTTCAGCCGGAAACTCGTGCTCGGTTTTGATCCAGGTCTGCTCCCGCCTGGTGGAAACGGCTCTTATCAACCAGAGCATGGCCAGCCCGGATGAGAAAAAGTTCAGGACGTTGCCAACCACAATCCTGATGGGAGACAGCAGGGCCTGGCCCAGCCCGTAGATCTTCCTGACAAAAACAATTCTCATCAAAATCCGCCAGCACAGGAAAAACAGCACCAGCAGGGCCAGCTTCCACCAGATCTCGTCATGCCGGACCAGGGCCGGTATGCCGAAATCTGGCCGGAACAGGCGCACGGCCCAGACCGTCACCAGGTAGGCGATGAGCAAGTAGCCGAAAAGGTAAAGAAAGTTGGTGAAAAAGGACAGGCGGTCGCGCAGCAGGGTGTAGCTGATCTTGAGGTTGCGGTCCCAGCCGATGTTCCTGAGCCCCTGCCAGGCGATGCCGTAGACCCAGCGGGCCCGCTGCCGCATGGCCTTGCGGAATTCCTCCAGGAAGAAAGCACGCGTGGCCACCAGCTCCTTGACCTTTTTCGGCCTGGCCTGGCCCTTCCTGGTTACCACCCGTTCCACCCACTGCACCAGTATAATTTGCTTCAGCCCGAGCTTGCCAAACCGGATGCCGACCTCGTAATCCTCGGTCAGGCTCTTGGGGTTGAAAATCTGGAGCTTGTTCTCTTCGTCCAGCTTCTTGAGGCTCTCACGCCAGAAGGCGGTGCTGGTCCCGGCCGAGGGCAGGATGCGGGCAATCTTTTCCCGGACGATGAGTTCCTTCAGGTGATTTTCGGCAAACTCATCCATGTAGACGCCGCCGACGAAGCTGTGCCAGGGCATCTCCAGGGGGATGATGGGAATCTGGATCATCTCGAAGCGCGGCATCAGGTAATTGAAGAGCTTGAAGGACAGCGGGTGGTGAATGTCCTCGGAGTCGCTGAGGACAACGATGTCAAAGGTCAGGCCGGTCTCCTTTTCGAAATGGCAGAGGCCACGGTAGATTTCATTGAGGTTGTCGGCCTTGGTGGTGGGACCGGGCCTGGAA
Source organism: Candidatus Aminicenantota bacterium (assembly GCA_013178315.1). GTDB lineage: Bacteria > Acidobacteriota > Aminicenantia > Aminicenantales > Saccharicenantaceae > Saccharicenans. Next base: position 3,413 of record JABLWX010000103.1, read on the forward strand.
TTGACGACCTTGATTACCTGGGGATAGACTTCGCTGACCTGGTCGACCTCGGCCTGGGTTTCCGGGTCGTTGGGATAGCAGCCGACGAAGATGAAATAATTGCGGTAGTCGATGGTGTTCAGGGTGTTGAGGAGCATCTTCTTGATGACGGCCACTTCTTTCCAGGCCGGGATGATCAGGGCGATGGGCTTTTCGTCAACGGCCAGGAGCTGGTCCAGGGTCAGGGGCTTGATGAGCTTACGTTTGAAGAGCCAGCGGTAGACCTGGCGCACCCAGTAATAGATATCGACAAAGAAGTCGTTCAGGCCACCGAGGGAGAAGGCCACCACCAGGACTATAAAAACATAGCGGAAAAATATCCAGAGGTTGTAAAGAGTGGAAAGAAACCACCCGTACTCCATTTGACCCATTTATGCTTTGCTTCCTCTTCCTTTTCCTGAAGGAAATCTTATTAAATTTTCAGGCAAAAAGCAACGACAGGATGATGACTGACGATCCATCGCCATCTTGCGGTTCCAGCCCGATCCCACAATCGCCTTCCCTTCCCTTCCTGCCTCCAGGTCCTCAGGAAAAGGGTAAATTTCTTCAAAAGTAGGGTCATTTTACCCGATTCCGTCCCCAAAACTCAACCAGAAACAGGGGACACCGTAGGGTGTCCCCTGTTTGCCCCCGGTTGACACCTTTTTCTCCCATATCAGGAAAGCCAAACTTTGGGGACACCTTACAGTGTCCCCATTTACCCATTTTTGCCTTCTTCAGGCGCCCCCTTCGCCTGACACAAAGCCAGCCAGGTTGCCCCCGGCTCATGCGCCCTTTTCACACCTTTCTCTGGAGCCAGGCTATCCTTACCGCTCCTTTCCTTAATCGATCAATTTCAAAACAGAAATTATTAACCTGCCCGGAATACAAAGAAAGATGCCGGGCAAGAATTTGGACACGAGAGTGTGTCCCCCTTTTTATTTCTGTGTTAGAATTGTAAGCTAATTTTATTAAAATTTACTGGTGTTATTCGATGGCAGCACAAACCAATGTCCAGACAATCAAAGTCCTGGTGGTGATGGGCACCAGGCCGGAGGTCATAAAGCTGGCCCCCGTAATTGAGGCTCTCAAGAACGAAAAAGAGACCGGCTCTAAAAGCGCCGGCCAATCCCGGCGGGTCCGCTTCAAGACGGTCATCTGCCTGACCGGCCAGCACCGCGAAATGGTCGAGCCTTTCCTGAAGATTTTCGGAATAAAGCCCGATCACGACCTGCGGGTGATGCAGCCGGACCAGCATTTGGGCGAGCTCACCGGGCGCGTCCTGGCCGGGATGAAGAAAGTGCTCGAAGTCGAAAAGCCCGACTGGTTGCTGGTCCAGGGCGATACCACCTCGGCCATGGCCGCGGCCCTGGCCGCCTTCTACCAGCAGATTAAAATCGGCCACGTGGAAGCCGGGCTGCGCACCGACGACAAGTACAATCCCTTTCCCGAGGAGATAAACAGGCGGCTCATCAGCCACCTGGCCGACCTGCACTTTGCTCCGACTGAACTGGCCCGGAAAAATCTGCTCAGGGAAGGAATCGCCCCGGAAAGAATTTTTGTCACCGGAAATACCGTGGTCGACGCCCTGAAAATGATCCTCAAAAAGACTGGCCGCGCTGGTGGAATGCGGGTTTCGGTCCCGGGCGAGATTCTCAGGATTAAAGAGGCCATGAGGGAATCCTCAACCGGAGCAGTTAGCACCGAAAAGCTGCCCTTCTCCCAAATTAAAAAAATTAAGAAACTTATCCTGGTAACCGCCCACCGCCGGGAGAGCTTCGGCCCCGGAATGGAAAATATCTGCCGGGCCATTCTCCGGGTGGTCAAAAGCGAAAAATCAGCCGAGGTGATTTTCCCCGTCCACCTTAACCCGGCTGTCCGGCGGGCGGTGTTCAGGCACCTTCTCGGCCAACCGCGGATTCACCTGGTTGAGCCGCTGGATTATGTTACCTTCGTGCACCTGATGCGGCGGGCCAGCCTGATCCTGACCGACTCGGGCGGCATCCAGGAGGAAGCCCCATCGCTGGGGGTGCCGGTGGTGGTCATGCGCGAAACCACCGAGCGCACTGAAGCCATCCAGGCCGGCGTGGCCTGGCTGGCCGGCACTGACCCCGACACAATCACGCGGCTGGCCCTGCGGCTGCTTAAGAAAGTTGAAAGCGGTGAATTCAGGCGAGGCCTCCGCCGCCGCAACCCGTTTGGCGACGGCCGGGCCGGCCAGCGCATCGCCCTCCTTCTCAAAAGAGGAGGAAGCGGACGGCCACGAAGATAAGGAAAATTCCGTAGAGCAGCTTGACCTGGCCGGTGGGCATGCGGATATTAATGCGCGCACCGAACACCGTCCCCAGCAGCAGCCCGGCCGCCAGCAGGGCCGCTATCCGGATATCAAGCGTCCCCGCCTTATAATAATAGATGACACCGGGTAAACCGATCGGCGGCAGCAGCGCCGCCAGCGAGGTGGCAATGGCCCTTTTGGGCGGGTATTTCAGGAACAGGACCAGGAAGGGCACGATGATGTTTCCGCCGCCGATGCCGAACATCCCGGCCATGACCCCGGCCACCAGCCCCACCCCGACCAGGGCCAGGTAATGCGGCTGGGGCCCGTTGTTGGAATCGGGTTCAACTTCCGGCAGCGGGCTCTCCCCGCGAAACTGTTTCAGGCGTTCCAGCGGCCTGATGAATGTCCAGCTCACGTAGAGGCAAAAAATCGCGTACAGCTTGCGCATGATATCGGCCGGCAGGGTATGGGCCAGCCAGGCTCCGACCACCACTGACATCAGGAGGCCTGAGGCCAGGAAGGCCGCCGCCCTGAGGTCCAGGATGCGGGCCCGGTAATAAGCAATGACCCCGAGGATTCCAACCGGCAGCATGATGGCGGCCAGCGATGTCCCCGTGGCCTTGAGCAAGGGAAAGCCGGCCAGAAGCACCAGGGCCGGCACGATGACAATACCACCGCCTATCCCGAACAGCCCGGCAAAAATCCCTGCCAGGAAACCGATGCCGATAACCAGCGCCGCGCTCATGCCGTGAATTATAGCAAAAATGTGGAGAGACTACATATTTTTCAGCAAAATGCGAGCGGAAAATATGGGGGAAACAGACCCGGATGTCCCGGAACGCACTGTTCTGTCACCCACAGGAAGGGGGCCAGTAGAATGTGTGCCATTGTTTGTCCCCACCCCCTGTTTCACCCCCCCCTGTTTATTTCCTACTATTCCTATAGGATTTATTGATTTTCCCCGGCCATTAAACTAACATGGAAGGTGTGGGATGAGGGCGAGGTTGAAGGGCCGATGGTAAGGGGCAAATTCAGCCCGCCCCGGGGCCCGGCCGGCCTTCCGGGCCGAAGCCGGGCAGTCACCAGACGACCGTCAAAGGCTGACCCAGCGCCCATTTTGATTTAAGATGAGCTGAGCGGTTTGAAAAAATAAGATGACGCGAACGAACCAGAAAAGGCCAGGCAGTAATTATGAAAAGACCGAACGGATCGAAACATGATAAACGGGAATATAATGAATGCGAAATATTCTCATGACAAATTCATTTCAGGCTGATTGAAAGAGGTAAAAATTGGAAAAAGACAACCATAAAAAATCAAATCAAGCGGGCTTGCCTGACAAGGCTTCTTCCTGCTGCCACGAGCAACGCGACATCGAGCCCCGTCACGAGGCAAGCAGCAGAGAAGCCGGACCTCCCCGTCATCACGAAGACCAAGGCACCCATGAACATCTCCATAGAGGCGACAACCACCAGCATGACCACGAAATAAAAACCGGCCAGGAGGAGGCTCATGGTTATAGCGAAGGGAAAGCCCCCCACGACCAAAACCATGCAGGCCATGACCACGGGCCAGGCGGGCATAGCAACCATAAGCACGACAGCCAGGAAAAGCAAGCCCACTCCGACCATGAAACCCATCAAGGTCACGACCACCAGCACGACCACGGCGGCCACTCCGGGCACATCGCGGCTGCGGCCGGCGCCGGCGCGGTTAGCTGTCACCATGAGGCTGGTAGTACAGCTCACCATGGTCACGAGGCTCACTCATCCCACGACGCCCACCACGACCACTGCCACAACACCGAAGACTTCAAAAAGCGCTTCTGGGTCTCGCTGGTCCTGACCATCCCGGTACTCCTTCTCTCCGAAATGATCCAGCAGTGGCTGGGTTTCAGCTTTCGCCTCCCCTTTCATTCCTACATCCTGTTCGGGCTCTCGGCCGTCATCTTCGTCTACGGCGGCTGGCCGTTCCTCTCCGGCCTGGTCGACGAGCTCCGCGCCCGCCAGCCCGGGATGATGACCCTGATCGGCATGGCCATCACCGTGGCCTTCGTCTATTCCAGCGCCACGGTATTTTTCATCCGCGGCCACGACTTTTTCTGGGAGCTGGCCACGCTGATTGTCATCATGCTCCTCGGGCACTGGGTGGAAGCCAGGAGTGTGCTCGGCGCTTCCAGGGCCCTGGAAGAGCTGGTCAAGATCATGCCGACCACCGCTCACCTTCTCCGCAACGGCAATGACGGCCAGGTGGTCGATGTTCCGGTTTCACAGCTCAAGCCGGGAGACCGGGTCCTGGTCCGCCCCGGCGAGAAAATCCCGTCAGACGGGCGCGTGGTGGATGGCCGCAGCCAGGTCAACGAGTCGCTCCTTACCGGCGAATCGCGGCCAATCCTCAAGGCCGCCGGGGCCAGGGTCATCGGCGGTTCGCTCAACGGCGACGGCTCGCTCCAGGTAGTAATAGAAAGGACCGGCCAGGAAACCTACCTGGCCCAGGTCATCGCCCTGGTCCAGCAGGCCCAGGCCTCGCGCTCCCGCACCCAGGACCTGGCCAACCGGGCGGCGGCGCTGCTATTCTACGTGGCCCTCGGGGCCGGTATCATTTCATTCGCGGCCTGGACCTGGCTGAGAAACGCCGACTTCGCCCTGGAGCGCACGGTAACCGTGCTGGTCATCGCCTGCCCGCATGCCCTCGGCCTGGCCATTCCGCTGGTGGTGGCCATTTCGACAGCCATAACCGCCCGACATGGAATTCTCATTCGCGACCGCCGGGCCTTCGAGGCGGTCAGGAACGTCGAAGCCGTGGTCTTCGACAAGACCGGGACCCTGACCGAGGGCCGGTTCGGGGTGAGCGAAGTGGTGGCCCTGATCCCGGAAGACGAGCTGCTGCGGCTGGCGGCAGCGGTTGAAACGAACTCTGAGCACGTCATCTCCCGGGCCGTGGTCGATTACGCCCGCAGCCGGAACCTGGCCATCCCCGCCGTGCTGGATTTTAAGGCCTGGCCCGGCCGGGGCGTCAGCGGTCGGGTGGACGGGAAGCTGGTGGAAATCGGCGGGGCGAACCTCATTTCAGAAAAGAATATTGCGCTGAATGACGACCGGCTGGAGAAGGCACTGAAAAAAGGCCAGACCGCGGTCGTCGTTCTCGTTGACGGAAAGCCCGCCGGGGCCATCATCCTGGCCGACAGGGTGCGGGCCGAATCGAAGGAAGCGGTGACCGGGCTCAAGCGCCTGGGCCTCAAGGTGTTCCTGCTAACCGGAGATTCCGAGGAAGTGGCTGCTGCTGTGGCCGAAGAGCTTGGAATCGACGATTACTTTGCCCAGGTCCTGCCCCACGAAAAGGCTGAAAAGATCCGGCAGCTCCAGGCCCGGGGCATGCGGGTGGCCATGGTCGGAGACGGGGTTAACGACGCCCCAGCCCTGGTCACGGCCGATGCCGGAATCGCCATCGGCGCCGGAACCGACGTGGCCGTGGAAAGCGCCGACATCGTGCTGGTGCGAAATGCCCCGTCAGATGTGCCGAAGCTGATTGATATTTCGCGCCGCACCTATTCCAAGATGGTCCAGAACCTGTGGTGGGCTGCCGGGTATAACATCCTGGCCATTCCGCTGGCCGCCGGCCTGTTACTCAAGCAGGGCATCGTGATCAGCCCGGCCCTGGGCGCGGTCCTGATGTCCCTCAGCACCGTCATCGTGGCCCTCAACGCCCAGACCCTTAAAAAAGGGGACACCTGACGGTGTCCCCATTTTGCCTACTTTCTCTCGAGGAAAAAATCGGGGACACCTTAAAGTGTCCCCTTTCATTCCTTTCAGCAGGGGCGGATTAACCGATACGATCCTGGAACTTGCAGGAGATGATAGTGTGTCCCTCTTTGAACGCGAAATTCGCGGCGATTCATGACTCTCGGAAAGCCCGGGGACACCTTACAGTGTCCCCACTTTGCCCGGACTGATTATATGGGGAAATTAAACCGGGTGGATAAACAAAAGGGGGACACTGTAAGGTGTCCCCTGTTAATAGGCCCGTATCAGCAGGTACAGTTCCTGCGGGGTCATCTGGTTGCTGCGAGCCACCTCTTCCAGGGAGCTTTCCAGGCTGACACCCTTCAGGCCACGAGCCTGAAGCTCCTTCAAGACTCTCTCCGGCGACTGCCCGAAATGCTCGGCCACCCGCCTCAAGGATTGCTTTTCAAAGTCGGGCGCCGGCACCTGGATGCGCAGGGCCCGCGGATGATTCTTGTAATGTGCGCGGCCTTCCATCAGCCATGAAGCCGGCGGCACCCGCCAGACGGCAACCAGCAACATCAACATCACCAGTACAGCCGCCACCACCATCTCGGCTAAATTTTTCCGGGTCTTGTCAATGCCCCGGCTCAGGTAAAGCACAATGGCCTTGAAATTCAGTACCAGATGAATTGCCCCCGCCAGGACAAACAGCGTACAGAAAACGATGTGCACCGTTTCCCAGCCGCTCTTATCCAGCCCGATGGCCCGCCAGCCCACCCACCTGGCTATGCTGCCTTCCGGCCGGATGTAAAGTATGAATCCCGAAAAGGCCAGCAATAGAAAGCTGAAGACAGTCAGAAAAGAAATGAACGGCTTAAACTTAAAGGCTTTGCCGCCACCGTTCTGCCCCCGGTTCTGATTCTTACCCTGGTTCAGATTTTCAATCTGGCTCTGAAGCATTTTCGCACCTTCGCACATCTTAAAAAGGGGACACTTGCAGGTGTCCCCGCTTTCTCTCGCCTTATGACTGGGCTCAATTTGGGGACACCTGCAGGCGTCCCCTCTTATCAGAGCTTGATTATATAAAAAATGCGGGCCAACTAAAATCTTTTATTCAGAAACAATGCCCCCCGCCCTTTTTTTTCTATTCTTGACTCATATTATTGACGAGCCCGATCAACCTCAATCCTC
>JABLWX010000104.1 GCA_013178315.1 Candidatus Aminicenantota bacterium
GCAACCAATCCTTCGCACCCATGATTCTAAATGGCCCGAGCTTTCCAGCTTCCCGCTTGTTGATTTGAACATTCATGGAGCGCCCTCCTTTTTTAACTTATTAGAGTTTACAAATTAATTCGGGCCCGGGCAAGCCAAGATAAAGGCCGGAGGAGAAATCAAGGTACAAAATGGACGGTAATTATTATTTTCTTCTGCCCGGCCCGCTTCTGGCCAACTTCACCCGGTACCCGTCATAACTTTTGAGGATTGTTGCAAAAGAAAACCAGGGCCGGGACTAAGTAACGACCGTTTCCTGAAAATATTCACATTATGTACCGCTGGCCAGGCCACCTCTTCCCGAACTTCAAAAATCAGGGCACCGGCAGGGTATCGCTCTTTTTCCTTACAAAGGATGACCAGGTGGTATCGCCGTGAATTGTTTTCAGCTTTTCCAGCTTCTGGCGAACCTTATCAGCCTCCGGGAAGTTGGGATACTTTTCCAGGAGTTGCTCGTAGCGAAAACAGGCCCCCTCAAAGAATTCAAGCTTTTCCAGTATTTGGGCTGCCCGGTAAAGAAGCCTGGGACGCCAGATGTCTGGCGTTTCCGGGTCATCGACCAGCAATTCCAGGGCCCTGGCCGCCAGGCTGGCCTTCCCGATTTTTTCCAGGGCTCCGGTCAGCCGGTATTGCCGGTCAGGTTCCAGCGGTTCCCTGTAACAGCCGAAATACTCGGAAAACACCTGGGCGGCCTTTTCCGGCTCTTTCTCGATTAAAATATCCATGGCTTTCAGATAAAGCCGTTTTCCCTCGTCTGAAGGGTTGTACCGATTTTTCAATCTGGCCAGCAGGACCAGCGCCTCCACCCTATCCGGGTTCTTTTCCAGCAGAAGCTCGAGCAGTCTTTCAGCCTGCTGGTTGTCTCCACTTTCATCAATGGCTGTCTCAGCCCTTTCCAGCATCATCTCTTCGACTGCCGCGTCCTGAAATTTCATCCTGGAAGCCAGGTACATCCCGAAAAACATCCCACCCAGATGGTCAAGAAAACCGATCCCGCTATCCAACCCGACAATCTGCAGGAGGCCTCCAATGAAATCATAGAAAAAATAAAACATGATCACCATCAGCGAGTTCATCCTTACCTTGAGATTAAGACCCATTAAACCGGACAACAGGCCCAGGACGGGTAAAGGGAAGACCATCCTCTTGTAAAAAAGCCGAAGAGCAAAAGCCCCGACCAGCCCGCTGATGGCCCCGGAGGCCCCGAGCCCTGTCGACCAGGAAGCAAAGAGGGCAATATCCAGGTAGGCCGAGATTAAAGAGGCCACCAATCCCGAGAGTAAATAAATGGCCAGCAATCTCTTCCAGCCTATCCTTCTTTCCAGGACCAGCCCGAATATCCAAAGAAAGAACATGTTGCCCCAGAGGTGTTCGGCATCGGCATGAAGGAATATATTGGTCAGTGGACTGAGTAATAAATTCCAGGGGTGCAATCTCAGCGGAAGAAAAGCTAAATTTAAGACCGCCTCTGACCGGGCCTGTGGACCCAGGAGCTCAAGTCCGTAGTGGACAGCAACATTGATCAAAATCAGGGCATAAGTGGCATTGAACCTTTTCTCCAGCAGGCTTTCTCTTTCCACGTAATCAAATGGGACGAAGGTAAAATAATCCCTGATGGTATCCAGAAAGGAATCGCCTCTTTCGATAGATTTAATAAACACGTAGCCAAGAAAAAGAGCGGGCAGTATGAAATGCCGGGTAATTGGAAAAGAAATAGCGATAATTAGCTTGAAGAATAAAATGATGATCGGAAGAAAAAAGCCGATGATGGCGGTGGTTATGATGAATTTTTTCTGCTCTTTCCAGAGCTTATTCTCGCGCCAGGAGGCCATCTTCTGCAGTCCTCATAATATATGTCGCCGAACGTTGCATTGATTGTAGAAAAGCAGTCGACCTGGTTGAACGGGTATTGCCGGTCAGTCCCACTCCCGCCATAACCTTTTAGACAAATCATAAAAAAGGCAGGCCTGTTAGTCAAAGAATATTTCAGGCAGTCTCAAGAAGTGATCTTAAAATCTGCGGGCCCCAAAGGAAAAATATTGTATTTCCCCACCTTTCCGGTTGATAAATTGTCATGATTGGGATAAAAGATACTTCTCGATAATAAAATGACTATTTCCAGAAGAAATTTCCTCAAGGCTGGCCTGGCCGCTTCCTGCGGGCTGCTCATCGTGCCCCGCCATGTGCTCGGCGGCCAGGGTTACACCGCCCCGAGTGACGAGCTGACCCGGGCCATCATTGGCGTAGGTGGCATGGGCAAAGCCCATTTTCGCTATCCAGGACGCCTTTTGGCTGTCTGCGATGTAGACCGCGCCCACCTGCAGGAAGCCCTGGAACTGGCCGGCCCCGGAGTCAAGGGTTATTTTGATTTTCGCGAGGTCCTGGCCCGCTCGGACATAGATATCGTTCATATCGTCACTCCGCCCCACTGGCATGCCCTGATGTCCATCGCCGCCGCCCGGGCCGGCAAGGATATCTGGTGCGAAAAACCGATGACCAGGACCATCGGCGAAGGCCAGAAAGTGGTGGAAGCGGTCCGGCGTTACGGACGCATCTTCCGCATCAACACCTGGTTCCGCTTCGAGGGAACTTTCTACGGCTTCGGCACCACCGTCAGGCCCATCAAGAAAATCGTCCAGCACCGCCTCCTGGGCTGGCCGCTGCGGGTGACCGTAAGTGGAGCCACCGGCTTTGACTGGAAATTCTACTGGCAGGGGAAAACCTATCTTCCGCCCCAGCCAGTACCACCGGAGCTGGACTATGATTTCTGGCTGGGCCCGGCGCCGTTCAAGCCATACCATCCACACCGCGTCCATGTAACCTTCCGGGGTTACTGGGATTACGACGGCGGTGGACTGGGCGACATGGGCATGCATTACCTCGACCCGGTCCAGTACCTCCTGGAAAAGGACCGGACCGGCCCGGTGGAAATCGAGGTGGATGCTCCCCAGCAGCATCCCGACGCCTGCGGCCGCTGGCGCCGGATTGTCCTGCGATATGCTGACGGTTGCGAAATAATTCTTGACGGCGAAAACCAGCAGAAAGATGTGCCGTTCATTGAAGGCCCCGAAGGTAAACTCTACCCCGGGTTGAGAAGCAATATACCGGGACTTATTGAAAAATTAAAAACTCTTCCCGACCCGGAACCACAGGTCACTGACTTTCACCAGGCCGTCCGCGAGAGACGGAAATTCGCCCTCAACGAAGAAAACGGCCACCGCTCCTGCACCCTGGTCAACCTGGCCAAGATCGCCGTCCGTCTCGGCCGCAACCTGCGCTTTGACCCGGAACGCCAGGTTTTTATAGGCGACGAACAGGCGAACCTCCTGATTAACGAACCGATGCGCAATCCCTGGGATGAGATCATGCGAGGATATTGAAATGAGATTAAAAAACAGGTGCCCGAGGAATGAAAACCAGGGTATTCTTTCCCAAAAAATAAATTCAACTTTCGGTAGCGGTGTTTTCGCCCTCTTGATTACCTGCCTGTTTATATTTTCGGGTTTCCAGGCCTGTTACACGCCGGCGGCCAAAACCACCGTGGCTCCTGCTTCCGCTGAAAAGCCCTCCCCCTCACCCGTCTTAATCCAGGCTGACCGGGCAACGATTCAGAAGGTGGATGAATGGCTGCGCCGGCTTCCAGCCCAGAACCAGGAAGAAGCGGAAAAAATCTTTACAGAAATGCTCCAGGCTGGCTCCCCGGCGGTTCACGAGCTCGGGCGCCGTTTGGCAGTGCCCGGCGAGGCTGACGACAGCCTGGTCCGATACGCAATCGACGGACTGGTAACCATGGGCGGTAAGCCCGGCCACGAAACCCAAAAGGAAAGCCTGGCCGATGACCTGCTGAAGCTGGCCGCCGTTTCACAGCACGACGAGATCACTGAATTTCTGCTGGAAGAAGCCCAATATGTGGTCGGGAAGAAACATCTGGCCCGGCTGGCCACTTTCCTCAAAAATCCCGGCCTGGCCGAGTACGCCCTCAGGGCCATGCTCCGGGTGGAAGGACCGGAACTGGAAAAAATCCTGGCGGATTACCTGAACCGGTTGCCGGCTGAAGCCAGCCTTCCCTTGATCCAGGCCCTGGGAAATCTGCGCAGCCGGGTAGCGGCGCCAAAGCTCAGGGCGCTGGCCACATCCTCCGACCCGGCCATAAGAAACTCGGCCCTGGCCGCCCTGGCTGAAATCCCTGACCCGGCCGCCGAAGCGCTCCTGGCCTCCCTGCCTACCCTTTCCAGCCACCAGGAACGCCGGTTAGCCCTGGAACTTTACCTCCGGTTTGCCCGGCGGCTGGCTGAAGAGGGACTGAAGGAAAGGGCCCTGGACATTGCCCGGAGGATGACAGAAATTTTCACCGCCAGAGAGGAAGCCCCCCTGCGCTGCGAGGCTCTGAATCTCGTGGCGGCAATCGCCGGAGAAAAGTCCATCCCGGACCTAATCAAGGCAGTCTGGAGCGAAGAGCCATCTTACAGGCAGCAGGCCCTGGAGCTGGCCAGGGAGTTCAGGTGGCCCGGGCTCTTAAAAGAGCTGTTGGAACAGCTGGACGGGTTGCCTCCGGCAAACAGGGCCGCGGTCATTGAATTTCTGGGTGGTCTCGAAAATGGAGTCAAGGCTGAAATCATAGAGCCCTACCTGGATGACCCCGAACAGGTGGTCCGCCTGGCAGCCATCAGGACCATTTTCAATCTGAAAAGAGAAGAAGCGGTAGCTCGCCTGCTGGCCAGGCTCAATAATTCCGAAAACGAAGCCAGGCTGATCCTTGAGCTCTTGCGAACGCTGAAATCTGAATATTACCTGGGCCCGATTAAAGACAACTTTGCCCGATATTCTGACGGCATAAAAATTGCCGTGCTTCAGACTCTCTCCGACCTCATCGGACCCGATTGGAAAAAGGAAGTGCTGGCCGCCAGCAACTCCGAAAATCCGGAACTTAAAAAGGCCGCAACCGAAGGCCTTTTTCAGACGGTGGACAGCAGCGACCTGGCCTGGCTGGTGGATCGGTTAGTCTCGCTCGAGGATCCCTCGCTCGCACCCGCATATCAAAAGGCCATCGTCAGTGCCCTGGGCAAAATCCAGGACAGCATCATCAGGCAAAAAACTTTTCTGGGACTTGTAAACAAGAAAACGGGAAAAGAACGGGCCGAGCTGATCAGACTTTTGCCACAGGTTGGCGGGGCTGGCAGTCTAGACCCGGTGGTCCGGCACCTGAACGACAGGAGTCCCGAGATAAAGGCAGCCGCGGTGGCCGCCCTCAGTAACTGGCCGGATTTTGAAGCCAGCAACCATCTCCTCAACCTGATTAAGAAAAGCGATAACCGGACCTTCCGTTACCTGGCCTTCCAGGGACTGGCCAGGCTGATGAAAGACCCCTCAACAGAAAAGGAAATAAAATTCCGGGTGCTCGACGAACTCAAGAGCCTGGCGATTTATCCCGATGAAAAGAATTTCCTGCTGAGCGCCTGGGCCAGCCTCCGGGATGAAAGATCACTGAAAGAGATCGCTGCTTTTTTTACAGACGATAACCTGCGGGAGCGGGCCGCGCCGCTGGCCTGCCGGCTGGCCAGACCGGTAGCGGGGGAGAAAGGCCTGGGTGGCTTTGAGACCATCATGATTCTCAAAAGAGCGCTGGCCTTCTTAAAAGACGACCTGGAAATTGAGGAAACGGAAATATATCTCGACAGGCTGCTGCGGCAAGAGGGCTTCGAACCACTTTTCAACCGCAAGGACCTTCACGGCTGGAAGGGACTGGTGGCCGACCCGGTGCAGCGGGCGAAGATGGCCCCGGAAGAACTGCAGGCAGCCCAGCAAAAAGCTGACCAGGACATGCGCCTGCACTGGAAGGTGGTGGCCGGGGAGCTGGTGTTTGACGGAAAGGGCCACAGCCTGTGCACGGCCAATGATTATTGTGATTTTGAGCTGTTCGTGGATTGGAAGATAGAGCCGGGCGGAGACAGTGGCATTTACCTGCGCGGTTCACCTCAGGTCCAGATCTGGGACCCGGCCCAGTGGCCAGAAGGTTCGGGCGGCCTTTATAACAACCAGAAAAACCCGAACAAGCCGCTCAAGCGGGCCGATAACCCGGTCGGCAGCTGGAACACCTTTTATATCAAGATGATTGACCAGCAAGTAACCGTGTACCTTAACGGCCAGCTGGTGGTGGATAATGTGGTCATGGAAAACTACTGGGAGCGGGACAAGCCCATTTACCGCTGCGGGCAGATAGAGCTCCAGGCCCACAATACCCCGCTGTATTTTAAGAATATCTACCTCAGGGAAATCAGGTAAAAACATCAGAAAGATAAATTAATTTCCCGCCCTGGCTAAGATAGGTTATTATAGGAGGGTGGGTGGTGTTGCCTTTAGCCTGCCCACCACAGGAGGAAAGAAATGCATCCCTGGCATGATGTTTATGTAGACGATACCCTTATCGACCGGGCCTTTCCGGTAGTCATCGAAGTCCCCAAGGGGAGCAAAAATAAATACGAGCTGGACAAGGACTCCGGCTTCCTGCGACTGGACCGGGTGTTATATAGCGCTGTTTACTATCCAGCCAACTATGGTTTTATTCCGCGTTCATTCTGCGATGATAACGACCCGCTCGATGTCCTGGTCCTGATGCAGGAATCGGTTCACCCCCTGACCGTGGTCCAGGCCAGGGCCATCGGGGCCATGCGCATGAGAGATGAAAAAGGCCTGGATGACAAGATCCTGGCCGTGGCCGTGGATGACCCGGCTTTTTCTGATTATACCCATCACCGCCAGCTGCCGGCCCATACTCTGAAGGAGATTCGCCGTTTTTTTGAAGACTACAAGGCGCTGGAAAACAAGCAGGTCATCGTCGAGGATTTTATGGGCCCGGAGGAAGCAATCAAGATCATCAAGGAATCCCTGGACCTGTACCGCCAGCTGCGCCGGGGTGAAGTCAGGCGCTGAGGTTAAAAGAGATTTTATGTCCGCTAAGATCAAAAGGGATAGGGTTCTACTCTCTTTCTATTTTGTTTAATTCATTTCCTTTAATCATTTGAAATTTTGCCGGCCCAAGCTTTTTCCGAAACATTCTCTCTAACTTTCGCGTCCTTTTCTGACGGATAATCGCTTCTCAATTACCCCATCGGCCATCATTTCTTTGGCAGGTACCTTCCTATTACCCTTATGGCTCCTGCCCTTGGTCATTTTCCTGGACCGCCCGGCTACTGCAGCCTCCGGGCCCGAGGCCACGGCAAGAACATCAAAAATAATCTTTTAATTATGTTAATGACAATCCTTTTGTTAAAATAAGGGAGGGGAAAGATGCACTATGATGTAATAGTTATCGGGGCTGGCCTGGGTGGACTGACCTGTGCGGCCGCCCTGTCCAGGAAGGGGGTCAGGGTCCTGGTCCTGGAAAAGGACCCTCATCCCGGCGGCACCAGCTACGTCTTCCGGAGGGGGAATTATCATTTCCCGATGGGCCCGCTGTCGTTCAGCTATCCCGGCTATGTCAGCAGCCTGCTTACTTACCTGGGAATAAAAGAACCCCTGGAATTCAGGCGCAACCATTTTCAAATCATTACCCCGGAACTTGACCTGGTTTATTCCCGGCCGCCGGACGAGCTCAGGCGGGCTCTGGCCGAAACTTTTCCGCGGGAAAAGCGTGGCCTGGATAAAACCTTCCAGGAGCTCCGGCCGGCCATGAAACTGGTCCACGATATGTACCTGTGGTGCCCGGATTACCTGCCCCGGAAGCTGAACCCGGTCCAGGAGAAACTGGTTAAATCAGAATACTCGGAAAGCAGGAAAACCAGGCTGACCAGTTTTTCTCAAACCCCTTCCGGCGAATTTCTCCGAAAGCACCTTAAGACTAAATCCCTCATCAACTTCCTGGGCTCGATGGGCACGGCCGAACCGGCCATGTCTTTCCTGACCCTGGCCCTGATGTGGCACATCATGTCGGTCGAGGGCATCTGGTACCCTACCCGGGGCCTTCACCGAATCAGCGACCGGCTGGTGGAAGTGATAAAGGAAGCCGGCGGTGAACTGTATTTTGGTATTCCTGCCAAAAAGATTATCGTGGAAGATGGCCAGGCCAGGGCTGTAGTTACCGAAGATAACACACCGGTAGGAGCTGACTGGGTGGTTTCCAACGCCGACTATAAAACTACCTTCCTGGAACTCATGGAACGGAAGGCAGTTGAGCCTGGCTTCAGGAAGAAAATTGAAACCCCGCCCTATAGCGGCTCAGAGCTTTGCGTTTATCTCGGCCTGAATCCGGCCAGGTGCGATTTCAGAAGGATGAGGGCTACCCATTTATTTTATGGCCCGCAAAATCAACGGAAAGGTGAAAAGTCAACGGAAGTTTTGGGGCTTGATGGCAGAGAAATTGAAATCTGCCGCTGGACCGATAACGAGCCCAACCAGGCCCCGGCCGGATATACCGGGCTCGTCCTGCGGGTCGCATTTGAGTACGACCACTTTGCCCGCTTCAGGACTGGCGAGAAAAAGCGGCTCCCCGAATATAAGGCTCATAAGACAGCCCTGGCCCTGAAGCTGGTGAAAATTGCCGAGCAGGTGCTACCCGGCCTCGGTGAAGCCATCGAGCTAATGGAGGTGGCCACCCCGCTGACCTACCAGGACTGGGGCCACAGGTACCAGGGGTCGATCGCCGGCTGGAGCTGGAGTGGCGAGTCGACGGCCACCTTCGGCCGGAAACTGCTGGTGGAAACACCGGTCCGGAACCTGTTGATGGTTGGAATTTATGCGGCCAGTGAACTCTTCATGGGCGGGGTGCCGACGGCCATGCGCACCGCCGAGCTGGCCTCCCACCTCATCCTGGAGAGCTGATCAAGCTAACATTAGCCACGAATTCCACTATAAGTTGGCACAAAAAATCTGAAATATATACAATTATGAGAAAAGGAAGAAAACATGGTTAGCAAAGAACCAAATTATTTTCTGATTTCCGTTTCTAATCGACAGAATCTAGATCTCTGCCTTAAACATTCACTGGCCGGTTTTACCAGCAGCATTAGCGGTCTATGGACCTTTTTAGATATATCAGAAGGAGACTACATTTCTTTTCTTTATGGAGCAAGAGTAAAAAACCTGTATAAAGTTGTTGAAAAGAAAGCTTACATAAACCCAGAAAAGATAGGACCGTGGCCACCGGTAACCTTCAGAATGTCAGGAAAAACATATTATTTTCCTTTCAGGCTATTCTTGAAAAAAGAAAGGGAATTTGACGAACCTATGGTCCGCCCTGAGTTCTCTTATGTAGCTGAGAATCTCCTGTTAAGAGGCGGTTATAGAAAAACCCATTTCCAGGCTGATCGAAAGACTTTATCTACCGTTTCTGAAATAGGAACCTCATCTTGCGAAATTGAAGAACCTTTAACCTTTGAATCCGATACATTTGAACCAAAAATCGTTTTTAATAGAAAACTCCAAAAGATTCCCGAAAAATTCTTTTTTCAAGAAATAATACTTCAATCCATAATCAGAAATATGATTACCAAAATTGCCCTGAGCGAGATCTTAAGGGTTCTGGGCATAACCATACCCGCGGAAAACTTCGAAGTACTTGGCGAAAAAGCGCTACCAGAAGGCTTTGTAGATATCTTCATTAAATTAAAATATCCGGCGGGAGTAAATAAATACATTCTGGTGGAAGTCAAGACTGGACGGGCTCAAAAAAAAGAGTTTGAACAATTAAAAAGATATACTAACGAATTTGGCGAGGATGCTGCTGGAGCTTTGCTGATAGCGAAAGAATTTCCCAGAAAACTTCCTAAAGAATCAAGCGTCTTGTATATAAAGTATTATTTCGATCAACTTGACGGCTCGGGCGAATATTCTTACGATCAGCTGAAGGATAGACTAAGATTGGAGATAATATGATGAACAAGAGGCTATTTTTGTTTATAACGCCAGATGGCGTTACCTATTCATCACCCGATCGCAAGGAGCCGGATGTGGATAACTTTCAGGTGCTGGGCTATGGCGAAGGGCAAAACGAGGAAGAGGCTTTTAATGATTTTAGGAGCCAGGCGACCTGGCTTAATGACACAAAATTCGAGGAAGTAATCTCCGTAGAAATCAAACACAGAATTTATGAAGGAAAACATTTTAACTTAAAATAATAAGGTCCGAGCCGGTTCAAACCTTTTTAATGGTTCTAATCCTACCGGTGGCTAAGAAGGGCGGGTTCTCTAAGGATTCTTTGTTGTAGGTCAGGGGGCGGCGGCTGTAAAACTCCAGGACCTGCCCGCTAGCTTCTTCCAGTATGGCCTGGCCGGCGGCCGTGTCCCATTCTATCGTCCGGCCGAGGCGCGGGTAAAGATGGGCCTGCCCTTCGGCCAGCATC
>JABLWX010000105.1 GCA_013178315.1 Candidatus Aminicenantota bacterium
CCAGGGCATGGGCTTCAGCCAGCTGGCAGTCATCGTCTTTGCGGTGTCAGCGGTCATGAAGGAGGCGCTGGCCCAGTTTGCCTTTTGGACGGCCAGGAAACCCGGGGCCGGGTCCCTGCGGGCTGATGCCTGGCACCACCGCAGTGACGCCGTGGCCTCGGTGCTGATCGTGGCCGGAGTTCTTTTCAGCCAGAGGTTGTGGTGGCTGGACGGCGTGCTGGGTATCGGGGTCTCGCTATTAATCCTCCATGCCAGCTATGACATCATCAGGAGCTCGGCCAGTTACCTGATGGGGGAAGCCCCGTCCGGCGAAAAGGTAGACCGGGTTCACTCCCAGGTCAGGAAGGAGTTTCCGCAGCTGGATGGCATTCATCATGTCCACGTGCACCAGTACGGCGACCATCATGAGGTAACCGCCCACCTGACCGTCCCGGGCACCATGTCGGTGGACGAGGCCCATAACATTGCCAGCCGGATTGAAGAAATCGTGGAGCAGGAATTTAACGGGGATGCTACCGTCCATGTCGAGCCAGAAAAATCAGAAAAAGACGAAGACTGAAAAGGCTGGGAGTCCTGTCAATTATTTCAAGTTCCTGGGTACGGCCGGGGCCAGGTTCGTCATGGCCAGGCAGCTCCGGGCTTCGGGGGGAATTTACCTGGAGTTGCTCGGGCAGAGAATAGCCCTCGACCCGGGCCCGGGAGCCCTGGTCCGGATGACCCACAGCCGGCCGCCGATCGACCCCGCGGGGCTCGAGGCCGTTATTCTCAGTCATAAGCACATTGACCATTCCAACGATGTCAACATCCTGCTTGATGCCATGACCGCCGGGGGACTGAAGAAGAGGGGAGTGCTGCTGGCCCCGGAAGAATGCCTGGACGGACCAGACGCCGTAGTCCTGAGGTACCTCAGGAGTTACCTCGAAAGGATAGAAATCCTGAAGCCGGAGCAAGCCTACCGGCTCGGTCCGCTTACCGTCAGGACGACCTGTCGCCACGAGCACGAAGCCGAGACCTACGGACTGAAATTCTATCTGCCCGGGCTGGTGCTGGGTTTCATGGTAGATACCAAGTATTTTCCAGGGTTGCTCCCAAGCTACCGGGATGTTGATATTCTGGTCATGAATGTACTTAGAGCCAGGGAAGCCGAGGGCGATTACATCAAGCACCTGACCGTGGCCGAAGCCACTGAGGTCCTGAAAGAGCTCAAGCCCCGCCGGGTTTATCTCACCCATTTTGGTATGACCATGCTCCAGGTCGACCCCAGGAAGGTGGCCGAGAAGATGACGGCCGAGACCGGGGTAGAAGTCCTGGCCGCCTATGATGGCCTGACCGTGAACCTCGATTCGCTATCTTGAGAGTCCGGTCCAAATCGGAGTACCCTTTTCCGGGTTTGAACCCGGTGGAGCGGGCTATCCGGCAGGCTGAAATAATCCTACTAAAATTGTAGGATTTTTCTTGAAATCCCCCTGCGAAAAGATTAAAATGAATCTGTAAGCCACAACCGGCTTACAACAGTCAAGTTCTCAGGAGAAATTGAATGAAAGAAAAAGTGGAAGAGGTTCTTAACCGGATAAGGCCGGCGCTACAGGCCGACGGCGGCGACGTGGAACTGGTGGACGTGGTCGACGGCGTGGTTTCGGTCAGGTTGAAGGGAGCCTGCGGCGGCTGCCCCATGTCCCAGATGACACTTAAAATGGGAATCGAGCGCCTGCTGAAAAAGGAAATCCCGGAAATTAAGAGCGTCATCTCTGTCTGAAGTTTTCCTTTCGCAGAAGGAGGGGTCCGTGAGCGGCTTTTATGCCGATAAACAGGCGGCGGCTCCGGTCAGGCCGGAAGTCCTGGAAGCCATGCTGCCCTATTTCACGGAAAATTTTGGCAATCCCCAGAGCCTCCATTCAGTGGGGCAGAAGGCCGCCCGGGCCCTGCAGACCGCCAGGGAGCAGGTGGCCCGGCTCTTAAACTGCCAGCCGGAAGAAATCATTTTCGTTTCCTCAGGGTCTGAGGCCAATAACTTAGCCGTCAAGGGACTGGCCCTGGCCAACCAGGCCCGCGGAAAGCAGATAGTTGTTTCGGCCATCGAACATGTCTCTGTGTTGAAAGCGACCAAGTTCCTGGAAAAGCTGGGCTTCAAGACCGTGCAGGTTCCGGTTGACGGTTACGGGCTGGTTGACCCGGGTAAAGTGGCCGAGGCCATAACCCCGGACACGGTGCTGGTCTCGGTGATGATGGCCAACAACGAGGTGGGCACCATCGAGCCGGTGGCTGAGATCGCCAGCCTCTGCCGTTCAAGAGGTGTCCTCTTTCATAGCGATGCCGTGGCCGCCGTGGGCAATATACCGGTTGAGGTCAGGGCCATCGGGCTCGATGCCCTGAGCCTGGCGGCCGACCAGTTCGGCGGCCCAAAGGGAGCGGCGGCTCTATTCTTAAAAAAGGGAACAAAGATTACACCCCTCATAGACGGTGGGGTCCAGGAGAGTAACCGCCGGGCCGGAACGGAAAATGTCCCGGCCATAGTCGGCCTGGGCCGGGCGGCCGAGCTGGCCATGATGGATATGGATAAAAAGGGACAGCGGCTGGCCCGACTCAGGGACAGGCTGATCAGGGGAGTGCTCACCGGGCTGGATGAAGTGATCCTCACCGGTCATCCTGAAAAAAGGCTCCCGCATCATGCCAGTTTCTGTGTTAAGTTCGTCGAGGGAGAGGCCACGCTTCTTGGCCTGGACTTCAACGGCATCCAGGTGGCCAGCGGGTCGGCCTGCACCTCAAAATCTCTGAGAACCTCGCACGTTCTAACCGCCATGGGACTGGACCCGGCCGTGGCCCAGGGCAGCCTGGTACTAACCCTGCTGGATGGAACCCGGGAGGAGCAGGTAGAGTATTTCCTGGAAAAATTTCCTCCGGTGGTCAGGCGGCTCCGGGAAATGTCCCCGCTTTACACCAGGTTTCTTGAGGAGAAAAAAGATGTACACCGATAAAGTCATGGAACATTTCATGCATCCCCGCAATGTCGGGACCATTCCCGATGCCGACGGCGTCGGGGAAGTGGGCAACCCGGTCTGCGGTGACATGATGACCTTTTACATAAAAGTCAAGGACGGCCGGCTGGAAGACGTCAAGTTCCAGACCTTCGGCTGCGGTGCGGCTATCGCCGTCAGCAGCCTGGTCAGCGAGATGGCCAAGGGCAAAACCCTGGACGAGGCCATGAAGATAACCAACCAGCAGGTGGCCGAGGAGCTGGGCGGGCTTCCCCCGCACAAGATGCACTGTTCCAACCTGGGCGCGGATGCCCTGCACAAGGCCATAGAGGACTACCTTGAAAAACAGAACCGCCAGAAGCCTGAAGGCGGCGGGGAAGAAAAAAAATCCCAGGACAGGGAAGAGCATTTCCATTGCCCCTTCTGTGATCACACCCTGCCGGAGAATGCCCAGCTATGTGGACATTGCCAGATAAAGCTCATCCGATGCGAGCACTGCGGTGAGTACAATCGGGAAAAGGACGAAACCTGCCGCCATTGCGGGGCGGGGTTGGTTTGAGGACCATCAATAGCAAACTTGAATGATACTCGGATAGCGGACTGGAATAAAAAAGGTCGATGATGAAAAAGAATGAACTGGTCGAGGAAATTAACAGGCTCAAGAAAGAAAAGCGGGCGGTAATCCTGGCCCATAATTACCAGCCGGAGGAAATCCAGGACCTGGCCGATTTTGTTGGCGATTCCCTGGAACTCAGCCGGAAGGCGGCCGAAGTCCAGGCGGACATAATCGTCTTCTGCGGGGTCCATTTCATGGCCGAAACGGCCAAGATATTGGCTCCGAAGAAGAAAGTCCTGCTACCCGACCTCCGGGCTCGCTGCCCGATGGCCGACATGGTTACCGGGGATGACCTGCGCTGGATGAAGGGGCAGCATCCCGGGAAAAAGGTCGTGGCCTACGTCAACACCACGGCCGAGGTCAAGGCCGAGACCGACGTTTGCTGCACCTCGGCCAATGCGGTGAAGGTGGTCAGCAGCCTGCCGGAAGAAGAAATCATTTTCGTTCCCGACCGCAACCTGGGTTATTATGTCAGCCAGAAGACCGGAAAGAAACTCCACGTCTGGGACGGCTACTGCCCGATCCATGAAGACATCAGGCCGAAGCATATTGAGAAAATGAAGAAAAAGCATCCGGGGGCTGAAGTCTGGGCCCACCCCGAGTGCCGGCCCGAGGTACTGGCCCTGGTCGACCGCATTCTCTCCACCGGGCAGATGATTAAGGAAGCGGCTAAATCCGGGGCCGGCGAAATAATCATAGCCACCGAGGTGGGCATCCTGCACCGATTGAGGAAGGAAAATCCCAGCAAGAAGTTCTACCCGGCCAGTGAGAAAGCCGTCTGCAAAAATATGAAGAGGATAAACCTCGAGAAAGTTTATAAAGCCCTCCTGCTGGAGCGGCCCGAGGTTATAGTTGAAGCCAGCATCGCCGACAGGGCCAGGGAAGCCATCAACCAGATGGTGCGTTTTATCTGATTATCAGATAAGAAATCAGCGGGAACCGATTGTTTCCTGAATAAATATTGTTATCAAAGGAGGATTGATGAAAAAAATTACTGAATCCACGATTAAGGAAGCCCTGGCCGGGGAAAGCCAGGCCCACCTCAGGTACAAGTATTACGCCGAGAAAGCCAGGCAGGAAAACCTGCCCAACATTGCCCGGCTGTTTGAAGCAGCTTCTTTTTCAGAGAGGATTCACGCCCTTAATCACCTGAACGTTCTGGAAGGGGAAGGAAAGACGGCCGATAACCTGGCCAAGGCCTACGACGGGGAAAATTTTGAGGTCGAGGAGATGTACCCGGCTTACATAGCCGTGGCCAGAGAGCAGGGTGAAAAGAAGGCGGCCACCTATCATCAATTCGCCCTGGCCGCGGAAAAAGTCCATGCCGCCCTTTATGCCCGGGCCAAGCAGGCAGTCAGCCAGGGGCGGGACCTGGAACTGCCCGCGATTCACATCTGCTCAGTCTGCGGCTTCACCATGGAGGGCGAGGCCCCGGAGCGTTGCCCGGTGTGCGGTGCTCCCAGGAATAAGTTTGTCGATTTTTAAGACCCCGGGCAGAAATCGCTGCCGGATGTTTGAAATAAAAGTGCCAGCATAATCTTTTTCTGTTCTCCCCGCCATCACTGGTGCAAACTGCGAATCCATGGATATCAGACAATTCATCTCGCTGGCGTATTTTCTTGATTTGCCTTGAAGCTAATTGTAGCTTTTATATTCTGTAAAAACCCGTCCGCACAAAATCCCCCAGGAATTCCACCGTCAGATTCTTGACAGGCTCAGCCTGGCCTGTTCCCTTTTGCCTTATTCGTTATTAAAAATTCGCGCCGGCCAGCAATCCGGGAGGTTGTTTAACCAGGCTCAAATGCTGATTATCGAGTAATTCCTGGGATGAAAAAGACTGTTGGTGCGGTTTTCTGCATAATAAGGGAGCGGGATCAGAACGTTGGTCAGCGGGGTCTTGTTGTTCGGAAGGCCTCGTGAATACGACCAAAGGTTTACTTTTTAGGTATGCCCGGAGCCTTGATTCCGGTGGCTACCTCAGCTGACTATCGGGGCGCGTTTTTCTTGGTATGAACCTGAAAAGCTGATAAAATATAACTAAAGAGAGGAAGGAGGAGTTATGAGACATTCCTGGAAGGTGGCCCGCATTTCTGGAATTGACATCAAGATTGATTCCAGCTGGATCGTGATTTTTCTGCTGTTTACTTTTTCCCTTTCGGCTTTCTATTTTCCCCAATCTTTCCAGCTCGCCAACCGGGCCTATTACTGGCTGCTGGGCATTTTGACCAGCCTGCTGGTTTTCGCCTCGGTCCTTTTTCATGAACTGGCTCACTCCCTGACCGCCAAGAAACAGGGGGAAGAGGTTGAGGACATCACCCTGTTCATCCTGGGCGGCGTGGCCCGGATAACCGATGAGCCCGGCACCCCGCAGAAGGAATTTTCCATGGCCCTTATCGGTCCGGTTTCAAGTTTCCTTCTGGCTCTCCTGTTTATTCTGGTCTCTTATCTCGTGGCTCCATATTCCAGGCCCTTCCAGGTGGCGGCTGCCTATCTGGCTTACATAAATGCCATAGTGGGCGGATTCAACCTGTTGCCGGGTTTTCCCATGGACGGCGGCCGGGTGCTGCGGGCCATTGTCTGGAAAGCAACCGGCGATTTGAAAAAGGCCACCAGGGTGGCTTCCCTGACCGGACAGGGCATGGCCTTCCTGCTGATTTTTTTCGGTATTCTCCAGTTTTTCCGGGGAAACCTGGGTGGCCTGTGGCTGGTGTTAATCGGCTGGTTCCTGCACAACGCCTCCGTCCAGGGCTACAGCCAGGTCCTGCTGAAATCTTCGCTGGAGGGACTGAAGGCCACCGACCTGATGAGCCGGGACTTCCAGGAGGTCAGGCCCGACCTTCCGGTCGAGACCCTGGTCCAGGATTATGTTCTCAGGCACCGGGAGCGGAATTTTCTGGTGACCGAGGGCGAACACCTGGTGGGCATAGTCTGCCTGGAGGACGTAAAGAAGTTTCCACGGGAACGCTGGCCAGAGTTGCGGGTGAGAGACATCATGACCCCGGCCGAAAAAATTGTCTATGTCACTCCCGGAACCAGCGGTGACCAGATTCTCCAGCGCCTGGCCACGGCCAATGTTAACCAGGTGCCGGTGCTGGAAGAAGGCCGGGTGGTGGGGATAGTCTGCCGTAACAATCTGCTCCAGGTCTTGCAGCTCAGGACCGAGCTGGGAATCTGAGTAGGGGAGGCGGGCATGGTCAAAGGGAAACAAGAAACGGGTAAGGAAAAACGTAAGCAGGCCAAGAAACGGCCATCATCCACAGGGGCGGCCGTCCTGGATTTAGAAGACAGGAAAAAAAGAATCAAGGAGATAATTAAAATCCTGAGGAAAGAATATCCCCAGCCCAGGACGGCCCTGAATTACCGCACCCCACTGGAGCTTCTGGTGGCCACCATCCTGGCCGCCCAGTGCACCGACGAGCGGGTGAACAAGGTCACGCCGGGTCTTTTCCAGAAATACCCGACCGTGGAGGCCCTGGCCCGGGCCCGGCAGGAAGAGCTGGAAAACGACATCAGGTCTACCGGCTTTTTCCGGAACAAGGCCAGGAGCATCATCGGCCTGGCCAATAAGCTGGTGTCCGAGTATGGAGGCCGGGTGCCCGACACCATGGAGGAACTTATCAAGCTGCCCGGAGTGGCCCGCAAGACGGCCAACATCGTCCTGTCCTCGGCCTTCAGGAAGGCAGAGGGGATCGCCGTCGATACCCATGTCCGCAGACTGTCGGAGCGCCTGGGCCTCAGCCACCAGTCCGACCCGGAAAAGATAGAGCGCGACCTGATGGAAATTGTTCCCCGGGAAGACTGGCTGGACTTTAATTTTCTGCTGGTTGACCACGGGCGGAAGGTCTGCCAGGCCCGAAAGCCCCTCTGCCCTCAGTGCGCCATCAAGCATCTCTGCCCATCTTTTGAAAAGTTTTCCAGGCTATCTTCGGGGAGAAAGTAAATGCCACGGCGAGAAGCTATGCTCTATATCCGGCAGGAGGGCAACAGGGTGGCCTGCCGGCTCTGTGCCCACCGCTGCCTGCTGGGCGAGGGCCAGTTCGGCCTGTGCGGCGTCAGGCAGAACCTGGATGGTGTTCTTTATAGCCATGTGTACGAAGAGGCCATAGCCGCTCACATCGACCCAATAGAAAAAAAGCCCCTTTACCATTTCCTGCCGGGGAGCAGGTCACTTTCCATTGCCACCATCGGCTGCAATTTCCGCTGTCCCTTCTGCCAGAATTGGGAGATATCGCAGACCAGGTTGTCCGACGGGAAAAGCGGAATCCAGAGCCGCCACCTGCCGGTCAAGGAGGTGGTGCGGCAGGCCCTGCTGAGTGACTGTGAGAGCATTTCCTATACCTACACCGAACCGACCATATTTTTTGAGTACGCCTATGAAACTGCCCGCCTGGCTAAAGAATCAGGCCTCAAGAATAACTTTGTTACCAACGGTTACATGACCGCGGAGGCCCTGGAGGAAATCAAGCCCTACCTGGATGCGGCCAACGTAGACCTGAAATTTTTCCGGGATGAGAGTTACCAGAAGATGTGCAAGGCCAGGCTGCAGCCAGTCCTGGACAGCATCCAGAAGATGCGGGAACTCGGTATCTGGGTTGAGGTAACAACGCTGGTTATACCCGAACTCAACGATTCGGAAGCAGAGCTGCAGGGCATCGCCAGGTTTCTGGCCGGGGTCGACCGTGATATACCCTGGCACCTGAGCCGGTTCCACCCCGATTACAAATACCTGAAATCTGTGAATACCCCGCTGGCCACCCTGAAGAGGGCCCGGGAGATAGGGCAGGCCGAGGGTCTGCGCTATGTCTATCTTGGCAACGTCTGGGGAGAAGGCGAGGATACCCACTGCCCACAGTGCGGGACGGCCGTCATCCGGAGGGAGGGCCTCTGGGTGAAGTCCAATCTTTTGGAGGATGGCCATTGCCCGAAGTGCGGGCAGACGATAGCCGGAATCTTTACCCCGAGCCTGCCTTTCCGGTTCTGAGACTTCTGCTAAAATAATAACCGGGAATCTGGCATGGAAAAGAAGTATGAAATCCTGGAACACATGGCCGACGGCAAGTTCCGGGCCTACGGCCGCGACCTGGGAGAATGCCTGGGGAATGCCGCCCTGGCCATGGCTTCCCTGATGTGGGACCCGGAAAAAATCAAGCCTGAAATCAGGGAAACGATCAAGCTGGAAGCGACCGGCCCGGAACAACTGACCGTCAAATTCCTGACGGAATTGATTTACTTGCTGGAAGTAAAATCATTCCTGCTCGGCCGGGTGGATGAAATCAGGGTCGAAGAAGTCTCAAAAAATGGAAATAAGACATATCGCCTGGAGGTGGAAGTTTCCGGGGACAGGATATCGCCGGAATATGAAATTTACGGCCAGGTCAAGGCCGTTACCTATAATGAAATGAAAATCGAGAAAAGCGACGACGGCCTGGTTCTCCAGGTGGTCGTCGACATGTGAGGTGAGCCATGGACCTGGTAAGAATCAATGAATTTGTCTGGGAAATACCTAAGTCGGGAGAAATGAAGGTCCCGGCCAGGATTTATGCCTCGGAAAAGTTAATCGAGCTGGCCAAGCGCGACCAGACTCTGCAGCAGGCCCGCAACGTGGCCTGCCTGCCCGGGATTCAGCGGATGTCATATGTCATGCCCGATGCTCACCAGGGTTACGGTTTTCCGATTGGCGGCGTGGCTGCTTTCGACCTGGATGAAGGCATCATTTCGCCGGGTGGAGTTGGCTATGACATAAACTGCGGGGTCAGGCTGCTGCGGACTGATTATAAGGAGAGCGACATCACGGCCAAAAGGAAGGAGCTGCTGGCTGAAATCTTTAAGGAAGTTCCGGCCGGAGTGGGGAAGGGTGGCATTACCAAGCTGAGCCGCAATGTGTTAAAGGAAATTCTGGTAAAGGGCGCGGAGTGGGCGGTGGAACAGGGTTATGGCACAGCCGAAGACTTAGACCGGACCGAAGAGCGAGGCCGGATGAAGGATGCTTCCTGGGAGTTTATTTCGGATAGGGCCATGGAGAGGGGTATTCCACAGCTGGGTACGCTGGGAGCCGGCAACCATTTCCTGGAAATTCAGAAAGTGGATGAAATTTACGATGCGGAAGTGGCCAGGGCGTTTGGCATCCAGGAGAAGGGCCAGGTGCTGGTTATGATCCACTGCGGTAGCCGGGGATTGGGGCACCAGATTGCCACCGATTACATTGAGCTGATGGAGAACAAATTCGGATTTAAGGGCCTGCCGGACCGGGAATTGATTAACGCCCCTTTCAAGTCTGAGCTCGGCCAGCGCTATTATAAATCGATGTGCGCCGCGGTGAATTACGCTTTTGCCAATCGCCAGATGATTGCTCACTGGGTCAGGGACGTGTTTGCGAAAGTGATGGGCTCGGCCAAAGGAATGCGGCAGATATATGACGTCTGCCATAACGTGGCCAAGGTGGAAAAGCACACGGTTAACGGAAAGGAGAAGCTGCTGTGCGTCCATAGAAAGGGTGCCACCAGGAGCTTTGGCCCGGGTAGGCCGGAGATTCCTGAGGTTTACAGGCAGGTGGGCCAGCAGGTGCTGATACCGGGTAGCATGGGCACGGCTTCTTATGTGCTGGTGGGAACAAAGGATGCAGAAGAA
>JABLWX010000106.1 GCA_013178315.1 Candidatus Aminicenantota bacterium
GGCGGCTCCTGGTTGACTTTCACGGAGCCCATAAGCCGGTTGGCCTGAGAAGGGCTTTTCCCAACATCCTGACCAAGGAAGGGGTGCTCGGCCTGGAGTACAGCAAGTGGAGCACGCAGGTTACCCCCGACCACGACCTGATGCTGCCATTTCTCAGGATGCTGGCCGGCCCGATGGATTACACCCCAGGGGCCATGCGCAATGCCCAGGAAAGACAGTTCCGGGCCGTGTTCGATGTGCCCATGAGCCAGGGGACCAGGTGCCACCAGCTGGCCATGTATGTTGTCTACGAATCCCCGCTCCAGATGCTGTGCGACTCTCCTTCCGCCTACTTGAGGGAGCCGGAAGTCATGGATTTCCTGTCAGGGGTGCCCACGGTCTGGGATGAAACCAGGGTCCTGGAAGCCAAGATAGGAGACTTCGCAGTGGTGGCCAGAAAGAACGGAGAGAGCTGGTACCTGGGGGCCATGACCGACTGGACACCAAGGGAATTTGAGCTGAAACTGGATTTCCTCGAGCCGGGCAAGCTGTGGGTGGCGGACCTCTGGCTGGACGGGCCCAATGCCGGCCGTTTTGCCTCCGATTTCAGCCACCAGAGCCTTAAAATAGCTTCCGGGGAAACAATCAAATTAAAACTGGCCCCCGGTGGGGGAGCCGTGATCAGGCTGGTACCGGCCAGGTAAGGGGTTGGGGTTAGCTCCCTCGGCCGCCCGGAGAGAAGAGGCCGGGGTCGATTCCGGCGGGTTAATATATGAAGGAATTTTCATATATTACTGATTATAAATAAAATAGAGGTACCTTGCAATTTCTCCTGGCTGTATCCATTCGGGTCATTTTATGCTATAATTAGGATCGTTCTGGAAGCGGGTCTTAGAGAATTCGGCCGGAGGCCGAAGCTCTTCAAAAAAGTCTTGACACAGCCCGTTTTCAGGCTTAAATTATGCTCAAGGGAACACAATATATTGTATAGGTAGAAGATGGTAGACTATATAGTGGTTTTTACGGATATAATTTATAGTTTTAACTCGCCCCAAACCAGTTATTTCCTCCTCCCCCCAGGCTCTGGCTTACCCCTCGGAAACGGCGGTCTTTGTAAGGCTGCCGGGCAATCTTCGACGGGAAAAAGCCATTCGGCCATCAGCCCGAGTTGACTGGACTGAGATAAAAATAAAAGGAAAAAAGGCTCAATATGATCAAGATTAGAGCTTTGAAATATTTTCTGGCCACTTTTCTGGCCCTGTTTTTTATTGCCGGAAAACCGGCTGAATTTGGCCGGGAAAGCAATTTTTTCCAGGGATACGTGATTCCCCGGCCGGTGGTCAGGATTGGCTTGATCGTCGGGATGAAGGAGGCGGCCATCAGCTCTTCTTCCGGGATGAAAATCTACGAAATAGGCCGGGAATACAGGCTGCTGGCCGAGGATGCCGAGGAAGTGGTCATCAAGGTCGAGAAAGAAAAGCTGACCGAAAAGTTCGTCCTGCTGATAACCCAGACCAGCGACTACCAGGAAGCAGAGCTCCTGGCCGCTGAACTCAGCCAGAAGTTGCCCGGTCAGGTTCTGGTGGAAGAAAAAGTAGAGGCCGGCAGCAAGCTATATCAGCTCAAGTACGGCGAATTCCTGACCAGGGGACAGGCCCTGGAATCAATCAGGCTCCTGGATAGCCTTGGCTACCGGGATGTCTGGATTATCAGGGAAATAGTCAGTTTGCCCGAACCCGGCAACATCTGGCTCCAGGTCGATCATAAACTTCAGTCGTTCAATAAAGAAGCCGACCTTTATTTCATCCCGGCTTTTCCCGAGAGTTTTCTCCGGCTCAACGACCGCAGCTACCGAGGCATTTTCCAGCTCAAGAATACCGGCCGCGGGCTGGCCCTGATCAACATCCTGAACCTGGAAGATTATCTTAAGGGCGTGGTGCCGCTGGAAATGTCGCCCGGGACCTTCAATGCCCTGGAAGCCCTGAAGGCCCAGGCGGTGGCGGCCAGGACCTATGCCCTCAAGAACCTGGGCAGAAACAGCGGCCTCGGGTTTGACCTGACCGATACCCAGAGCTCCCAGGTCTACGGTGGCCTGTCGGCCGAGCATCCCCTGAGCAACCGGGCAGTTGAGGAAACGGCCGGCGAGGTCATCACCTATAAGAATGAACTGATTAACGCCCTTTATACCAGCACCTGTGGCGGTATGACCGAAGATGCCGAAAACATCTTTCCCGGGCGCCCGGTGCCATACCTTAAAAGCGTCAGCTGCACCCACGAAAAACAACCCGAATGGCGGCTGGAAACGGCCCGGGCCTATCCTGGAATCAGGATTAAGGGGCGGGATATATTGGCCGAGGTCTTTCCTCTGCTGGCTGCCGGGATAATTTCCCACAATTCTCCGGCTGACTATTTCGACCAGCCGGCAACCGGGGAGGAACTGGCCGGTTACCTTGGGCGGGTTAGCGATTTTAGAAAGATCAATAACCCGGCTGACAGTCCCGGCCTGGAAAAATTGTCCCAGCTCAACTTCGTGGAGCTGGCCCACGTCCTGGTCGATTTCTTTGGCTGGCAGGACAAGACCGGCCTGCTGCTTCTTCCGGCCGAAGTGGAATTTCTGCTCAAGGACCAGCAGCGCCATAAAGACCTTAAAGAAGCTGACCGCAAGGCTCTGGCCTACCTGCTGCAATCGGGAATATATCCCAATTACCTGCGCGAGGATAATCTGTTCCGTCCGGTGACCAGGGCCGAGCTGGCCTTCATCCTGAAAAAGTCGCTGAGCTGGCTGGAAGACCTTTACCACCATGGAACCTTTCTGGGAAAGAAGGGAGAACAGCTGGAAGTTATGGAAGGGAATAACCGCCGGTTGCTGTCCTGGCCGGCCGACGGCTACCTGCTGAGAAGCCTGGAGGAGGGCACCTTCCCGGCCAGGTCGCTGCTTCTTCTGGGTGGCGAAAAAATAAGGTGGATCGAAGCCGACGGCCAGGTGCGCTTGCTGGAGGTCATGTATCCACCCAACACCAATGTCCTGGACCGCAATTCCCGCTACAACCGCTGGAACGTCAGGGTGGCCAGAGAGGAACTGGAAAAAAACATCCTGAAATCCTATCCCCAGGTCGGAACGCTGTCTGACCTCAAGGTTCTGCAGAGGGGAAAATCTAACCGGGTGATTGAACTGCAGATTACCGGTGAAAAGGGCTCGGTGGTGGTCGAGGGCCTGAGGGTGCGCTGGGCGTTAAACCTGAAGGATACGCTCTTTTCCATCGACCGGGAATATGACCCCTCCGGACGGCTATCGCACTTTGTGTTCAGCGGCCGGGGCTGGGGGCACGGCGTTGGCCTGTGCCAGGTGGGTGCCTACGGCATGGCCCTGGCCGGGACCGGCTACAAAGAGATCCTCAGCCACTACTATAAAAATATAAAGATTGAAAAAATCCACTGAAAAATTCCCTCCCGCCAGGTCCAGAGTTGACAAGATACCGGAACCGTTATAGATAAGTGTTTCGACGTCTGCTTCGGCCTGACCGATTAGAGGCTTAGACATGAATTATTTACAGGCGCTGGTGCTCGGCTTTCTGCAGGGCCTGGGAGAGTTCCTGCCGATTTCCAGTTCGGCCCACCTGGTTATAGGTCCCTATTTTTTCAACTGGAGCTACCAGGGGTTGCAGTATGATGTGATGCTGCACCTGGGGACGCTGCTGGCCATCGTGGCCTATTTCTGGAAAGACTGGATAAAGATAATCGCCGACGGCTTTGCCAGGCCGAAGGAAAAAGAAGGACGTTTTCTGTGGTATGTGCTGCTGGCCACAGTTCCCGGGGCCCTGGCCGGGTATTTTCTGGAGGAGAAAGCCGAAACCATCTTCCGGGAACCCCAGGTAATAGCCGGCAGCCTGATCTTCTTCTCCATTTTTATTTTTCTGGCCGACCGGTTGAGTAGGAGCCAGAAGGGGCTGGATGAGCTTAGGCTGGTGGATGTTCTGCTCATCGGCCTGGCCCAGAGCCTGGCCATCGTGCCGGGAGCTTCGCGCTCCGGGATGACCATCATGATGGCCCTTTTCCTGGGCTATCGTCGCCAGGCGGCAGCCAGGTTTTCTTTCCTGCTGGCCATTCCGCTCATCGTGGGCGCGGCCCTGCTGGAAGTTCCGAAGATAGCCCTGTCGGAAATAAGTGGTCCCTTTATAGTCGGCTTCCTGTCCTCGGCCCTGTTCGGTTTCCTGTCGATCGGGTTCCTCCTTTCCTTCCTGCGGACCAGGAACCTGGTGCCTTTCGTCCTCTACCGCCTGGGACTGGCCCTGCTGATCCTGCTCAAATATTTTCTGTAAATTGACTTGCGCTGGCATCTTCCCTAAAATACAGCTTAACTTCATCATCTTTCCTGGAGGATACAGTGAAAAATACAGCTCTCTCATCTGACCGAAAAGAAGCCCGCGAGTACCAGACGACTTCCTCAGGCCTTTTCTTCAAGGCCAAAAAAGTCCTGTATGAAAAAAAATCGGCCTTTCAGAAGATAGAGATCGTCGAGAACGATTTTTATGGCCGGGTACTGTTCCTGGACGGTCTGGTCCAGACCACAGAAAAGGATGAATTTTTTTACCACGAGATGCTGGTGCATCCGGCCCTGGCCTGCCTGCCGCACCCGGAAAAAGTGCTGGTGATAGGCGGGGGAGACGGCGGGGCCTTGAGGGAAGTGCTGAAACACCCGGTCAAGAAGGCCTGGCTGGTGGAGATAGACCAGGAAGTCATCCGGGCCTGCGAGAGATACTTCCCCTGGCTCGAGGCCGCCCTGTCCGATCCGCGGGCCGAGCTGGCCATCGCCGACGGCTTTGATTTCATCCAGAGGACCAGCGAGCGCTTCGAGGCCATCATCGTCGATTCTTCCGACCCGGTCGGGCCTTCGGCCATCCTGCACGCCCGCGATTTTTACCTCAAGCTGAAAAAGGTGCTGAAGCCGGGCGGCGTCATCGTGGCCCAGGCCGGCTCCCAGCTCCTGCATCTTAAAGAACACGGGCAGAAGGCCCGCTTCCTGAAGAAAATGTTCAGGTATTCCAGCTTCTATTCGGCGCCGGTGCCGACCTACCCCGTTGGCACCTGGTGTTATACCTTCCTTTCGGACAGGATTGACCCGCTGAGGGTTAAGAAGCTGAGAATACCGTCCGGCTTGAAATATTTCAACGAGGAAATCTTCCGGGCCAGTTTTGCCCAGCCGGCCTTTTTCCAGAAGGCCCTGAGAAGTGCGAGATAATTAGCGGGCGAATACAGGCAGAGAATCATTGGCCTCATCTCGCCAGAGTTGGTGCTGTTAATAATTCCAGAAAAAAGTCTGAAACTTCTCTTCTTCTCGCGCTTTGGAAATTATTTTTTGGGAGCCTGGTCCAGGATTTTCTTGAGCAGTTTCTTGTCTCTGGGAAACTGGCCGACCGACGGCAGACGCTCAAGGAGCAAAGCCCAGTTGGGGTCCAGGGCAAAGACCTTTTTGAACAGCGGCAGGCTTTCTTCCAACCGCCCGGTCGAAGCCATGGTAACCGCCGGCCAGAAAATCATCTCCGGGTTGCCGCTGTAAAGTTCCATGGCCCGGTTGTATTCCTTCATGGCCTCTTCGACCTTGTTTTCGGTCAGCAGCTCATCGCCACGGTTCATGTGGTTGTAGGCCTTGGCAATTAAAACCAGCCTTTTCATTTCCTTAATAGGCTCCGGGTGGTCCTCAATCCGCAGGTCGTAAACCCTGTCCTTCCACCAGACGCCCGAACTTTTCCCGCTGACCACCAGGATGGCCGCCGATTGCCGGCCCCTGATGTCCCCGCCTTCTTTTTCTGCGGCTTCCAGGGCGGCCAGCAGCCTGTCCACCAGCTCTCCCTTCGTAGTCTGGTAAGCCCTGGCCATGGC
The DNA here is from genome assembly GCA_013178315.1 of Candidatus Aminicenantota bacterium. Lineage (GTDB taxonomy): Bacteria > Acidobacteriota > Aminicenantia > Aminicenantales > Saccharicenantaceae > Saccharicenans. Next base: position 5,860 of record JABLWX010000106.1, read on the forward strand.
TTCCCAGACGGTGTTCTTGAGCATCATGTTGGCCTGGCAGGAAAAGCCGTCCCCCTTGAAATGCCCGGCCTCGGCGATGCAGTTCTTGCCGGTGTGGACAGCTACCCGTCCCGTGGCATCGACCATGGCTACCTGGCGGACTTCCGGTGTGCGGTCGGACTTGAGCAGTCCATTTAAGGCCTCTTCGGCACTTTTCCCGGCCCGCATCATCTCCAGCCCCAGGGCTCCGTAAGACGGGTCGACGAAAGACTGGGTGGCCACTGCCCCCACTCCCGAGGCCGCCCAGCTGACGATGCTGCCCACCGAAAACCAGTGTGACTGCACGGCCACGCCCAGCTCGCCAGTTTCCCGGTCATAGGCCACGATGGAATAGGTGGTTACCGGCCTCACGTTCTTAGGGGCAGGGTTGTCTGCAACTGGAAAGGAAAAAGCAAAAAGGCTGAGAAAAAAGGCCATAACCGGAATTAAAAAACCAATAACTGGCCCATTGGCCCTGGCGATGCGAATTCTGTTCATGCCTTCCTCCAGATCATAGTATTTTCATAATCATTTTTAATAATTCTCCGGATTTTTCCAACAGAAATTTTTTCTCGTGGGCAGGAGAAATTATTGATGATGGAAATGAAAGAAAATATGGGGCCGATTATAATTATCACCGCCTAACGCCGGTTGCTAATGCGGGGAAAATCTCAGGATCGTAAGTTGCTTTGATGATGGAAACTAAATAGCCACAATTGAGGGAAAGCCTGAGCAAGAATAATAGCATGAGGCTTTTTACCAGAAAATAGGGGACAGCGGGATGACCGGGCGGACTGGAAATTACAAAAAGCTTTCCGGGCAGGGGGGATGGCCTGAAAAGAAGCAAAAAATTACAGAGATCGCTGCCCGGGCAGGAGGGAGTCTATTCGTGGAGAAGAGTTTATGATTTTACCCTGAAAAAAAAGGGGAAATGCCGTCCGGCATTTCCCCTTTCTTCAGTTCTTTCCGGTCTCAGCCGGTCTTTCTCACGGCTTTCCAGGTGGCCGTGCCGAAGTTGCCCATCTCCACTTCGCCGGTGATGTTGTTGGCGTCCTGGATCTTGCCCTTGTAGGTCATGGTGAAAGACCCCTGTGGCCCTTCCCGGGTGATCGACCATTCGATGGCATCGCCCTTGACCGTTCCCTCGCCGGTGATTTCGCCGCCGCGCATGCTCTGCATGGTCACGGTCAGTTTTTCACCTTCCTGGACGAACTTGATGTCGCTGGTGCGTTCGCCGCGGGGAGTGGTGATGGTGAAGCTCCAGTCTCCGGTCACGTTGACCTGGGCAGCCACGGCCAGCAGGCCGCTTACCGCCACGATCAGGAAAAGAAGGCAGGCTTTTTTCATTTTAGTCCTCCTTTTATTTCTGACGCTTCTCTGCCGCTTTTCTTCCATAAAAATTATTGCCGATTTTATGGGTATTCCAACCTACCCTGGCGCTGTTTTTCTACCAGCACCCGGAGCATGTCGGCGGTCATGGCTGCCAGGTCGTAATCCGGCTTCCAGCCCCATTCTTCCCGGGCCGCGCTGTCGTCGATCGATTCCGGCCAGCTGTCGGCGATGGCCTGGCGGAAGTCGGGCCGGTAGTCAACCTCAAAATCGGGCAGGTGTTTCTTGATTTCCGCGGCCAGCTCGGCGGCCGAGAAGGACATGGCCGTGACGTTGAAGTTGGAGTGGTGCTTCAGGCGGGAAAAATCGGCGGCCATCAGCTCGATTATTGACTTCAGGCAATCGGGCATGTACATCATCGGCAGCCTGGTTTCCGGCTTGAGGAAGCAGGTATAACGGCGGTTGATTATGGCCTCGTAAAATATGGCCACGGCGTAATCGGTGGTACCGCCGCCGGGCAGGGTCTCGTTGCTGATGATCCCGGGAAAACGGCAGCCCCGGACATCGAGGTTATATTTTCTGACATAATAATCGCACAGGTGCTCTCCGGCCACCTTGGTCACCCCGTAAATGGTGGTGGGACTGAGGACGGTATCCTGGGGGGTGTTGACCCGTGGCGTGGCCGGGCCGAAGACGGCAATGGAGCTGGGACAGAAGACCTGCCTGACCCCGAGCTCCCTGGAAGCCTCCAGGATATTATAAAGGCCGTTGATGTTGACCTCCCAGGCTTTTTGGGGAAATTTTTCCCCGGTGGCCGAGAGGATGGCCGCCAGGTGGTAGATGACCTTGACCCGGTACCTCTGGACCAGCTGGCCTATTTCCTGGCGGCTGGTCACGTCCAGCTTTTCGAAGGGGCCTGAATTTTCCAGGGCCGGGGACGGCCGGGCCACGTCCGAGGCAATTACTTTATCGTTTCCATAAAGCTTCCTCAGGGCTGGAACCAGCTCGGAACCAATCTGTCCGGAAGCGCCGGTGACCAGGATAGTCTCGGTTTCAGGGGTCATCTTAGCTCCTCGTATCCTGTGGAATTAAGAATAAAATCTTATATCCTGACGGGGGCCGGATGTCAATAAAACCGAGAAAATTCTTTCCAGTCTTGCCTTTATCGGCGACTTCCTATAAATTTTATACCTGTCCATGAATACCCGAAAACAGGAGGAGCTGATGAGCATCGTAGTTGATGGGCACCTGACCATCGACCAGGTGGTCAGAGTGGCCAGAGAAAACCAGCCGGTGGAAATTCACCCCGAAGCCAAGGCCCGTATCAAGAAATGCCGGGCCCTGCTGGAAGACAAGATCAAAAAAAATGAAATCATGTACGGTGTCAATACCGGAATCGGAGAGCTGGCCAACGTCGTCCTCAGCCAGGAACAGGTGGAGAAATTCCAGAAGTACATAATTTACAGCCACGCGGCCGGCTATGGCCAGCCCTTGCCCATAGAGGTGGTCCGGGCGGCCATGCTGTCCAGGATCAGCTGCCACTGCCATGGCCACTCTGGTTTGCGTTTGGAAGTGGTGGAGATGCTGGCCGAGCTGCTCAACCGGGGAGTGACCCCGGTTGTCTGCGAGAAAGGTTCGGTCGGAGCCTGCGGCGACCTGTCACCCATGTCCCAAATTGCCCTGGTCCTGATGGGCGAGGGCGAGGCTTATTACCGCGGGGAACGGCTACCGGCCAGGGAAGCCCTGGACAGGGCCGGGCTCAAGCCCCTGGTCTTCCAGGCCCGGGACGGGCTGGCCACCATCAACGGCTCCAACGTCATCACCGGGCTGGGGGCCCTGGAAGTTCACGACACCCTGCGCTGGATAAAGAATTCAGAAATCGTGGCGGCCATGACCCTGGAGGTCCTAAACGCCAACATGAAAGCCTACGACGAGCGGGTGCACAAGGTCCGCGGTTATCCGGGAGCCCTGGCTTCCGCTGAAAATATAAGAAGGATTACCGAGGGCAGCGAGCTGCTCAAGCAGCCGGGGAAAAAAGTCCAGGACGCCTACAGCCTGAGAAGCACCCCGCAGGTGGTGGGTGCGGCCCGCGATGCCTGGCAATGGGCAAAATACATGATCGAGGTGGAACTCAACGGAGCGGCCGATAATCCAATCTTTTTCCCGGATGATGACCTGGTCCTGACCGGGGCCAACTTCCAGGGAGTGCCGCAGGCCTTCGCCCTGGAGCTCCTGGGAACGGCCATCACCACCGTCTGCGTCCTGTCAGAGCGACGGGTCAACCGGCTGATGAACCCCCATCTCAGCGTGGGGCTTCCGGCTTTTCTGACCCGTGGCGCGGGCATGTTCTCCGGCCTGATGCTGAGCCAGTACACGGCCGGAGCCCTGGTCTGCGAGAACCGGGTGCTGTCCCACCCGGCGGCTACCGGCTCCATACCGGCCGCAGCCGACCAGGAAGATTTCGTCAGCATGGGCATGACCACCGCCCTCAAGACCAGGCAGATCCTGGATAACGCCCAGGCCGTGCTGGCCATTGAGTTCATTGCCGGGGCCCAGGCCATAGATTTCCGCAAGCCGCTTCGGCCCAGCCCGGCGGTCCAGGCTGCCTATGAAGTCATCAGGAAGTACGTTGACTTCATGGACGAAGACCGTCCGCTCTACTCTGACATCAGCCGGCTGAAGGAAGTGGTCCAGAGCGGTGAAATCCTGGAAGCGGTGGAGAAAGTTACCGGCCCGTTGAAATAAATTTTAATAAGATGAATAAGTAAAATGACAACGGAAAGGGTGGTCCTGGTTACCGGTAGCACCGGGCACCTGGGTCCGGCCGTGGCCCGCCGCCTGGCGGCCGATTTCAACCTGCTTGCCCTGCATTATTTCAAGAACAAGGAAAAAGCCGAAGCCCTTAAGCAAGAAATTGAAAAAGCAGGCCGGCAGGTGGAAATTTTTGCGGCCGACCTGAACAGCGAAGAGGGCGCGGCCGACCTGGTCGACCGGGTCCGGGCCAGTTTCGGACGGCTGGATATCCTGGTCAACCTGCCGGGAGCCATTCGCACCAGGCCCTGGGACCAGCTCGACCGCAGCGACTGGGAAGATATCTTCCGCTCCAACCTGGAAAGTTCCTATTTCTGTATGAAACACGCTCTCCCCGGCATGAGAGAACAAAAATGGGGTCGGGTCATAAACATCGGCTTTCACCTGGTTGAGCACCTGGGTTCCTTTCCCGGTGTTACTCCTTATGCCGTGGCCAAGACCGGGTTGCTGATTTTAACCAGGACGGCGGCGGTGGCCGAAACGGAGAATAATATCACCGTGAACATGGTATCCCCGGGCCTGATAGAAGGCGGGGAAATACCCCCTTCGCTAAAAATAAAGGAAGGTCAGCTCGGCCGGGCCGAAGACGTGGCCGAGGCGGTGGCCTTCCTGGCCTCGGACAGGGCCGGGAAGATTACAGGCACCAACCTGATCGTGGCCGGAACCTGGAAAATGTGATCATAAACAGGACACTGGCCGTTGCTGGCGATAACCAGCCTGGCTGAGGTCTTTTCCAGGCTGAAGGAAATAAAAGATGAAAAAAAGTATCAGTAATATCCGAGCCGCTTTATTCTGCCTATCAGGGGCCGGCCTGCTGGTCCTGCTGTTCTTGATAATTTCAGCCTGCCAGACGCCTGAATCCCTGACCAGGGGCCGCCAGAAGTCCCTGGAGAAAGGGCTATTGCGGCCGGTTTACCTCAAGGGTCAGAGGCCGGAAAAAATGAGGCTGGCCGACCGCATGTCCTTTTATAAGGTGCCCGGGGTCAGCCTGGCCGTCATGGACAAGTATCGGCTGGAGTGGAGCCGGACCTACGGTTATAAAGACATCGTCCAGTATCAGCCCTTGACCAGAAATACCGTTTTCCAGGCAGGCGACCTCAGCCAGCCGGTTTCAGCCGCCGTGGCCCTGCGTCTGGTGGAAAAGGGCCTGGTCAGCCTGGAAGCCAACCTTGGTGATTATTACCTGGACATAGCCTTTTCTGGCAGAAAGTTCAGGCCATCAGAAAAGCTCAGCTTTCTGCTGTCCAGCCTGTTGAGCCATAATGCCGGTTTCTATCCCTGGACTTCGGAAGGTTATTCCCGGTCGACACCCCTGCCGGATCTCGGAGCCGTTCTCCGGGGTGAAGAGCCGGCCAGAAACTACCACAGCTACCGGGGGTTCGACCCGGAAATACCCGTCCGCTTTTCTGATTTTAACTACGTGCTGCTCGAACAGTACTTGACCAGCCGCACCGGAAAGAGCTGGCCGGAGCTTTCCCGGGAAGAGGTCCTGGAGCCGCTTGGCCTGAAGAATACCTTTTTTGGAATCCCGGCGGTTGAGGACGTGGCTCTGGGCCATCTCCGGGAGGGCGAGGAGATCGAAGGTGGCTGGTACCGTTACCCGGAACAGGCGGCCCGGGGCTTATGGTCAACACCTGAAGAATACCTGGACCTGGTCATCGAGCTCATGGACTGTGCCCGGGGCAAGACCGGTGGATTGCTCTCACCGGCCCTGGCCAGGAGGATGCTTTCTCCCCAGGCGGCCGGAAGCGGGTATGGCTTTCGCCTGGAGGGCGAGCACGAAAAATTCAAGCTCTTCCTGAAGGGTAAGACCCGGGGTTACCGGGCGGCGGTGCTCATCTATCCAGCCCTCGGCCAGGGAGCGGTGGTTATGACCAACAGCGATAACGGAGGCGTGCTGATCGAAGAAATCCTGCGCGGGCTGGCGGTCATCTACGGCTGGCCCGATTACCAGCCCGAGGAGAAAACCCTGTTCCGCCTGGCGCCTGAAATTTACCAGAAATACACCGGGCGCTACCAGGTCAACGAAAACTATTTCCTGGACGTTGATTACCAGGATTATTACCTGATCGTCCACCCGACCGGCCAGGCGGCCACCAAATTTTACGTGGAGACCCAGACCATCTTTTTCTCGATGGACCCGTTTATCAGGATTAAATTCAACCTGGACGAGCAGGGCCGGGTGACCGGGCTGGTGCTCTGGCAGGAGGATTACGAGGTCCGGGCCAGAAAGATTGAAGAGTAGATGCGGGTTTTTCTTTGACTCAGCAGGAGTTTTAATCAACCCTGACCAGGGTTAATTCCACCTTCCTGGTCTTCCCGTCCCTTTCCACGGTCAGGGTGACCCGGTCTCCAATCTTGTAATCGTCGAGGAGATTGTAGAGGTCGTCGTAGGAACGTATTTTTTTTCCGTCTATTTCCTTGATGACATCCTGGATGACCAGCCGGCCCATCCGGCTCCTGGTCAGGCCGCGCAGTCCCTTTTGATAGGCCTCGGAGTCAGCGGGGACTTCGTAGATGACCACGCCCTGAATTCCCAGTCGCTGCCCGTAGCGGTCAGACAGCAGGGTCAGGCCCAGTCCGGGCCTGATGACCCGTCCGTACTGGATGATCTGGGGCACGATCTTCTTGATGGTGTCAACCGGTATGGCAAAACCGATGCCGGATGAAGTGCGGGAGGGAGAGACGATCATGGTGTTCATGCCGATGAGCTCACCGGCCGAGTTGAGCAGCGGACCGCCGGAGTTTCCGGGGTTAATAGCCGCGTCAGTTTGAATCATGTCCCGGATGGTTACCCCGCCCACCCCGGGCATGCTCCGGCCGAGGGCACTGACTATTCCCGTTGTGACCGTGTGGTCAAACCCGAAAGGATTGCCGATGGCAATGACCTTCTGGCCAACCTGCAGGTTGCTGGAAGTGCCGATTTTTATGGGGAAAAGCCCCTTCAGGCTGCCTTCAATTTTCAGGACGGCTATATCCTTGTTCGGTTCCTTGCCAACCAGCTTGGCCTGCCGCTCTTCCTGGTTGGGCAGGGTAACGTTGAACAGGTCCCCGTCTTCGATCACGTGGTAATTGGTGATGATGTGCCCGCGCTCATCCCAGATAAAACCGGAGCCGCTGCCCCTGGGAACAGCTTCTTCTGTCCAGGAGAAAAAGTCGCGGACCAGTTGGATGTTGGTGATGAAGACCACCGAGTTCTGGGCTTTTTTAACAACTTCGATGGTATTCTTCTCGTCTTCGGTCAGCTGGGCCTGGAGGTTCCGGGTAATGAACAAAGCGCTTAAAACCAGCAGGCCGAATAAAATAAGAATACCCCTTTTCCTATTCTTAAGGTTTTTCATTTTCCTTTCCTTTCCTTTCCTTCTGAGCCGATATATTAACTTTACTCTTGAATAAACCTGGATTCAAGGAATTGTTTCAAAGCTCCGATGGAGTAATCAAACGGGCGGAGCCTGGAGGTGACCCGAAGTCGATTCTATTTCCCTGGCTCCGAAGTAGCTGTGGTCCTTGGGCAGGTAAAACAGGAAAACAGCCAGGGATAAGAGACCGGCCAGGATGAACGGGAAACGGATGCTGAGGAGGTCTGACAGGAATCCCGAGACCAGGCTGATGACCGCGCCCGATATCATCTGGATGTTGGAAATCCAGCTGAAAGCCTGGGTCTGGTCTTCGTCCCTGACGGTCGAGCCGACAAAGGTGTGGAGCGATGGATAGGTCATCAGCAGGAAGCCGCCAAAAAGAAGCAGGGCGATAACTGATAGCGTCTGGTTCAATGATAGGCCTATAACCATCAGGCAGGCGGTGGCCCCGGCCAGGCTGGTCAGGAAGACCTGCTTGCGGCCGAATTTCCTGCTCCAGAAACCGTAGAGGTATCCGGTGACCGTTCCAAGCCCGATCCACAGGGCTAAGTAGACACCGGTCCGGCCCATGGGAATGTTAAAGCTGTTGTGGAGCAGCGAAGGGGCGTAATAGACGGTTACCGACCAGCCCATCCCGCCAAAGAAAAAGCCCGGCAGCAGGTGGCTGACTTTCTTGAGTACTTGCAGCCAGTTCCGGGCTGAAAGGTCGGGCTTGACCGGCTGCCGCGATGATACGCCGTTGATAACCATTACCCCAACCGCGGTTATCAGCAGTCCGACCACGGCCCAGGCATAGAGCGGTGCCTTCCAGCCATAATTCTGGGCGATATAACCCGTGGTAATAAAGGCCAGGAGCACGCCGAGGTTGCCGGAGCCGCTCTGGATGCCCATGGCGTCATCCAGCTCCCGTCCCAGGCCGGAGCGGGACCTGGAAATCCAGGCAATGACAATCGGGTGGTAGAAGCTGGTGAAGGCCCTGAGCACTATGAACAACAGCATCAGGACGACGAAGGAAGGGGAGAAAGGAACGAGAAAGCTGGCCAGGCAGATGCCCAGGCCGCTGGCCAGCATCAACCAGCGGTATTCGTGCCGAAAAGACAGGGCCACCACCCAGAACTGGACCAGGATGGTGGTGACGAGGCCGAGGTTGGACAGGAGGCCAATCTGGGAATACTTTTTTATAAGGAAGGCCTGGCTGTACAATATGGGGAATATGGTCGGGGTGACGATGGTGGCGGCATCGGTCAGGGCGTGAAACAGCGAGGCCGAAAGCAAAATTTGCTTCTTCATTCTTGTGTTTCTATCCTCGATATAAGCAGATAATTTACCACCGGCCGGGGCGGTTGGCAACCGGGTCAACCGCAAATACCTGTTGCCTGAGCCCGCCACAAATTTGTAAAATCATTCTCTTAATGCCTGGCCTGGAGGTTATCATGAAAAACTTGATGAGAAACAGAGATTGCTCTTATTTAAGGGTATTTTCAATTTTGTTTCTGCTGGTTTTCTGTGCCGGGCTGCTCCCGGCCCAGACCACGGCCCAGCAGAGGCTGAGTTCCTGGGAGCTTCACCAGAAGCTGGCCAGCGAATCGTGGTTCAAAAATTTTGAATGGCAGAATCTCGGCCCCTATTTTATGGGCGGCAGAATCTGCGAGATCAAGGGCTATGCCTCCGACCCGCACCGGGTCCTGGTGGCCTCGGCCAGCGGCAGCCTGTGGCTGACCGAAAACAGCGGCACCACCTGGATCCCGCTCTTCGACGACCAGTCCTGGGTTGGCTTTGGCAGCGTGGCCATATATGAAAAAGATAAGAACCTTCTCTGGGCCGGGACGGGCGAAGAAAATTCTTCCCGGTCTTCCTATGCCGGGACCGGAGTTTTCAAGTCCACCGACGGCGGCCGCACCTGGCAGCACCTGGGCCTGGCCGACACCCATCACATTGCCGACATAATAATCCATCCCGAAAATCCGGAAACTGTCTACGTGGCGGCCATCGGCCATCTCTATACTGAGAATGAAGAGCGCGGCGTGTTCAAGACAACCGACGGCGGGAAAACCTGGCAGAAGGTCCTTTACATCTCGCCCAAGACCGGGGTCATCAGCCTGGTCATGGACCCATCCAACCCCGAAGTTCTCTATGCCGCTTCCTGGGAAAGGAACAGGAAAGCCTGGAACATGACCGAGTCGGGCAGGGAAAGCGCCATTTACAAGACCACCGACGGCGGAAAGACCTGGAGAAAAATCGTCAACGGCTTTCCCCAGAACGAGTATGTCGGGCGCATCGGCCTGGCCGTCTGTCCTTCCAACCCGAAGGTGGTCTATGCTTTCCTGGATAACCAGGAACCGAGGACCCAGCCCAAACCAAGGGAAGGAGCGAAAGGCACCCTGACCATTGAAGCCTTGAAGAAGATGACTGTCCAGGATTTTCTGAAACTGGAAGACGGCAAGCTGGAAGCCCTGCTCCGGCAGAACCGGGCTCCCCAGGTATTTACGGCCAAATCGGTCAAGGAAGCGGTCCAGCAGAAGAAGCTGTCTCTTTCCGAGCTCGCTGACATCCTCCAGGGCGGGGCCAATGCTGCCCTGTTCACCACCCAGGTCAAGGGGGCGGAGCTCTACCGCAGCGATGACGGCGGGGAAACCTGGAAGAAGACCCATGAAGGTTTCCTGCCCAATTCCATAGTCAATACCTACGGGTATTACTTCGGCAAGATGTTTGTTTCGCCCGAGAGCGAAAACGTGGTCTACCTGCTGGGCGTGCCGCTGATGAAATCGACTGACGGCGGGAAGACTTTCAAGGAAATTCCCGAAGTCGGTGGCTCTTACGGCTACGGTTACGCCGACGTCCATCCCGACCACCACGCCCTGTGGATAAACCCCAATGACCCGAGGGAAGTCTGGATAGGAAACGACGGCGGGCTGAATGTCTCCTACGATGCCGGGCGGGCCTTCCAGAGAATTGCCAACCTGCCGCTGGCCCAGTGTTATACCGTCAGCTTCGATATGGAAACGCCCTACAACATCTACGTGGGCCTGCAGGACAACGGCGTCAACGTTGGCCCGCGGGATTTTGTCTTCGGGCGCCGGGACAGGGACTGGAGGATGATCCTGGGCGGCGACGGGGCCTTTGTCGAGCCCAGCCTGCAGGAAAAAGGCATTGTCTACGCCGAGTACCAGTTCGGAAGCCTTTTCCGGCTGAACCTGAACAACCCGCGGGAGACCAGGTCCATCAAGCCCCAGCTCAAGACGGTCCAGGCTCCTTACCGTTTCAACTGGCTGACCCCGTTCCTGATTTCAAAGCATAATCCCTTCACCCTGCTCTTGGGGGCCAATAAAGTCCTGAAATCGGTAGACCGCGGCGATAACTGGCTGGAAATCTCGCCCGACCTCTCCGACCGCAAGAATATCGACGGCGACGTGCCCTTTGCCACCATCACTGCCCTGGCCGAATCACCCTTCACCCCAGAAGTGATTTATGCCGGCACCGACGACGGCAATGTCTGGGTCACCAGGAACGGCGGCTGCTCCTGGGAGAAGATAACCGCCGGGCTGCCCAAGAAATGGGTGACCAGGCTCGAGGCCAGCCGCTTCCAGCCGGGCCGGGTTTACCTGACCATGATCGGCTACCGCGAGGATGACTTCAGCACCTACGTCTTTTCTTCCGAAGATTACGGGAAGACCTGGGTTTCCATAAAAAGCAACCTTCCGGAGGAAGGCTGCAATGTCATCCGGGAAGATACTGTTAACGAAAATATAATTT
>JABLWX010000107.1 GCA_013178315.1 Candidatus Aminicenantota bacterium
GGCAAAAAATTAAGGCCAAACCAGACCTGATCCCCGAGTCCCGGACCAGGGCCCGAATTTTTCCCGTTATGTTCAGAAATTCTTCTTTCCTGGAGGTTTCAAGGCTCAGCTGATGCACTTTTTCCCCCTGAAAAAATTTATTAAAAAAAGTTCATTTTTCCACTTGACAAAGCTTTTTCAATGTATTTATATATATTGCCGAAAGCACAAGATTTAGTATCCAGGAGCCATGAACAGCACTAAATATTGTTTTTTCAGGCTTTTTGCTTACCTGGGAAATAATAGCATAAAAGGGGCGCCTGGGGTTAGACAGGAATCTAAAAAATTTTAGGTTTATAGGGAGGAAGGGATGGTCAAGACCAGTAAAATCACCCGTATTAAAAAAAGAGACGGGGCCATCGTTGATTTTACCCAGGACAAGATAACCAACGCCATCTACAAGGCAATGCGGTCCCAGGGTATCGACGACCACATGGAAGCTCAGCATGTCTCCGACATCGTGGTTTTCGTCCTGGAGGAAAAATTCGGTGGCTACACGATTCCCTCGGTGGAACAGATCCAGGACATCGTGGAAATGGTGCTGATGAAGCAGGGCTACCACGAGGTGGCCAAGGCCTACATCCTCTACCGCGAGAAGCACAAGGCCATCCGCGAGGCCAAGGAAACCGGCATCAACCTGGAAAGGCTGATCAAGGATTACATCAACGACCACGACTGGAAGGTCCGGGAGAACAGCAACGAGGGCGTGGTCAGCTTTTCCGGCCTGAACGCCAGGATTTCGGGCGAGGTCCTGTCCAACTTTGCCCTGAACAACCTGTATTCCGAGAGAATCAAGAAGGCCCACCAGGAGGGTGATTTTCATATTCACGACCTTTCCTACCCCATAGTCGGCTACTGCGCCGGCTGGTCCATGGAGAACCTGCTGCGCAAGGGGTTCGGCCATGTGCCCAACCAGGTTCATTCCCATCCGGCCAAGCACCTGGAAACGGCCACCCTGCACATGGTGAATTACATCGGGACCATGCAGGCCGAGTTTGCCGGGGCCCAGGCTTTTTCCAGCGTTGACACCTTCCTGGCCCCGTTTGTCCGGGCTGACGGCCTGAGCTACGACCGGGTCAAGCAGGACATCCAGAAACTCATTTTCGGTTTGAACGTTCCCTGCCGCTGGGGCTGGCAGACGCCCTTCTCCAACCTGACCTTCGACTGGACGGTGCCGGAAGACCTGAAGAACAAGAAAGTTGTCGTCGGCGGGGAAGAACTCGACTCCTGTTATGGCGACTACCAGCAAGAAATGGACATGATCAACCGGGCCTTCCTGGAACTGATGATCGAGGGCGACCTCAAGGGCCGGGTTTTTACCTTTCCCATTCCAACCTACAATATCACCAGGGACTTTGACTGGGACCATCCCAACGCCAAACTGCTGTTTGAAGCCACGGCCAAGTACGGCATTCCTTATTTCCAGAATTACCTCGGGACCAACCTCAACCCGGGCGACATCCGGGCCATGTGCTGCCGCCTGAACCTGGACCTGCGGGAGCTGAGACACCGGCCCGGGAACATGTGGGGCGCCGGGGAGCAGACCGGGTCGATTGGAGTGGTCACCATTAACCTCAACCGCATCGGTTACGAAGCCCAGAGCAAGCAGGAGTTTTTCGACAGGCTGAGGGAGATGATGGTCCTGGCCAAGGAATCACTGGAGACCAAGCGGGAAGTGGTCAATAACATGCTGGAAAGGGGCCTGATGCCCTACACCAAGGTCTACCTCGGCCACTTCGAAAACCATTTCTCGACCATCGGCATCTGCGGCATGCACGAGGCCTGCATGAACTTCCTGCACAAGGGCATCGGCACGCCGGAGGGCAAGGAATTTACCATCGAAACCCTCAACTTCATGCGCGAGGTGCTCAAGGATTTCCAGGAAGAGACCGGGCATCTCTATAACCTGGAAGCTTCGCCGGCCGAGTCCACCTCCTACCGCCTGGCCCGGCTGGACCGCCAGAAGTACAAGAACATTTACACTTCCGGCACGGACAAGCATCCCTACCTGACCAACTCCACCCAGCTCAACGTCGACGCCACCCGGGATATTTTCGAAGCCCTGAGGCACCAGGAAGATATCCAGCCGCTCTACACCGGCGGGACCATCTTCCACGCCTTCCTGCCGGAGGCCATTGACTGGAAGACCTGCCGCAAGCTGGTCCAGAAAATTGCCGAAACCAGGATCCCGTATTACAGCATTACCCCAACCTTCAGCGTCTGCGACAGCCATGGTTATCTCAAGGGACAGCATCCCACCTGTCCGGAGTGCGGCTCAGAAACGGAGGTGTTTTCCAGGATCGTTGGCTACCTGCGTCCGGTCAGGACCTGGAATGACGGAAAGCAACAGGAGTTCAGCGACCGGATAACCTATTCCAAGCTGGACTGATAATATTTTCCTTAATAATTCTGCGAGGAGAGGCAAAGGATGGATTATCTGGTTTTTACCCTCCCCGGATGCGCCAAGTGTGATAAGATCAAGGACCTGCTGAAGGCCAGGGGTTTCCAGGCCGTCGAGTACGACGTCAGCACCAAGGATGGCCGAAACAAGATCCGGGAGTACGTCAAGATGCTGCGCCGCGACAGTTCGGGCAGCGTCATCATCCCCACCCTGATCATCGAGGACAACGGCCAGGCCACGGCCGTGCTCAACTCGGCTGAGGAGCTGGACCTTTGGTTGAAATCAAGGGTTTAGAGAAGTTCGCCTCCAGGGATTTCCCGGGACACATCTCGTCCACCGTGTTTGTCGGGGGATGTAATTTTCGCTGCCCCTTCTGCCACAATGCCGACCTGGTGCTCAACCCGGGCCGGTTGCCGTCCCTGGACCTTAACCTGTTCCTTGGCTACCTTGATTCCCGCCGGGGCTGGCTGGACGGGCTGTGCCTGAGTGGCGGGGAGCCGTTGCTCCACGAGGATATTGAAGTCCTGGCCAGGGTGATCAAGGACCGGGGTTTCCTGGTCAAGGTTGATACCAACGGCTCGTTTCCAGACAGGCTGGAATATCTAATTAGCCAGGGGCTGGTGGACTGGCTGGCCATGGACATCAAGGCCCCGCTTGCCAGGTATCCCGAGGTGGTCCGGGCCGAGGTCGACCCCGCCAAGATTAAACGCAGCGTGGAGCTCATCCGCAACTGCGGGCTGCCCTATGTTTTCAGGACAACCGTTGTCCCCGGCTTGCTGGATGAGTCTGACCTGCTGGAGATGGCGGCCTGGCTGAGTGGGGCCAGCTGCTTCCAGCTCCAGCAGTTTGTCCCGCAGAACACCGTGGACCCGGCCTTCTTGAAAGTTGAACCTTACGCGGCCGAGAAGCTCAGGCTCTGGGCCGAAGAACTGAGACCCTATTTTGATGAAGTCCTGGTGGAAGGAGTTTAAGCCATGAAGGTCCTGATAAAGAAAATCTCGCCCGAGGCCCGGACTCCGGTCTACGGGCACAAGGGTGATGCCGGTTTTGACCTCTTTTCCTGTGTCCAGATGACCCTCAACCCGGGAGAAACGGCGGCCGTGCCCACCGGGTTGCAGATGGCCATTCCCTCCGGGTATGTCGGCCTCATCTGGGACAAGAGCGGGATTGCCCTGGGCGGTGTGCATCGCCTGGCCGGGGTGGTGGACGCCGGCTACCGGGGGGAGGTCAGGGTGGTGCTGACCAACCTGGGCAAGCAGCCTTTCATTATAAATAGCGGGATGAAAATCGCCCAGATGCTCATTCAGCCGGTGCAGACGGTTGACATTGTCGAGGTCGATTCGCTCGACCAGACCAGCCGGGGCGAGCGCGGTTTCGGCTCGACCGGCCTGTACTGACCGGGCCGGCTATAAAATCAAGTTTTCTAAATTCAATCTTAATGGATTAAGAAAAGATAACTCCCGCCAGATAAATTAACGGATTGCCGCCGAAACGGGTTTAAGAAGAAGATTGACTAAAAGACCGGCAGCGCCGGCCAGCGGCGCCGGCCTCAAAGGTTTATTGGTATTTTCCCATTATGTAATTCTGGAGATGCTCGATGGTAATTTTCTGGCTGGTAATGACCGACTTGACCACGTCGCCGATGGAGATGACCCCGACCAGCCTGTTTTCCTGGATAACCGGCAGGTGGCGGATTCTCTTTTCGGTCATCAGGGCCATGCATTCTTCGGCCGTGCATTCCGGGTTGACGAAGTAGACCTGGGTGGTCATGATTTCCCTGACCGGAGTTTCCAGGGAGGATTTTCCCTTGAGGACAACCTTGCGGGCATAATCCCGCTCCGAGATAACACCAACCACCTGGCCGCCTTCGACCACGATCAGGGCGCCGATTTCCCTTTCGGCCATGATTTTCAGGGCCTCGTAGACGGTGGTGTCCGGCGAAACGGTCCAGACCTGGTGACCTTTTTCCTCGAGCATTTGCTTAACCGTGATCATTCTCCCTCCTTGAAAAGAAGCCCGGCTGCCGTTTTCAGAAGCCCGGCGCTATTTATATATTAGAATCCGCACCCGGTGTCAAATCGGCCTCAGTCAAAGTAACCGGTCAGGTCATCCCGGTTGAGCTTCTGCTCCAGGGCTACCCTGGCCACGGCCCTGGCCACGTTGCGGTGCAATCCCCGGTCCAGGGCATTGGGCACGATTTCTCCGGTCGGGGCATAGTCGGCGATGGCCCTGGAGGCGGCCAGCAACATTTCCCGGGTAATCCGGGGCACGTTGGCATCCACTGCCCCGCGGAAGATCCCGGGGAAACCCAGGACGTTGTTGATAACCTTGCCGTCGGCGGCATAGGCTGCCCCGGCGGCCATGGCCTCTTCCGGTTCAATTTCCGGGTTGGGGTTGGACAGGGCCAGGATGATCTGGTCTTTTCTGACCATGTCTTTCTTGATAAGGCCGGGCACTCCGGTGGTGGCGATGACCACCTGGCAGGAGGCCATTATTTCCTTGAGGTCCGCAACCAGGCCACCGGCCTGCTGGAGCCGGGCCGTGGCCTCCGGGTTGATGTCAGCACCCTTGACCGGCCTGTCCAGGAAAAACATCAGCATCCGGGACAGGGCCAGCCCGGCCGCCCCCAGGCCGATGACCCCGATGCAGCTCTTTTTAAGGTCCCGGCCGGTCACCCTGGAAATATTCATCAGGGCGGCGGTCACCACGCAGGCGGTGCCGTGCTGGTCATCGTGCATGACCGGGACATCCAGCCGGGATTGCACCTGTTCTTCGATGTAGAAGCAGCGGGGAGCGGAAATATCCTCGAGCTGGATGGCGCTGAAGGTGGGGGCGATGTTGACCACGGTCTCGATAATCCGGTCCGGGTCCTTGGTGTTGAGCAGAACGGGAACGGCGGACAGTCCGGTCAGCGTTTCCATCAGGCTGGCCTTGCCCTCCATCACCGGCATGGCCGCCAGCGGGCCGACGTCTCCCAGTCCCAGGACGGCGCTGCCGTCGGTGACGATGGCCACCAGGTGGCGGATGGCCGTGTAGCGCCTGGCCAGGGCCGGGTTTTTCTTGATGAGCAGGCTGACCTCGGCCACACCGGGGGTATAGACTTTCCTGAGGACGCTGATGTTATTGATCTCGTAGCGGGAGCGCACGGCAATTTTGCCGCCCTGGTGCATCTCCAGGACCTCGTCCCTGACTTCCAGCAGTTCGGCCCGGGGATAGGCCTTGACCGCTCTGATCACCCGCTCCAGGTGGGACTCGTCGTCGACAAAGATGGTGATGTCTCTATCCATGTAGTTGGTGCCCATGTGGATGATCTTGATTTCACCCACGTAAGCCTGTTCGGCCCCGATGGCCGAGAGCAGGCCGCCAAAGATGCCTGGCTTCTGCAGCAAGCGACAGCGCAGGGTCCGGACTAATTTATCTTCCCACCACATGATTTTTCTCCTTCTTTCGGGTTGGGAAATCTAATTATATAACTTTTTCTCACGGGGCGGTATGGCCCGAGCCATGGTTCCCGCAGGTTCTTTCCTGCCAATTAAAGAAAGGAAGTCGAGACCACCTCAAAATTGAGACCGGCGGGGTTATGGAATGCCTGCCCGCGGCTGTGAAGACCGGGGTTGGTCGCCTTAACTCGTGGTCAGGACCTCCTGCGGCTGAAATGATAATAAAAAATTGGAATTACCAGGAAAATGAACAGGGCCGAGGCGGTCAGCCCACCCAGGGTAGCCAGGGCCAGGCTGGACCAGATCTGGCGCCGGCCGCTTTCCAGCTGTATCAGCAGCAGGGGAAGAAGTCCGAAGACCGTGGTGGCCGTGGTCATGAACACCGGCCGGATTCTCTCCCTGGTGGCCTTAATGACCGCTTCCACCAGGCTCAACCCGGAATTCTTCCTGGTGTAATTGATGTGGTCGACCAGGATGATGGCGTTGTTGACCACAATTCCGGCCAGGAGGATCAGCCCGATGTAGGCCGAAGAGTCGAAAGGATAACCGGCGATGACGAAGGCCAGGAAGACACCAGCCAGAGATAGCGGAACCGCCAGCATGACTATGAAAGGCTGAATAAATGACTCGTAAAGAGTGGCCAGGATGACAAAGATGATGGCCAGGGCGGCCAGCAGCCCGAATTTCAGCTGGGACTTTTCCTCGGTGGTCATAAAGTAGCCGTATTCCATGGTGGCGGTAAAACCCGGCGGCAGGCTGAGGGCTGAAAAAACAGCCTTACGGTAATTTTCGGCAGCCTTGTACGGTCCCTTGAATTCCCACATGACCGTTATCTGGAATTGCTGGTTTTCCCGGTAGATGGAGCCCGGTATCTGCTTTTCTTCCAGGGCCAGCAGGTCCCGGACCTGGAGCTGCTCTCCGGATGGCGAGACCAGCAGCATCTCCAGCAGCCGGTTGAGCTCCTGGTTCTCGGCTTCGGGAAACTTGAGTTCGATAAACCTTTCCTTCCCCTGGATGACAGCCTGGAGCCTGAGGCCGAAGGTCCCGCGAACCATGCTCTGCAGCTGGTAGAAAACATAATTGGGGTCGAGGTTGTACCTGGCCAGGGCTTCTTCCTTGATCCTGAGCACGTACTCGGTCGAGGTGACGTCGCCCCAGTAGTACTGCCCGGTGATGGACTTGATTTCGCCCACCCTTGGATTCCGCCTGAGCCTGGTTTCCAGGTCAGAAGCGATGTCCTGAAGCTTTTTCAGGTTGTAGCCGTAGATTCTTATATAGGAATCCAGGTAGCGGCCGGCGCTCATGGCCGAATAGTAGCCCTGTGGGTCAAAGCCGTAGACGCCGATGCTGACCCCGGCGAAGTTGGTGGCCAGCCTGATGAGCTCGTCTTTCAGGATGTAGGGGTGGGCCGAGAGTTCCACCTCGGGCGGGAAGGTTATGTCCAGGTAGCCCCGTTCGCTGAAGACCTGGCTGTTGACCTGTTTTTCGCAGGGGTAGGCCAGGGCCCTGTCTTCGAATTTCCGGATGAGCTCGTCGGTGGCCTCGATCCTGGTTCCGGCCGGCATGGTAACCGAAACATTAAGCCGGTCCCGGGAATACCAGCGGAAAAATTCCCCTATGGTCACGTTTTTCTTGAAAGTCCGGTAGCTGCCGAAGGTGATGAGGCCGATTATCAGCAGGATTTCCACCGGGTGTTTCAGGCTGAAGCGGAGAATTTTTTCAAAAACAGGAAAGAAACGGCTCTTCTGCTTTGCCTTCCTCAGGAACAGCAGGCGCGGGCTGAGGGCAGGGATGAGAGAGAAGGAAACCAGCAACGAGGTGGTCAGGGCCAGGGACATGACTATCCCCAGCGGCAGGTAGTAGATCCGCAGCCTGCCCTGGAAAAACGGGAAACAGAAAAACACCCCGATGGTGGTCAGGGTGGAAGCCAGTACCGGGGTTACGACCTGGCGGGCTCCCTCGACCGCGGCTTCCTTCGGTTCCAGGCCTGATTCCCTTAACCTGAGGATGTTTTCAAAAACCACGATGGAGTTGTCGACAAAAATTCCGAAGCCCAGGGCCAGGGCTCCCAGGGTCAGCATGTTCAGGGAAATCTTGAAAAGGTAGATGAAATTGAAGGATATGACTGCTGAAAAGATAACCGAGGACAGTATCAGGAGTGAGGGCGATAGCCTCCTGATGATGATGAAGATCATCAGGAAGATGATCAGGGTAATGACCGCGGCCAGAAGGTAAAGATGGCGGAGGTTATCCAGGATTTCCTGGCTTTCGTCATCAACCACCCGGAAAATCAGGTCGGCTGGCAGGTTCTTCTTGACCTGCTCCAGCCTGTCCTTGACCTGCCTGGCCACTCTCAGAGTATTTTTGCCCTTTTCCTTGAGGACCCGGAGCATGATGGTGGGCTGACCGTTGATTCGGTTCAGGTGAAAAATCTCGGCATATTCCAGGCTGATGGTGGCCACATCCTTCACTCTAACCGGGACCGGGCCCTGGTGGCGGATTATCAATTCCCCGAGGTCCCTGGTGTCGACGGGAGCCAGGGCCACCCGCAGCAGGTATTCTTCCTGGTCTTTCTGGACCCTGGCCGAGGGGTAAACCTCGAGGGCCTGGGCCAGGGCCTGGACAATCATATAAGGATGAAGGCCCAGGTCCCGGAGCTTTTTCTGGTCGAGGGTCAGGCGGACGTTGAGGTCGGACCCCCCGCTGACTTCCACCTTGGAAACGCCGTTAATCGACCCCAGCCCGATTTCCAGCCGGTCCTTGACCATTTCCCTGAGGGTCTGAAGCGGGTAATTGCCAGAGATGGTGTAGGTCAGGAAGGGCCTGACCCTGAAATCCTCGGGAATGTAAGGTTCAACCACCGGCTTGACCCCGTAGGGGAGTTCCGGCAGGACCCGCCCGATGGCTTCTCTCAGGGCCAGGTTGGCGAATTCCAGGTTGACTTTGGGGTCGAATTCAATGGTCAGCTGGCAGGAGCCAATGTTGCTGGTGGAGCTGATCTTGCGAATGCCCCTGACCGTCAGGACCGCTTCTTCCAGGATGGCCGTGACCTGGGTCTGCATGACCTCCGGCGAGGCTCCGGGCCAGGAGGCTGATAGGTCCACCCGGGGAAATTCCTCCTGCGGGGCCAGTTCCAGCGGAATGTGGAACAGCGAATAAAGTCCGAGGGCCAGCAGGGCCAGGTAGACCATCAGGGTGGCTACCGGTCGCTCTATGAAGAATCTCATCTTGGCTCAACCAGTAACGATTCAGGCTTCCCGCCTCCTGAGCCTGGCCTCCACAGATTCATAAAGAACCGGGATGAGAACCAGGGTCAGAAAGAGTGATGAGGTCAGCCCGCCGATGACGGCTATGGCCAGCGGCCGCAGCAGTTCGGCTCCGCGCCCCAGGCCCAGGGCCATGGGAATCAAGCCGGCCACCGTGCTCAGGGTCGACATCATGATCGGCCGCAGACGGGTGGCCGTTCCTTCCACCACCGCCCGGCGCAGGTCGTGTCCCTCGCGCCGCAGCTGGTTGATGTAATCTATTTCCACTATGGCATTGTTGACGACGATACCAACCAGTACCACCACCCCGATCAGGGAGATGACGTTCAGGCTCTGCCCGGTCGCCAGCAGCAGGAGGACGGTTCCTATTAATCCCATCGGAATAGTAAACATTATCAGGAAGGGGTGGAGCAGGGACTCGAACTGGGCGGCCATGATCATGTAAATCAGGACCACGGCCATCAGGAAGGCCAGCAGCAGCGAGCGGAAGCTGGTGGCCATTTCTTCTCTCTCGCCGCCGAACAGGATGCGGTATTCGGCCGGCAGGTTCATCTGCTGGATCAGGCCCTGGATATCCGGGACCACCCGGCTGAACTTCCGGCCCCTGAGGTTGGCCGTGATCAGGATTTCCCGTTCCTGGTTTTCTCGCCTGATTTCATTAAGCCCCTCCACCAGTTCGTAGCTGACCAGTTCCCGCAGCGGTATGAGCGATTGACCGAAAGGATAGAAGGAATCGAGAACCCGGTCGACCGTCTTCCTGGATT
>JABLWX010000108.1 GCA_013178315.1 Candidatus Aminicenantota bacterium
GATGCTGAGGAGATGGCAGGAGTATATCCTCAACTACTTCCATCATAAGACCACCAATGCCTATACTGAAGGAGTACATACCAAGATGAAGCTGATAAAAAGGCTGAGTTACGGCTATAGAAATGTGCAAGTCTACATCAAGAAAGTCCTGCTCTCATTTATCCCGGCTGCCATCCTCCCCCTCCTTATCTACCACACTTTTGGCTGAAGAGCCGAAGGAGCTTTGATAAAGCCTATTTCTTAGATTATAATTTGTAAACAATTTCCGGGCCGCTAAAATGAGACATCTTCCTTTGAAGAATAAAAAGTATTTTTCCCCTGCCTCCCTGCTACTCATTTTTCTAATTCTGTTGCTGTCCGGTTGTATTGAAAGGCAGCCAATCAGGGGCCTGGCAGTAAATGCCATTTTTGGGGACCGGGTGCTCACCGATGACCTGGTTACCAGGTTAAAAGTCAAGTATATCACCACCTCCAGTTTCCAGCCTTTTGACAGGGACTTCCGGGTTGTGGCCGTGGCCACCCGGCAGGATAGAGTCCTTTTTAGAGAAAACCTTGAACCGGAGACCCCTCCCCTAAAATGGCAGGCCGGCCGGGTCTACGAGGTTGAAAGATACCTATATTTCCCAGCGATTATCGACCCCTTCAATCCCGGCATGGTTTCTGGCCTGAAAGTAGAATTCAGGATAGTTCTGGAAAATGGCTCGGGGGGTGAACCGATCATTCTTTATTCCAGGATAATCAAGTTGCTGCCGCGCCCGGCTGACTCTCCCGACGTGGTTTTCATGGAAGGCTGGAAAAAGGTCAGCCGGCTTCCGGCCGGTCCCGGTTTGCCTCTTAGCGAATACTGGACCGGGGAGAGGGCTGTCTGCCTCCTGAAGAATACGGGCCGGCCGGCCATCCTGATGATAAAAGGCAGGAATTATTCAGACCAGGTTGCCGTTTCCCTGTACCTGGATGAAGGCCTGTTTGACGAATTCAAGCTGGGTCCCGGGGAATTCCGAAAAATCTACCCCATCGGTCCGTTCCCGACGGCTTCCGACCCGGAGTTGCGCCTGACGATTGCGGTGGATAGGACCATTCCCCTCAACAAGGTCTACCCGGACTCCGCTGAAAGCAGTCCCGTTGGGCTCAAGATTGAAAAGGTCTATTTCCGCTGAGGCTTGACTTTATTTAATCCAGATGGGCGAAGCCGACTCGCTCTTCTTGCGGTTGATTTGGTTCTCATATTGCTGACGCAGGCGGGCTTCCTCTTCCTGGGCCTTGGTGAGCTTCTCGTAGGTTTCGCTGATTTGCATCTGGACATAGTCTTTGGATTTCATGTCGGTCTGGCCGTAAAACTCGGCCCAGAGAGAATTCAGCTTCAGGGTCAACAACTCCACGTATTCTTTAGCTTTCTTCCAGGCTTCTTCCAGGGAGCCGCCACTGACATCCTGTGCCCCGGCCGTTCCCGGGAAAATGCCGCCTGAACCCTGGGGTGGATTTTCCACGTTGACCCGGTGAACGGTGGCGGGGGTTGACTGCTGTGAGCCGGATACCTGTTGCCCGGCTGGCGGGAAAGTGGCTTCAGCCCCGGCCGTTTCCAGGGTTTGAGGTGGGAGGGTCAGCGCTTCGGTCTTGGTCAGCTTCTCCAGGTCTTTATTGGTTACCACCCGGACTTTCTTGTCCTTGAGACTTTCCCGTCTTTCCCGCTCTTTTCTGGCCAGCTCGGCCAGGTTTTCCTCCTGGGCCAGGGCCATGGTCAGCCCGCAGAAGCTGATGGACAGAAAAATAGAAATTATCTTCTTGAGCAATTTCATCCCTCAATATAATAATACAGCCCCAGGTTAAGCCTGTCAAACTGACCGTCAACAGGCTTCGGGTCATATTTCGGAACCTAGTTATAGGGGGAGCCCTGCTTATTCCTGTCGCCCCGGGCCTGACGGTAGCTTATAGGGCACGAATTGTGTTTCAGGATTTCGGGCAGGCCCGTGTTTTTTTGAGCAAAGCAATAGGTATCAACACTACCTTAGGGAGAAGGGTTGAACGGGCATATGGGCAAATTATCGATATGAATGGAAAGAAAAATTCACCGGTCAGGAGAAATCGGGGGATCAGTTCATTCCGGCGGCAGGCGTCCTGATGACAAGGCCAGAGGCCCCCTGCTCAAACCTGACCGCCCCGTCCCGGTCAATTCTCAAGACTTCAATTCCCGCTGCTTCCAGTCTTTCCAGGACCTCGAGGTCGGGAAAGCCGTAGACGTTGTTTCTGCCGGCCGTGATCACGGCCCAGCGCGGGGACACTGCTTCCAGGAAGGTGGGGCTGGCGGAGGAACGACTGCCATGATGGGGAACTTTGAGGACGGTGGCTTCTAATTTTCCTGGCCACAGGCGGACCAGGTAATCTTCGACCGGAGCAGTGATGTCGGCTGCCAAGAGAAACGATTGTTCTGCGCAGTCCAACTTCAGGATCACCGACAGGTCATTCCCGGGATGGAAAAGGGCCTCGGCCTGTTCATCGGGATAGAGCACCTCAACCCGGCAGCCGTCTATCACCTGGCTGAGACCCGCCCTCAGCATTTTTTTCCTGGTTTTCCGGGAAAGAACCCGGTTAATTTCTTCTGACAGGCGGTTCCCCTTTTCCTCCACGGACCAGAATTCCCCGACCCGAAAATTTCGGGCCAGGGCCGGCAGTCCACCGGCATGGTCCGGGTGAAAATGGCTGCAGACCAGGTAGTCAATCTTCTTATAACCGCGGTGCCAGAGGTAGGGTGAAACCAGGCTTTCGCCCGGGTCAAAGCTGCCCTGGACAAAACCCCCGGCATCGATGACCATCACCCGGCTGCCTGGAAACTCCACCACCAGGGAATCTCCCTGCCCGACATCCATGAAGGTTACGGTTAGCCTCTCGTTGTGGGGTCGAAAAGGATAGATGATCATCACTAAGAAAAAAACAGACAGCCCGGCTGCCGTTAAGAGTTTCTGATAGCGGAAGCGGGGTTTTGCCAGGAGCAACAGCAGGCACAGGTAAAACCCGATGACCACCATCGTTGGGGGTGACGGGAGTCGGTAGGAAAGAGAGTTAAAGGGTTCGAGCCAGGCAGCCACCCAGGAAAAAAATCTTATCAGGTACTTAAGGACAAATGACAGGAGGTGGCCGGCTGCTGGCAGCATAAGGTTCACCGCCAGGTAGATGTAGCCGACAGCCATGATGAGTCCCATGAGCGGAGCCGCCGGCAGGTTAAGAATAAGGGAAGCGAAGGTCACCCGGTTAAAATTACTGATTATGACCGGCATGGTGCCGGCCACGGCGGCCAGAGACATGGCTGTCATCTCGGAAACCCGGAAAGGCAACTTCGGCAACACCTTGAAGATCGGTTTGAAGAACAGCACCAGGCTCAGGGTGGCCAGGAAGGTCAGCTGGAAGCCGACATCTTCCAGGCTGAACGGATTTATCACCAGGAGCACCAGTGCCGACAGGGCCAGGGTGTTGAGAAGGTTGGTGTCGGCCGAGATTAACTTGCCCAGCAGGAAAAGAGAAGTCATGATGACCGCCCGGAATACCGAGGGCTGACCCTCGACCAGGAAGGCATAAAAGATGAGCACGGCCAGCAGGATGAGCTGGATGGTCCTCTTCCTGGTGATGAACAGACCGAGGAAAGAATAAAACAAGAGACTGACCACGGCCACGTGCGCCCCGGAAATGGCCAGCAGGTGATAGAGCCCGGTCTTCTGAAATTGCCGGTCGGTTTCCGGGTCGAGTCGTCCGTCGGCTCCCAGGAGCAGGGCTTCCAGCACCGCCCCCTCGGCCGCCAGGGTGAAGCGGTCCGGGCCGGGAAAGTCTTTTTCTATTCCCTTTTGCAGTTTTCTTCTCAGGCCGGAAAAAAAGCCGGCGGGGGTATGGTTTTTCTGGTTTATCTTCTTGATGAGCAGCGGGCTCTTGGCAAAGGCCCGGGCCTGGATTCGCTGGCTGCGCAGGTAACGCGGCATGAAATCAGGAAAAAAATTTCTGAAGGTATCTTCCGGACTCAGAGTGGCTGAGAATTCTACCCGGTCTCCGGCCAGGAGCTCGAGCGGCTCCTGGCTGGTGGAAGAGTGGGCCACGGTTAGCCGGAGATGGCCTTTTATTCTTTTTTCAACCCCGCTTACCCGGACCTCTTCAACCTTGATGATCAGTATATCGCGGTCAGCTCGTCGTTCGGGCGAGCGGAGAACCCGGCCCTTGAAATCAAGATAGCCTTCTACCCTGAGCTGTCTCAGCTCGTTATTCTGGTGCCGGCTGTATTCCAGGCTGCACAGGCCGAACCCGGCCAGGAAAAAGCCGGCCAGTATCAACCAGAAAGCAGCGCGTTCTTTCCTGAAGCAATATCCTAACCAGCCGACGGCAATGGTAATTCCTGTAAGCAGCACCAGGTGCCAGGAGTAAGCCGATTTCAAGACAATGGAGAATAAAATCCCGGCGATGAAACTGAGCGCCGGCAGCAGCAGGGGAGCGGGCATTTACTATTTGATGGCGGCCGGGCGGTCCGTGCCTTTCAGGGAAGCCTGTTGTTCCAGGGCGCTCAGGACCAGGTGGCACATGGCCTTGATGCCCACCGGTATAGCCCTTTCATCCGGGTTGAAATAGGGACTGTGAAGCGGGGCGGCGCTGGCCTGGCCCGGGCTCCTGACTCCGAGCAGGTACATGAAGGCCGGGACCCTTTCGGCCAGCAGGGCAAAGTCCTCGGCCACCATCTGGGGTTTAACCGGCACCACCTGGTCGGGATTGAGGGCGTTTTCCAGGACCGGTACCATGGCCTGGACCAGGTCCGGGTGGTTATAAACCGGGGGAGTACCCTTTTCATACTTGAAGCTATAGCTGGCCCCGTAGCTTCCGGTGAGGCCCCTGATGATATTTTCCATGAGAACCGGCATCCTTTCCCTGACCTTCTCGTTCAGGGTTCGGACCGTGCCCTCCATTTCCACCTTCTCGGCGATGATATTGGCCTTCATGCCCCCCTGGATTTTTCCGATGGTGATGACAGCCGGTTCGGTCGGGTCGATGGCCCGGCTGATGATGGTCTGCAGGTTGGTTATGACTTGGGCAGCCAGCACCACCGCGTCTATGCCTTCCTGGGGCCTGGCCGCGTGAGCGCTCTTGCCTTCAATGGTTATAACGAAGTTATCCGAGCTGGCCATGAGATAACCGGCAGCATAGCCGACTTCGCCCACTTTCAGTTCAGGCCAGACGTGGAGGGCGAAGATGGCCCGGACAGGTGGGTTATCCAGAACCCCCTCCTTGATCATCAGGGCAGCTCCACCTTCCTGGCCAGCGGGCAGTCCTTCTTCGGCCGGCTGGAAGATGAACTTGACGTTGCCCCGAATTCTATCCTTTATTTTTGATAGAACGGCAGCCGTACCCAGGGCAATGGTCGTATGGAAATCGTGCCCGCAGGCATGCATCACTCCCGGGTTAAGCGAGCGGTAAGGGAAAGTGTTCAGTTCTTGAATGGGCAGGGCATCCAGGTCGGCCCTGATGGCCACGGTAGGCCCGCTCAGGGCTCCCCTTAACAGGCCGACCACTCCGGTGCCGGCCACCCCGGTTTTAACTTCCAGTCCGAGGGAACTCAGCTTGCTGGCCACCAGCTTGGCTGTTTCAAACTCGCGATTGCCGAGCTCAGGATTCATGTGCAGGAAACGCCGGACCTTGATCATCTCGGCCCGGTTCTTCTCTATCTCCTGGTCGATGGCCTGGGCCAGTTTCTGTTCGATATCGGACTGAGCCGGAGCCGGTCGCGGCCAGAGAATCAGACCTAAAAGCAAGCAACCGGATATAAATTTTGCGGTCCTGCTCCTCATGAGCACCTGCCCCCTTATTGGTGATACAGTCAGGTTAAAAAAATTTATTTGTTATTTTTCGGTGTCCAGGTCTTCCGGGAACTCGGGTTCCTTTCTTACATATTCACCTTTTTTCTTTTCGATGAATTCCTTTATGGCTTCGATGCCTTCTTCGGCTTTTTCCCTGGCTATCTTGACCCCTTTTTCCGCTTCCCGGGCCATCCTCTGGTAACCTTCGGCCGCCAGTTGCTGGCCCTTCTTGGCCTGCTCTTTAATCTTCTGCCTGGTTTCCTTGCCGCTGGCCGGGGCAAACAGAATCCCAAGGATGAAGCCGGTGGCTGCGCCGGCCATGAAAGTCAGTAAATAGTCAACGAAAGAGGACCCTTTGTTATCTGACATTTTTCTTCTCCTTTCTTTTTTTCATTAGCTGCCAACCAAAGCGCAGCAGGGGAAAGAGCACCGGCCAGAAACGCGAGGCCGGCCTGACCAGCCTGGTGGTCATGAACATGGAAAGTTCCGACAGCCCGGACAGGGTCTTTCTGGTAGAGTCGATTATGACTCCGGCCTCATCCAGGCGACGGTCGAGCTTGTCCTCGATTCTTTCCAGCTTATGCAGGACCAGCTGCAGGTCCTGGAAGGATTTTTCCGCTTCCCTGGCCGTCCGCCTGAGCTGGGCCAGGAACAGAACCAGGAATACCGCCAGCACCGCTGCAGCCACAGTCAAGATCAGGAATAGAACCTGGTTGAAAGTCAGCAGCATGATATCTTTACATTAAGGCAAAACGGACGCGATTGTCAATCTTAAAGAATTAAGGCCCGCGGTCAGGAGGAATGCGGGCGGTTTAATAAGTAGATAAAAAACGGAGCTCCGAAAGCGGCCGTGACCACTCCCACCGGGAGCTCTGACGGGGCCAGGACCAGCCTGGCCAGGAGGTCGGAGACAAGCAGGAACAGGCCCCCGGCCAGGGCCGAATGGAGAAACAGCCTCCGGTGGTCGGGCCCGACAATCAGTCTGACCCCGTGCGGCACAATCAGGCCGACAAATCCTATTATTCCCGCCACCGAAACCGAGAAGGAAGCCAGCAGCGTGGCCAGGAGCAGGAAGACCCTTCTGACCGACCGGACGGGGCAGCCGAGCGACCGGGCTGTTTCGTCACCGAGGCTTAGCAAATTCATGTCCCGGGCCAGGTATTGAGAAACCAAAACGGCCAGAACCAGGGTGCCGAGAATCAGCCAGACCTGCTGCCACTCGGCCAGGGAAAAGCTACCCAACAACCAGAAAACAGCCTGTTCATAGGCATCAGCCCGGTGGAAAAGCAGGAAAGAGGTCAGGGCCGAGGCCAGGGCCCCGGCCGCAATCCCGGTCAGCAGCAGGGACTCGGTTGTCTGGAAACGCCTTCTTTCCGAAATCAGGTAAACGCCGCTTACCAGGAGCAGGCTGGCCAGAAGGGCCAGCAGGCTCTGGGCCGATAGGCCGGCCAGGTTGAGGACCAGGCCCAGTTGCAGGCTAAGAACAGCACCCAGTGAAGCCCCCGATGATGCCCCGAGGATAAAGGGGTCAGCCAGGGGGTTTCGAAAATAACCCTGGAGGATGGCTCCGGACAGAGACAGACAGGTTCCGACCAGGTAGGCGAGCAGGGCCCGGGGAAGGCGAAGACCCAGGATGATATCCGTGAGCTCGCTTTTCCCGGAAATGATTGCCCGGAAAACCTCGTCAAGCGAGGTTTTTACCGGGCCCAGCTTCAGTGATAGCAGGAATCCCAGGAGCGTGAAAAGCAGCAGGGCCAGCTGCAAAAATCTCAGGCGCGAGGTGGTTTTCATTGCTTTCCAACTTTCGGGCCAGGGTAGAGTGTCATGACCAGCTGCCGGTAAGCTTCCACCAGCCTTGGAGCAAACCGGCTAAACGGGTCCTCGTCGAGAAAATAAAAGTGACCGCCACGAACTGCTGAAATTTTCTGGAGGGCTGGCTGGGCAGAAAACCAGGCCCTGGCCCGGTCAAAGTCTTCCCGGCTCCGGCACAGAATAAGAATCAGCTCCGGGTCGTCCTTGATCAGTTTCTCGCGGTTGTAAACCAGCCAGTTTCCCTTTTGCCCGGAGGCAAGGTTTTCGGCCTGTGCCCTCTGGAGAAGGTAGCTGAGATAACTATCGCGGCCGCAGGTCCAGAGCCCGGAACCCTGGCCATACATGGTCAGGAAGACCCTTTTCTTCTGTCCGGGCGGGGGAAGGGCTTTTTCTATTGCCGTGATTTGCTGCTTCAGGGTGGTGATCAGGCTGGTTGAGCTTTCCTGCCGGCAGGTAAGCTGACCGATTCTGGTGATGAGGGTGAACAGGTCATCGAAGGTCCGTCCCGAGTCGAAAACACAGACCGGGATCTCCTGCTCCCAGAGCCGGTCTATCACCCGCCGCGGGTTTCCTCGGAATCCCAGCACCAGGTCTGGCTTCAGGCTGCGAATCTTTTCCAGGTTAAGGTCAACCAGGCCGCCCACGACCTCCCTGTTTTTGGCCTCTTCCGGGTAATCGCAATACCTGGTGACCCCGATAATTTCCTGATTCAGGCCGAGGGCAAAAAGAATTTCGGTCAAATTGGGCGCCAGGGAGATAATTCTCTGCGGACAGGAAGCCAGGCGAATCTGGTGACCCAGGTCGTCTCGAAATTCCAGGGCCTGGGCAGCCAGGAATGTGGTCAAGAGCAGAGGTGTGGCAATCAGCAGGGAAAACCTTGGCAGTAACCAGGTTCTGTGGCCAGCTTTTCCTGGAAATTTATCTTGCCAGTCAATTGTAATAGGTGACCGGTCCGGGGATGGGTACCGGTCGGAAATATCCCGGGCTTTGGCGCTTGAAATTTTGCCCGGGACCGCGGCGTTCTTTTTCCTCATCTTTCTTCCTCTGCGGTGTTCCTCGTCGCAGCCCTGGTTTGTATTAATCCCCGGTCAGGGCCCGGGTGAACGAGCGAGATCTCTGGCAGGCCGGTTGACCGGTTCGTTCTGACCTCGACTTCCACTCTGAAGGTTTTCTTGATTAGCTCTTTTTCCAGAAGCTCTTGTGGCCGGCCCCGGGCGATAATTTTCCCGTCCTTTATGAAGACGAGGCTGGAGCAATAGGCGGCGGCCAGGTTGAGGTTATGCTCGGCTACCAGGATGGCTTTGCCCCGGTCCTTTTGAAGTTCCTGTAATAACCGGTAGACCTGTAGCTGGAAATTCAGGTCCAGGTGGGAACTCGGCTCATCCAGCAGAAGCACCGGGGTGTCCTGGGCCAGGGCCCTTGAAATCAGCACCCGCTGCCTCTCGCCGCCGCTCAATTCATTGAGCTTTTTTTCTCTGAGTTCGAAGACTTCGGCCAGCTTCATGGCTTCTTCCACGGCCGCCCGGTCCCGTTCTGAAAATCCGGCCAGGCGCCCCGGCTGCCGGTAATAGCGAGCCATGGCCACGGTTTCTTCCACGCTGAAATCAAAGATCGGCTCGAACACCTGGGGAACATAGGCCAGGAGCGAAGCAATTTGGCGGGTCCTGAGTTCGAACAGGTTGCGGCCATTGACCGTAATTTTCCCCCTGAGCCAGGGGGTCAGCTTCTGAATGGCTTTGACCAGGGTGCTTTTGCCGGAGCCGTTGGGGCCGCAGACGGCCAGGAATTCCCCCGGTTCCAGTTCCAGGGAAATTCCGGAAATTACCGGGGGCCCGCCGTAACCGGCTTCCAGGTTTTCGACCGACAGAAATTTCATCGCTGCAGTAGCCTTGTTCGCTGGCTGAATAGCCTATATTATAGATTTATTCTCTCTTATAAGCTATTCGGCAGAAGGCAGTTGGCCCCCGTCCGGCTTTAAGCCTGTTGCCTCGTGAGAAAATCTATATGAAAGCATAATCATTGCCTCACGTAAGAATCTACACGAAAATTTGTGCAGTTTTTCTTAACTTTTTGTAGCCGCCACAGCCTGTCCTTGAGCCGCTCTAT
>JABLWX010000109.1 GCA_013178315.1 Candidatus Aminicenantota bacterium
TGCCCAGACCTGGGGCTCCTCCAGTTCGGCTCCGACATAAAAATATTCATCGTCCCAGAGCATTTTAACCCTGGTCCTGAACCTGGGTTTGGGCTTGCTCTTCCCCTCTATGTCCATAAAATCTTCGGACCAGTAAACACTCTTCCAGGAATTTTCATCCAGCCGGCCGTCGATGGTGATGGGCCCGGCCGTTCGATGACACATATAGTACCTGAGCACGGGACTGAGCTTGGGCTCATCCAGACCGTTGAGATTCGGCCAGATGGGCAGGCTGGCCAGGCAGACCAGTCCCAGAATCAGTCCGAAAGTCGCCGTCTTGATTTTCATCTATCGCTCTCCTTAAGGTCTTTTATTCAGAAGTCGTCTTAATTTCCAGATAGATTATCTTCTGTCCAGACCATTGCAGGAACTTCAGGAAATCATCCCTGGAGATCTTTATGGTGGCCGTGTTGACGTTGGGATGGAAATTTAGCTCGGTCTCTTCCTGAAGGTCCCGGTCAACCACCACCCTGACTTCTTTCTGGCGGTCATTAATCAGGCCGAAGGGGGAAACGGCGCCAGCCGTTAGCCCCAGATATTTCTGAAGTCGCTCGGCAGAGGCGAAGCTCAGGCGATCTTCGGCCAGGCTGGTGGTGAGCTGTTTGAGGTCAACTTTCTTGTCGCCCCGGATGATCACCAGATAGTGGTGGTTACCCCGGTAGTTTCTTATAAAAAGGTTCTTACAATGGGCACCGCCATGTTCCTTCCAGTACCGGCTGGACTCTTCCAGGGTTAAGACCGGCGGATGTTCAAAGCGCACCCATTTGATGGCCAGGCTGTCCAGGGTATCCAGCACTCTCTTTTCTTCAGGGCTCAGGTTATCAATCATTTTATACCTTCTCCCGCCTATTTTACTTAAAGACGAAAAACTTTAAAGCCGGCAGTCGTTTTCGTATAATTCGTCTGGTCTGAGAGAAAATGACTTCCATTTTATTTAGGCCTGTGGCCATCGGGCGGCTTAAAGTCCCCAACCGCTTCGTCCGCTCGGCCACCCACGATTACCTGGCCGAAGACCGCACTGGAACCATTACCCCGGCCCAGCTGGAGCTTTACCGCAGGCTGGCTGAAGGCCAGATAGGGTTGATCATTACCGGGCATGCCTACGTGCATCTTTCGGGCAAGGCCAGCCCCCGGCAGATCGCGGTCGATGACCAAACCAAGATTCCGGGCCTGAGCCGCCTGGTCAGCACCGTCCACCAGGCCGGAAGTGGTTCCCTGATCTTTATTCAACTCTCCCATGCCGGTCGGCAGACCAGGCCCGGGCTGTGCGGTCAGCAACCGGTGGCACCATCTTCCGTCTACGACCCGGTTTCCAAGATTCTGCCACGGGAATTATCGTCGGAAGAGATAATCAAGGTTATCGACTGGTTCGTGCAGGCCGCGTCCAGGGCCCGGCAGGCTGGATTTGACGGTGTTCAGCTCCATGCCGGTCATGGCTACCTTCTCAGCAGTTTTATATCTCCCCACACCAACCGCCGGACTGATGACTGGGGAGGCACCTGGGAAAAACGCTCCAGAATCATCAGGGAAATAATATCCGGTATCCGCTCCACCTGCGGCCCAGACTTCCCGGTAATCATAAAGATGAACGCCACCGACCATCTGCCCGGTGGACTGAGTCTGGATGAAGCCAGGGACATAGCCGCCTCTCTGGAGGAGGCTGGCCTGGCGGCCATAGAGGTTAGCGGCGGGATGAACGAAGCCGGCCTGGGGTCGGTCTGGCCCGGTCTCAGGACAGAAGAGGAAGAGGGCTATTTCGTACCGCTGGCTGCCTCCATAAAGAAAGCCCTGGGAATTCCGGTTATCGGGCTGGGAGGTATCAGATCCCTCCGGGTGGCAGAACGGCTGGTGGAAAGCGGCCAGGTGGACCTGGTCTCCATGAGCCGGCCTTTCATCAACGACCCTGACCTGGTCAGAAAATTTAAGTCCGGGCAACTTGATAAATCGCCCTGCCTGTCTTGCAACAAGTGCTTTAATCCCAGGGGCATCCGCTGTGTTCAGGGAAAGGGCCTCAGGACGGCGAGGCCTGATTGACCTGGTTGAAAGGATTCAGCCCCCACACCCGGGTGCCACAGGTCTCCGTCTGGCGGTTTCTGCAGGCTCATCGACGGGCAAGCGGCCAGAACAAGTTTTTTCTAAATCTATTTGAATTTTTTCTTTAAATCTTATAAAAATATGCCTTAATAAGCCCATGCCTGACCCGGATGTTATTTACAGCGTATTTCAAAAGTTGAGAAACCGTTTTCCCGGTTTTTCCGCAGATTCAAAGGGAGAGAAACGGCTTTATCTTAACAGCGGGGCCGGGAGTCTGATGGTCGATAACTGCCTTAAGACGATAATGGCCGAGGGCGCTGGCCTGAACCCGATGCCCGGGCAAATAACCCCGCCAGAAAACCAGACCTGGCAATTTCAGCAGCAGGTCCGGCAGCTGGTGGCTGACTTCCTGGGAGCCGGCAGTCCCGATGAAATTTCTTTCCATTTTTCCACAACCGCGGCCCTTTTTAACCTGGCCTTCGCCCTCCGCTCCCTTTTCAAGCCGGGTAAGAACCTGGTGGTAACTGACCTGGACCATTTCGCCAACATTTCCCCCTGGGAAACCATTGGTGCCTCCCAGGGCGCCGAAGTCAGAAGAGTTCGCCTGACCGGGGACCTTTCTCTGGATGCCGCCGACCTCCTCAGCAAGCTGGATCATAATACTGTCCTGGTGGCCCTGACCGGTGCCTCCAATGTCCTGGGAACGATTGTTCCGCTGACCGACCTGGTGTCTGAAATCAAGCAGAAATCCCCGGCCCTGGTGGTGGTTGATGCCGTTCACCTGGCCCCCCATTCCCCTATTGACGTGAGGGAAATCGGCTGCGACTTTCTGGCTTTTTCCGGTTATAAAATATTTGGACCGATGCTTGGCCTCCTCTACAGCCGCCTTCAAGTCCGGGACGGGCTGGCCCCTTACCGGGTCGAAACCAATAAGGAACAGGCCCCTTTCTGCTGGGAACAGGGCATGCTGCCCAACCTGCAGCTGGCCGGCTTGAAGGGGGCGCTGGAATATCTCCTGGAAGTGGGACGGGCAGTAAGCCCCGGGGATTCTTCGGCCCCGGCCCGAAAGGTTTTCAGGCGAGCGCTGGAGGCTATCAAACGGTATGAACAGGACCTGAGCCTCTACTTTCTGGAGAGATTAAAGAAGATCGGTTCTCCCCGACTGAAGTTGTACGGAATCGATAACCCCGGCCGGGTAACCTCCAGGACACCGACCTTTGCCCTGGAGATAGCCGGGCTCAGCCCCTCTGACCTGAAAAGAAACTTCTGGGAAAAGGGCCGGATCATCATTGCCGACGGCAATCATTATTCGGCGGTGGTGGTCAGGCACCTGCAAAAAAGCGGACTCAACCGGGTCAGCCTGGCTCACTATGATGGGCCGGATTCTCTGGACCTGTTCTTTGATTGCCTGGAGAATATAATTGCACATTGAAATAACGTCATCATAAGGAGTTAGAAATGGCCAAGTTTGAAGGCGTCAAATGGGCTCCCGGACAGATGCGGTATTTTCTTTATGATAAGAGCTTCGAAATGTTCGAAGCCCAGGCCAAGACTTACGCCGCCACCCGTTCGGCTTACTACGCCAGCTTTCTTTGCTTTGAGGGCATAAGGTATTTTTGCCGGAAGAATGAACGCGGCAAGCTGGAGCTGGTGTTCGTCAACTGGGACCAGAACCTGGAGCGTTTTCGCCGGAGCATGGGTTTCAATTTAAGCCGGGAGCAGCAATCCATTCTGCCAACCAAAGAGGAGCTGGAGAACCTGTTCATCCGAAAGTTCTTCTCTCACCCGACCCTCAGACCATACCTGGAAGAGATGGCTGAAAAGGGGGCCCAGGGCTACCTGAGGCCATTCACCCTGGACGAGGAGCACTCCATGGGGGTGACCTTCCCCAACTTCCCGGCCATCAGGGCGGTCACCTGCATGTATGACCAGTATCTGGGAGAGCCCTTTGTGGGAGTGGTTATCCCCCATCTGGTCAGGGCTCTCGGCGTGAACGGGACGGGTTGTCTGAAACTGGGGATCAATTACCTGATGAGCATCAAGGCCATAGACGAGGCCCGGGCCCTGGTCCCGGAAGCGGCCTCGGTCCTCTTTCTCGATGACCGCCCCTATTTGCCGATAGAGCAGCGTGAAGTCAGCGAATGGGATTCATCCTGCTGCCTGTTTGCTCTTTCTGACGGAACCGTCGTCAAAATACCGGAAAGCAACCTGATTCTCCCTTCCATCACCATAAAGGGAATGGTGATTATTCTCAAAGAGATGGGCCTCAGGGTTGAAGAGAGGCCTTTTACCTATGGCGAACTCCTGGAAAGGGTCAGGAAGAACGAGCTGGTAACCGTGGCCAGTATCGGCACCGCTGGCATCCTGAACCGCTGCGAAAAACTGGTCCTGGTGAATGCTGACCTGAAGATAATAGGACAGCATCTGCCCAACAAGACTCATCTTCTCTACCAGAAGCTCAGGGAAGTCCGGGAGTATTACTGGAACGTTTACCGGGGACAGGCTCCGGTCCTGCCCGGATTGAGGGTTTTCAGGTACGAAATTGATTGAACAAACCGACAACTCAGGAGAATCTCACCGGTTCCACCTCCCTGGAGGCTGAGTCCGGGCAATATCTTAAATCCGGTCCAGAATGGATGGAATTCAACCCGGATATTTTTATCCGGCATAACATATTAATTCAAATAGAATAAGGCGGATTCATGCTCAAGCAACATCCCCGGGCTTTGAGTTACATCTTCTTTACCGAGATGTGGGAAAGAATAGGTTTCTACACCCTGATGGCCATCCTTGTTCTCTACATGGATCGTGTCCTGGGCTGGTCCGATTCACGCAAGGGTGATTGGTACGGCCTTTTCCTGGCCATGTGTTATTTCTTTCCGCTGGTCGGGGGCTGGCTCGGCGACCGGGTCTTTGGCCGCCTGAAGACAGTCAGGGCGGGAGCGGTGTTGATGTCCCTGGGCTATGTCGGTTTGGCCCTGTCCTCCCCTTCCCAGACTACCAGTTTCAAGCTGGGACTCCTGCTGATTGCCGTGGGCACAGGAATTTTCAAGGTCAACATGTCGGTGCTGGTCGGGAACATCTACCGGGACCGTCCCCAGCTTAAGGACGCCGGTTTTAACATTTACTACATGGGTGTCAACCTGGGAGCCATGGTTGCTCCCCTCATCGCCACCGTAAACAACGCCGTTTTTAACAGTTACCACCTGTCTTTCTGGGTCTCGGCCGTTGGCCTGGTTCTGGCCCTGGTCATCTTCCAGGCCGGAAAGCTTCACCTGTCAGCTGCTGACGACCTGGCTTTGAGAAAAGAGGAGCTTGCTGCTGCCAGGGAAAAGCGCGAACTCTCAACAGGTTCTGCCGGAGAAAGGCCGACCACCATAAACCCTGAGCCTGATTTTTCCGGCCGGATCCTGGCCCTGATCATCCTCTTTGCCATAGTCATCCTGTTCTGGGTTGCTTTTTACCAGAACGGTTTTGCCCTGACCCTGTTCGCCGCCCGCTCCACCGTGATCAAGAGCTGGCTTCGACCAGAAACCTACCAGTTCTTTGAACCATTCTTCATCCTGGCCCTGACTCCTGTTATGCTGCTGCTCTTCGACCGCCTGCATCAGAAAGAAAAAGAACCCTCCACTCCCCGAAAGATTTTCCTGGGAATGCTGGTCATGACGGCTGCTATGTTCATCATGGTTATGGCCGGCCTCAGCGGCGGCAACCGGGACCTGAATATCATGTCGCCGCTATGGCTGATCTCAACCTACTTTGTGGTCACCATAGCCGAGATCCTGATTTCTCCCATGGGTTTATCCTACGTTTCCAAGGTAGCCCCGTCCAGGATAGGCGGGCTGATGATGGGCGGCTGGTACCTGGCCATCGCTTTCGGAAGCTATGGCAGCGGGCTCCTGGGGAAATTATACAGCCGGTTTCCCCACCATCAATTCTTCCTCCTCCTGGCCGGACTGCTGGGCCTGGCCGCTGTCCTGGTTGGGCTATCGATCAGGAAACTAGAGCGGTACTCCCGTTGAAATAAGGAAAAAGCATAAAGGAGAACATTTCATGGAAATAGCCCAGACCCTCATTAAAGAAAAAACAGAACAGGCCGTGAAAATCCTCAGGGAAGTCGGCCTCGACTGCTGGATAACCTTTACCAGGGAAAGTGAGATCTGCGGAGACCCCAGCCTGGTCTTCCTGGCCCCGGGCCATGTCACCTGGCACTCGGCCTTCATCATCAGCGCCAGCGGACAGAAAAGGGCCATCGTTGGCCTGTACGATAAGAAAGCTATCGAAGATACCGGGGCTTACGATGCGGTGGATGGATACGTCACCGGAATAAAAGAGCCTCTGCAGAACTTTCTACGGGAGCTTAATCCGCAAAAAATCGCCATTAACTATTCCAGGACCAGCGAAATCTGCGACGGCCTGACCCACGGCCTGTACCTGACTCTCCACGACTTCCTCCAGGAAATCGGGCTGGAAAACAGGCTGGTCCCGGCCGAGCGGGTCGTATCTGCCCTGAGAGAAAGGAAATCCCCGGTGGAAATTGAGGCCATAAAAAGAGCCATAGCCGTTACCGAAGAAATCTTTGACCTGGTCCGCGGTTTTATTGCTCCGGGGCGGAGCGAAAAAGAAATTGCCGGGTTCATGCTGAATGAGTTGAAAAAAAGAGGCCTGCCGACAGCCTGGGGACAGAGTACCTGCCCGGCAGTTTTTACCGGGCCGGACACCGCCCAAGCCCATTACTCCCCGACTGATCGTAAGGCAGAACCCGGGCATATTCTCAACATGGACTTCGGGGTAAAGATTGACGGCTACTGTTCGGATATGCAGAGAACTTTCTACCTGCTTCAGCCGGGTGAAAGCCAGGCCCCGCCAGAAGTCAGAAAAGGTTTCGAAACCATTGTCATGGCAATTGAGGAAGCCAGGAAAGCCATGAAGCCCGGAGTTCAGGGAGTACAGGTCGACCGAATCGCCCGCCAGATTATCACCGGGGCCGGTTACCCGGAGTTTCCCCATGCTCTCGGCCACCAGGTGGGACGGTTTGCCCACGACGGGACAGCCCTCCTCGGTCCGGCCTGGGAAAAGTATGCCGATAAACCATTCCATCCTCTTGAACCCGGCATGGTTTTCACCCTGGAACCACGGCTGACGGTGCCGGGTCGGGGCGTGGTTACCATCGAGGAAATGGTGGTGATGACGGAATCCGGGGCTGAATTTCTCAGCCACCCCCAGAAAGAGTTATTGTTAATTGGTTAAAAGCCCGGGTGGCAGATGACCGGCCAGGAAGATGGACATTACTCGGACCTGGCCTCTGACCAAAAAGAGCAAATCAATTTCACAGACTCCCTGGCCGGCTAGATTTGCCTGGCCAAGACAGAAATTATTTCAAACTTCAGCGCTGGATAATTAATTTAAAAACCGGTCAGTCGATCAATCAACCGCAAAAGGTTCGTTCAGGGAAGCCGCTTCCAGGCCGCCCATGATCCGCGCGCCCTCCTCCGTGACCACCATGCAGTCTTCAATCCTGATCCCGAATTCACCGGGCAGATAGATGCCCGGTTCGTTGGAAAAGGTCATACCCGGCTGGATTCTGAGCTTGTTACCCTGAACCAGGTAAGGATATTCATGTCCCTCGAGTCCGATGCCGTGACCAACCCGATGGCTGAAATACTTATAGCCCGGGCCAAACCCGGCTTCCTCCACGACCCTTCTGGCAGCCCGGTCCACCTCCTCGCAGGTTGCCCCGGGACGGCAGGCTTTAAGCGCCGCCAGCTGGGCCCGTCGGACCGTGTCCCATATCTTTTCCTGCAAGGCGGAAGCCCGGTCAAAAACCAGGGTCCTCGTGACGTCGGAACTGTAGCCTTCAACCCGGCAACCTCCATCCACCAGGATGACATCGCCCTTTTCCAGGTTCTTTCTTTTTCTCGAGCCGTGGGGAAAAGATGAAGCCGGACCGAAAGAGGGACCGCCCGAACCGGCCACGCCGTATCTGGTATGTGCCTCTCTTATGAAGCCGGCCAGTTCATCCTGAGTCATACCTTCTTTTAGCTTTCCGAAGGCTTCCCGGTAAGCCAGCTTGGTAATCCGGTTAGCCGCTTCCAGGCATCTTATTTCCTTATCACTCTTAATGCCACGACAGCCATCAGAAATGGGGCTGCCGTCCATGAGCTCCAGCCCCGGGTCATCCCGCCTCAGGCCGTGGATGATGAAAACTCTGGTTGATGGCTCGATTCCAATTTTCTTTGTCCGAGAATATTCACGGACAGTTTTGCTGATTAATAGAAATGGACTTTCGTTTTCTTCCCAGGTTCTGATTTCCTGGTCAGCTGGTATCATCTCCCGGGCCCGGTCCAGCTCGAAGGCCGAGCAGACCCAGACCGGGGCCTTATCCGGAAACAGGATAAAGCCAAAGGTTCGTTCGCTTCGCCACCAGTTAACGCCGGTAAAATACTGCATGGTCGGGCCGGGCTCCACAAACAGGCCACCCAGCTTACGGTCGATAATCAGCCGGGAGGCCTTCTGCCAGCGGAGTTGAAAGTCTGCCGGGCCAAAGGGCTGGATAGCCTCAAGCAGGCTCTTTAACTTCGCGTCCTCAACTTTCTGTCCGGACAACTGTGCGGCAGCAAGAGTCGAGCTCAGGGAGCCGCCAGCCAGCAGGGCCAAGCTTCCAATTTTCAGGAACTCTCTTCTTCCGGGCATGCTGGCACCTCCAGTAAATTATTAAAGGATTACATATCCCAAAGTTCCTCATGCGGTCAAGAAGATTTTGACGACCTGTAAAATTATTTTATAATCAGGTAATCGATTTAAGGAGCCCGAGCACATGTCCCCATCGGAACCAGACCTGAAGCTTAAGAAGCAGGCCCTGAGTTTTATCATTCTCATGGGCCTGGTCAGCTTGTTCAGCGACATGACTTACGAAGGAGCCAGAAGTCTGACCGGACCGTACCTCGGTCTGCTGGGGGCCTCGGCTTTCGCTGTCGGCCTGGTGGCCGGACTTGGTGAATTCATCGGCTATGGCCTTCGCCTGGCTACCGGTCTTCTGGCCGACCGCACCAGGAATTACTGGCTGTTGACCTTCATAGGCTACGGCCTTAACCTTCTGGCCGTCCCTCTCCTGGCCCTGACCGGGCGCTGGGAGCTGGCCGCCATGCTGATCGTGGCCGAACGAATGGGCAAGGCCATCCGCAAGCCGGCCCGAGATGCCATGATGTCCTATGCCGCCCGACAGGTCGGCACCGGCTACGGCTTTGCCCTGGAAGAATTCCTGGACCAGTTAGGAGCTATGCTCGGCCCGTTGTTTCTGGCCCTCATAGTTTTCCTGAACCGTGGGCTGGGTACAGTCAGCAGCTACCGTCGCGGTTTTGCCTTTCTTCTCCTGCCAGCTTTGCTGGCCATGGTGGTTCTGACTCTCGGTCGAATTCGTTACCCTGAGCCAAGCCGTTTTGAAATCAAGGAA
>JABLWX010000011.1 GCA_013178315.1 Candidatus Aminicenantota bacterium
AGTTCCTTCAGCAAAAAAGATTCCAGCTCGGTGGCAAACTTTTTCTCCTCTGTTCCGCTCACCAGCACCCGGCAGACGTCCCCCTTCTGGGTATCCGTGGTCAGCAGTGAGATGGCGCTCTTGGCAGCGGCCTTCTTTTGAGTTCTCTGGTTTTCCCAGATTATTTCGCCCTTATATTCCTGGCACTTTTCCTGGATAAAGCTGGCCGGCCGGGCGTGAAGCCCCAGGGGCAGGGGAAATTCAAACCTGAATTCAGCCGCCAATTTCTTCCTTCACCTTATTTAGTATGGCCTCGGCATTCTTGATGGCTTCCTGTACCGAAAATTCGAATATTTTCTTGCCTTCAAACCTCTCCGGTTTCTGCACGGTTATGCCCACGGCAAAAATGACCGCGGCCGCTTCGTTTATTTCATCCTGTTCCAGCTCGTTTTCAATGCCCATGGCTCCCTGGGTTTCCACTTTTATGGAAAAGCCCATCTTCTTGGCCACGCGCTCGAGCTGCTCGGCTGCCATGTAAGTATGGGCAATCCCGGTGGGACAGGCTGTTACTGCTACCAGCTTCATCTTAACCTCCGTTTCGGGGCGATTATCATTCTATTCTAATCGCGTCAGCACATATTTTATCACTTCCCGGCAGGTTGAAAATATGAAAGTTAACTTTTCCTCAGGCCGTCAGGCCGCGGCGGCCTCAGCCTTCTTCTTGCTCCGGGCCCGCAGGAAAGTCATAATGCCTGCGACCACAAAGGTTCCAACCAGGATGGCCAGCAAATACATAAAGCGGTTATCCACCACAGGCAGTACAATCGGTCCGCCGTGCGGGGCATGGTCGCCAACTTTTCCCAGCATGGCTATTACCGCGCCAACGCTCGAGCCGGCCATGATTACCGGAATAACCCGGAGCGGGTCGGCCGCGGCAAACGGTATGGCTCCCTCGGTAATCCCAATCGCTCCCATACCCAGCGCCGCCAGGCCGGCTTCCCTCTCCTGCTCTGTCCAGAGCTTCCTGTTAATAAGAGTGGCCAGCCCCAGCCCGAGCGGCGGAATGCAGATGGCCGCGGCGCAGGCGCCCATGATGTAATAATTACCCTGCTGGATCATGGCCGCCCCGAAAAAGAAAGCCACCTTGTTGACCGGGCCGCCCATGTCAAAGGCAATCATCGAGCCGAGAATTATGGCCAGGATGACCTTGTTGCCGGTACCCATAACTTCAAGCCATTTGGTGATGCTCAGCATCAGGTCATGGATGGGCGCCCCGATTATCCTGTACATGACAAAGCCGATTATCAGGGAGGACACGACCGGGTAGATGAGAATGGGCATGACCGGCTTGATATAAACCGGGACCTTGATTTTCTTCAGGTAAAAAACCAGGAATCCGGCCAGCAACCCGGAAATGAGTCCACCCAGGAAACCGGCCCCCACCTGGTTGGCGATGTAGCCACCGACAAATCCCGGGACCAGCCCGGGGCGGTCAGCGATGCCAAAAGCTATGTATCCGGAAAGGACCGGGATCAGCAGCGAGAAAGCCACTGTTCCGATGTCATTGATCAACTTTAAGAACGGAGCCCGGCTGAAGTCCGGCCCCTGGGAGGTCATCGGGGCAAAAGCAATGGAAATGGCGATGAGAATACCGCCCGAAGCCACGAAAGGAATGGCATAAGAGACACCCGACAGCAGGTATTGCTTGAACTTACTGACCTTCATGGCATCCTTCTTATGTAAATTTTGTAAAATTATATGAGATAAATGCTAAATTTACAAATTAGCATGTCCCTTGATCATTACATGCAGGCATACTTTATTTTCCGTCAAAATATCCCTTTTGATATTCATCTTTTCGAATTACGCTGTTATAATTAATTTGCATTGGGGAGAAAATCAAATGGTAAGTTGGACATTTTCCGCCTTAATTTCATTCCAAAATGGATATAATTTACAAATTAAGGATAAGCCTTTCACTATCGAGAAACATCCTTTTAAAATAAAAATTGACCAACACCCAAGTGAAAATGCCTGGCGACTTGATTTAACTTATGAAAATGATATTGAAGATCGAGATCTCGTTATAAATAATGCACGAAATGAAATAAGCAAGATAGTCAATCTTATTTCTTGGTCTCAAAATATCCCTATTAGAAATTGGAGAATAACATCCATTGTCTTTACTCGCGGGAATAACAAGAGCGTCGA
Source organism: Candidatus Aminicenantota bacterium (assembly GCA_013178315.1). Lineage (GTDB taxonomy): Bacteria > Acidobacteriota > Aminicenantia > Aminicenantales > Saccharicenantaceae > Saccharicenans. The sequence goes on from JABLWX010000011.1 coordinate 2,191, forward strand.
GATAATCAACCAACGAATTATCGTATTTGATAATATTATTCTCGCAAAAACTTTGGGAAGCAGCAGCTTAGAGTCTCTCCGCCAAACTATTATGAGGAACTATAACGAAGAAATAACAGAAATATTATCAATGTATACAGAGGCTCAGTCTGAAACATCTAAACCGCTAAAGTTTTTATTATTCTATAGAATTTTAGAAAAGTTACATGGTAATCGAAAAGGAGCCGATAACTACATAATAAATTGGCATAATAATAGAAATAAGCCTATTGAAATGAAGGCATCAAGAGGACAAGTTACAATATTTACATTTCTTCGAGACAACATCCATCCAAAAGATGAAAGTCGCTATTTCCCGTATAACGAAATTATTAGATATCTTCCGACACTAACCGAGATAGCGCGTCAAAGTATCGCTGAAAAATATGAAGAGTTGGCCAACATATAATTACATCATATAAGTATTGCCAATATTAAAAGTTCCCATACCATAATAAGAGGAATATGAAATATCTACTCTCATATTGAGGATGGTGGTAAACTTTAAGATTGATTAGATCAGCATCGGGGTGGCCCCTGATCATTATAGGTTCCTATTCTTAGGTTTTTTTAGAATACGGGAATAACCCTGACCTCGGTTTTGCTTTCTTTTTCAATTGGTAGAAAAATGATCAGGTCTATTCCCTCTAATGTTTTCTTTGTGTCGATTCGACAATCCCTATTTTCCTGGCCATCCACAATTACTTTGGCTGAAGTAGACTTCCAATTCTTTATGTAAATAGCCGGATTGATGACCGGAGATTTTTTCGAGCCGGCCAGGATAAAACTTACCGGAACCGGGGTGGCCGAAAGGTTTTCTATCTTATAGCAGCGTTCGCTCTTTTCATATCCAGCGGATTTAAGGTTTCCTTCTTTGACCGTGAGCTCAGCCGGAAAGGCCCAGGACCTTCCGAACCTGACCAGGTCCTTCAATTCCATCCCGTTCATGCCGTACAGGCCGAACCAGAATTCCCGGCCCCCGTTTTCGTGAACCACGGGTTCCGAGATGGGAAATCCGATGGTATGAGAAGGCCGGTCAGTCACAATAGTTGTTCTGCCGTCGCAGCGGGCTTGCCCCACCGGCCAGTGATTGCATCCTCTAACTCCCTCATAGTTTTTAATGTTTTCATAGCGAAGCCACATCTTGTTATCCGGTTCGAAACAGATAAATGGCTTGTTCTTCGATTTGAAATTGAATTGTTGAAGGGTGTAACCATAAAACTTATCCCAGTTGAATGGTCCGTAGGGCGCCCTGGCAGGATCTTCGACAAAGGATACCTTCTTGGTCCGGCCATTATAATCAGCCACCGAGGCAAAATCTTTTTCAACCACCTCGCTGATCATCTGGCCAGGATGCAATAGAACTTCGGATTCCTGGAATTGTCTCGGGAACTCGAGCGAACCCGTTTTCCAGGAAACTTTTCTGATGGCGGTCTGGTCTGGATAAATGTAGTAATATTCATCAACCCAGCACTCCCAGCCAGTCTTCGGGTCACGCCTCCAGGTGTTCTCATTGACGCTAACCGGAGCATACCTCCAGTGAACCACCACCCGGGCCTCGGTGTTCTCAATTATCCTGACATGAGAAAACCGGCAATGCCGGTCTTGCATGTGTTCAAAACAGCCCTCTTCATTATTCCAGGCCTCGACACTCTGATCAGCCATCCAGAGTTCGTTTTCGGAAACCCAGGCCGGACTATACCTGGTACCTCGCCAGAAGACCAACTTAACCGGAGACCTATCAAAGGTTACCACCACGTCGGCTTCATCGCCCACCGGCCAGAGGTTATCCCAGCCAGGATAGTACTTAAGCGTGGTGTAATATGCTCCAAACCTTTTCGGAATATCGTTAATCGTGGGCAGCCTTCTGGGCTGGATATCCGGTAGCCGAGTTTCGTGTTGAATAAAAATATTCTTGATTTTTTCGGGAGTTAAAGCTTCGGGATAAACCTTAACTTCGTCTATTATCCCCTCCAGGCCATAGTAATCAGGCAGGGTGCCAAAAGTCCTGTGGATATCGCTTGGCTTCCTTGGAGAAGCCACCAGGCCCAGCAAAAAATTCCCGATCTGTCCCTTCATCTCGCCTTTGATTTCAGAAAATGCTTTCCGCTCGCCATTGACATAAATCTCAATCATCTCGTTTGCTCTATATGTTCCAACCAGGTGCATCCAGGTTCTGAGAGGAACCGTCTCTCTGGCCGAAGTAGCTGACCTCCACTGTTCATCGATGTTGACCTCCATCGACACCTGCCCATAGGGACCAATCTGAAGCCGATAACCGCCAACATCATCTCTTTCCGTGGTCAGGGCCGGGCACCAGTTCCAGGGATACTCACCCAGGGCCAGCCAGAGCTCCACGGTCAGTTCTTTCCCCGGAGCAGGCGTCTTGGTTTCTTGAGCCCTCAAGGCCGCGGTAAAACCGTCGAGCCTTAGCCCTTTTCCCTTAATTCCCGGGGCTTCTGAATAATTTCCCTCAAGTAAATCCCATCTATTCTTAATCTTCTCCAGGACTCGCCCTTTCTGGATTTTTTCAAAATCCCAGTGGACTTCGGGGCTTTGGGCACTTAGGGGAAGCAGCCCCATCAGAATAAACAGCACGATTGAAATTTCAAGGTGTTTTTTCATGTGTGGCCTCCGGTTTTTATGACGCCTTACTTCTTTTCTCAATTTACGCTAATTGCGAGTAAGCTCTTTTACCTGAAGTACCCGTCTTCTCTCTAAAGGTCGTTTTGCCCGAGTTTCAGGGCCGAGGGGCAGACTGCCAGCCCGCCCAGGGCCGTGCACCTGAGCTCTGGCGGAAGCATTTTTCCAGTGGCATAGACGGCATCTATGGTCTCATCCAGGTTGATGGGGTTCTCATACCCGCCCATGATCAGGCCGGCACAGAGAAAAGCATTGGCTGCGCCCAGGGCGTTCCTGGTATGACAGGGAATCTCCACCTTTCCCTGAACCAGGTCGCAGACCGAGCCCATTATATTCTGAAAGGCAATGGCCGAGGCATTGGCGGCCTGCCCGGCATTTCCACCATAGGCATCAACAACCGCGGCCGCAGCCATGGCTCCGGCCGCCCCGATTTCCACCTGGCAGCCAGCCACTTCGGCCGCAAAAGTGGCCCGGCTATCGACTATAACTCCAACTGCCCCGGCGGCCAGAAGCGCCAGCAATACTTTCTCCAGGCTCATGCCTTCATCCTCAAGAAGGGTTACCAGAACGCCGGGCAGAGTACCAGCCGACCCTCCGGTCGGAGCCGCGCACACCACTCCCCTTTTCCCGTTGACATGCATCACGGCCATGGCCCTGGCCGCGGCTCTCAGGTAAAGCCCGCCTCCGGGCAGCTTCCCTTCTTTTTCCAGGCGGAATATTTTCCCGGCCGAAGGCTTCAATAACTGGATTCTTTCGTCCTCAAGCTCCAGCCCGAGATGAACTGCTCTTTGCATAATTTCAAAACGCCTCCTGGCTTCCCGCATCACTTCTTTTCTGGAAAGCCCGAGGACTTCCGATTCATACTCAAGGGCTAATTCACCGAGGCTTAACCCCCGCTCTCTGGCTAGCCTGACCATGTCGGTGGCATTTCTAAAAATGGGTTCTTTCTTAACAACCGGGCAGATGGGCTCAATCTTCCATAGCCTTTTCACTCCAGGCATCCGCCCGATTTCACTCAGGAATTCTGGTGGGAAGGCCTTCCTGCTTCTGACCGAGAGCAGAACCAGGTTGTTTTTTTTCTGAATACCAGGCTTATCTAATAACCCGGCCATTGTACTCAGCCTGTTTTCTATTCCTGGAGCGTCTTCCGCGCCGGCCTCTATGGCCAGTTCATAAAAAGTTCCGTTAAAATGAACCTCCCAGTCTTCTATTCTGGTAATCTCAACCGACCCCCCGCCCACCGAGGCTGCTCTCAACCTGAGCCTGTCACCCTTCTCAGAAATCAGCTCAATATCTGTGGTGTTCGGATGGGCAGGGTGATCCAGCGGTCTCACCTTGAACTCAATCTCCAGGCCACCCTTCCGGGCCAGCTCCAGGGCCCGAAAAAAGCGGTCATCGCCAAGCTCTATGCCCATAATTCCGCAGGCAAATGACAGGTCAGCGGCCTGTTCCCGGTAGGTCCTGGCATAAGAACCACCCGGGTCAAAAGCTATTTCCACCCGTTTCACCTTATCACCGAGCAAGGACCTGGCAATTTTCCCGATAAAATAGGCGCCGGCAGTGTGGGAACTCGACGGTCCCCTCATCACCGGGCCTATAACCTGGTTGAAAATGCTGATGTCCTTCATTGTTCCCCGCCCAGCAGAAAATTCCTGCCCATCTTATTTTCTTCGGCTTTGAGAAAGGCGCCCACCGCCACCACCGCATCCTGGATGGCCAGTCCCACCGATTTGAAAACCGTTATTTCATCCGCATTCTGCCGGCCGGGCTTTTCTCCGGCAATCACCTCTCCCAGCTCCGCTTCTACCTTATCCCAGGTTATGACCCCTTCCTTGACTGGAATGATAATATCCCCGGCTTCTTCCCGGGCTGCCTCCAGGTTGTCCACAAAAACCCGGCTCTTCCTGATGGTCTCGCTGTCAAGTTCCCGAACTTCAGGTTGAAACGAACCGATGGCCGTAACGTGTGTTCCCGGTCTCAGCCACTCTCCCTTAAAAACCGGCTCCCTGGAATTGGTGGCGGTAATCACCACATCGGCCCGGGAAACGGCGCTTTCGGCGTCCCCGGTAATCAGGACCTCAATCCCCAACCTGTTGCCCATTTCCAGGGCAAAATCCTTCTCGCGCGGATCACCGAAGCTAACCAGGTAACATTTTTTTACTGGAAGCACGGCGCAGGCCGCTTCCAGCTGGGTCCGGGCCTGGGGTCCGGCTCCAAAAAGGGCAACCGTGTCGGCCTCTTTTCTTGCCAGGTATCTCAGGGCCACGCCCCCGGCCGCGCCCGTGCGCTGGGCAGTCAGGAAATGGGCATCCAGGATGGCCACCGGGGTTCCATTTTCCGCCTCAAAAATAATGTTAATTCCTTGCAGAGCCGGATAGCCAAACAGCTGCTGGTTATAAGGGTAAACGGTTATTACCTTGGTAACCAGGAATTTCTTCCTGTCCTCGATCAGAACCGGCATCATCAGCAGCGACCCGCCATGAAAAGGCGTTGGAATAACTGACCTTGGTGGCATCAGGACTTTTTTCTGGTGCAGCCAGAGAAAACCCTTTTCCACCAGGTCGATGGCTTCCCCCATGCATAAAAGATTTCTCAGGTCATCCCGGCTTAAAAGGAGCATGCCTTACCTCTCAGAATCATAACGAAACTAACACTGATCACTGACAATTTTAACCCGTCTTCTTTCTGTACCACCACAACTTTTTAGCTCTTAGACCGATTCCAAGCGACGCGGCCAGAAATCGCACGAATCTCAACTTTTTCTGATCGCAAAATCCGCAGCTCAATCAATGGAAAAAATCCCCAGTATGTTTGCCTGTCCGTCCCATAAATTTCTTTCCAATTAATCACCTGCTCATCGGAACGAAAGTCATTTTATAGCTCTTACCGGGCTCGGTCTCAAAAGAAAAAAGAGTCTTTTCTTGGCCGATCAGGGATAACCCAGATGAAACCGATTTAATTTCTGCCGGAAAAGGAGTGCGGATATTGCAGGTTTTCCCCAGGGTGGAAATGACCTCGATTTCTATAATTTTATTTTCATCCCAGCTCAAGTTCAGTTCAAAACCTCCCCGGGCTTTGATTCCTTTGATATATCCCTTCTTCCACGAACCGTGAACAGAAGGCAGGATAAAAATTTCTCCTTCGTGCGATTGTACCAGCATCTCGGCCACGGCCGCGGTCATTCCGAAAGAACCGTCCACCTGAAGAGCCTTGGAACAGATAGAAAACAGGTTATTGAAGGTGTAGTTATGAAGGGCATAGACCAGGTTTTCCATCGCTTTCTCTGGCTCGAGCAGCCTGGCCCAGCAGGCCATCTTCCAGGCCGAAGACCAGCCATTTCCCACAAGTCCTCTCTGTTCCAGGACGGCCCTGGCTGCCCTGGCCAGCTCGGGCGTTTTTCTTAGCGAGATCTGGTTTCCGGGAAACAGGCCGTAAAGATGCGAAATATGGCGATGGCTTTTCTCTTTCTGTCCCCAGTCCTCGAGCCACTCCTGAAGCTCTCCCTTTCTGTTAACTTGCATGGGCGCCAGTTTTTGTCTGGTCTCAAGCACTTTATTCCTGAATTCTTCATCTACACCCAGAATTCTGGAAGCCTCGGCCACATAACCGAACAGGTCGTTCAGGATCTGCATGTCAATGGTCGAGCCGGTGCAGATGGTGGTCCCCGGGCTCATCCATCCGGTTACCTCGTCGTAAAAAGTAACGTTGCCCGGGCGGTCGGGGAAATTTTCCGGTGAAGTGGAAGGATTAGTCACCAGCCAGCCGTATCTCGGATGTGTCTTCAAGAAATCGAGGAAAAATTCGATGCTACCTTTCATCACCGGGTAATATTCTTTCAGGAAATCCAGGTCGCCAGTGTAAAGATAGTGTTCCCAGAGATGGGTGCAGAGCCAGGCGCCGCCGGTGGTAAAGGTTCCCCACTGCGGCCCGTCCATGGGAGCGGCCACCCGCCACAGGTCGGTATTCTGGTGGAAAACCCAGCCCTTCGCTCCGTAATGCTCCCTGGCCACTTCGCTTCCCTGGTCGGTGAGCTCTTTAATCATCTTGAATAAAGGCTCAGCGCAATCGGAAAGGTTAGCCACCTCGGCTGGCCAGTAATTCATCTCGGTGTTTATGTTGGTGGTATATTTCGAATCCCACGAAGGATTCTGGTACTGGTTCCAGATGCCCTGGAGGTTGGCCGGCTGGGTTCCGGGTCGCGACGAGGAAATCAGCAGGTAACGTCCGAACTGGAAAACGAGGGCGGCCAGGTTGGGGTCATTTTTCCCGTCAAATTTCTTGAGCCTTTCATCCGTGGGCAGGAAAGACGCGGTCGTCGAGCCCAGGTCGATTGAAACCCGGCCGAACAATCGCTGGTGTTCTTTGACATGGTCATCTTTAATTTGCTCTATAGGTTTGCCGGTAATTCTACCGAGCGTCTCTTCGACCCTCAAGTGCGGGTCTCCACTGACATCCTTATAGTTCACGAAATTTGTGGCCGCGGCCAGATATAGAGTAACGGAATCGGCATCTTTTATAACCAGGTCGGTGTCATCCACAGACATCGAACCGCCCTGGGGCTCAGCCCTGAGTTGTGCTTCATAGCGAAGCTGTCCTTCTACACCCAAGTAATCGGCCGATTTGCCGCGCAGAATTAAGCCGTTCTGGCCATAACCGTCCATCCTGAAGTAATCGGTGGCATAATTGGAATGGGCCTGGTTGCGGCAACCGCGCAAATTGGCCACCAGGGAGATGCTGCCCGGCCGGTCGGCGGTCAGCCTGACCACGATAACCTGGTCGACCGGGCTGGAAAAAACCTCCCGCTCGAATCTAATGCCATTAGCCTCGTAACTTACCCTGGCCATGGCCGTTTTCAGGTCAAGTTCCAGCCTGTAATCTTTAACCTCGGGGCCGTGCCCCAGTTTCAGGATCAAATCTCCCATCGACTGGTATTTCTGCTGTTCAACCGGGTAGCCCATCAAATAGCGGCCGAAGAGCTTATGAGCTTTGATGTACTCGCCATTGAATATCAAGGACTGTATCTCGGGCAGCACCCGGTATCCACCCTGAACAGTCTGAGAATAGGGACCCCCGCTCCAGTAGGTTTCTTCGTTGAATTGAATGCGCTCTTCATCAACCTTTCCGAAGACCATTGCCCCCAGTCGGCCGTTGCCCACGGGCAGGGCGTTTTCCCATTTGTCAGCAGGATGGTTGTACCAGAGGACCGTGGTGGGGTCCAGGCCTGAAGATGCTGTGGATTGTACCGGTGCAGAACTGCAGCCGAAAGTAACGGCAAGCGCAATCCCAAGCAACCCGATTACAAGCAACCTTGTAAATTTTTTCATTCTCTTGCTCCCTCCATTTCTAATTAGCCGGCTCTTGAACCTCAAGGCGAAAGGCTTTGAAATTGGATCTCATTCTTTAAAACCAGCTTGATTAAATCATCCTTAATTCTGCATCCTACCGGCAGACGGCCACCATTTATCCCTAATTAACCGGCAGATTTTTCAGGAAAAAATTAAGCATGGTTCGGTAAAGATGGGTGGCGGTATTCTTACCCTCCGAGATACCGTGTGAACGGTTGGGATAGGCCATCATGGAAAATAACTTGTTCTGGGCAATAAGCTCGTTGACCAGCCGTTCGAAGCTCTGGTAGTGGACATTGTCATCGCCCGTGCCGTGGATGATGAGCAGGTTACCTTTGAGATTGCCGGCAAAATGAATGGGCGACCCTTCCCGGTAGCCTTCGGGGTTATCCTGAGGCAAACCCATGTATCGTTCCTGGTAGATGGTGTCATAAAGTAACTGGTCGCTGACAAAGGCCACGGCAATTCCGGTCCGGTAGAGGTCAGGGTACTTGAACATGGCATTGAGGGTCATCTGACCGCCGCCGCTCCAGCCCCAGACCCCGATCCGGCTGGCATCCAGCCAGGGCCATTGTTTTACGAGGGCCTTCAGAGCGGCCGCCTGGTCGGCTGGAGCCAGGATTCCAACCTGGCGGTAAACGCACTTGCGCCATTCCCGCCCTTTTGGCGCCGGTGTGCCGCGGTTATCGATGCTGATCACCACATAACCCTTCTGGGCCAGCAGCAGATGCCACAAATAACTGTTGCCACCCCACCGGTCCAGGACAGTCTGGGCTGCCGGTTCGCCGTAAACATAGACAATGACGGGATATTTCTTGTTTTCATCAAAGTCCGGGGGCTTGAGACACCAGCCGTCAAGTATGGCCTGGCCGGTGTCGACCTTAAAAAATTCTGCCGGTTGCTTTTTCAGGGCATTCACTTTGACCCTCAGGGATTCGTTGGTTACCAGGGTACGGAGAACCCGATGCCGGGGAAGGTTAACCAGGTCAACGACCGGCGGAGAATCAAACGTAGAATAAGTATGGATGGCGAAACTGCCGTCCGGCGACATCTGATAGGAGTGAGAGCCCGGCAGGGTAAGCGGAGTTACCCTCTCCGGCTTCGAATTCTGGTTCATCCTAACCCGGTAGAGATACCTCTGGGTGGCATTATCCGGAGAGGCCATGAAGTACAACCAGCCTCTTTTTTCATCAAGGCCACCGAGGCTGATGACATCAAACTGGCCGCGGGTAATCTGCCTTGACGGCCGGCCGTCGAGGAAAATCTCGTAGACGTGTTTCCAGCCGTCCTGTTCAGAAAGCCAGAGCAGGTTCTTTCCCTTGTTGAGCCAGATAAAATCGTCCATCACTTCTACCCAGGCTTCGTCCCGGTCGGTGAATATGGTTCTTAATTCCTTGCTGGCCAGGTCAAAAATCATCACCTGGTTGGTGTTCTGAAGGCGATTTATATGCTGGAAAATTACTCCCTTTGAATCCTGGGTCCAATCCATGACCGGAAGATAATAATCTTTTCGTGAATCGCCGGGCAGGACTATCCAGTCGGTCTTTCCAGTGCTCACATCGACCACACCTATTTTACATTCTGAATTCATGGTGCCGACCTTGGGATACTTGATGGAAATGATCTTTGGATACAGGGAATCAGTATTATTAATGAGGTAATAGTCCTGGATGGAACTGGTGTCGAATCTCCAGAAGGCTATGTGCCGGCCGTCGGGACTCCAGCGAAAGCCATCCCGGAGGCTGAATTCCTCTTCGTAGACCCAATCAGAAGTCCCGTTGATGATGGTCTCGGAACCATCTGAGGTAAGCTTGTTAATCTGGCCACCGTCAATATCTTCAACATAAATATTATTCTTGTAAACGTAGGCTACCTGCCTGGCAGAAGGTGAAAACTTGGCAAACATCAGGCTGGATGGCTCAAACCTCTCCCCCAGCTTTTTTAGCTGCTTGGTCGCCAGGTCGAAGACCCAGTAGTCACCCCGGGTATTCAACCGCCAGACCCTCTGACTGTTGGTGAAAATCAGAAGGTGCCAGCCGTCTTTTGACCAGTCATATCCTTCAACTCTCAGTGGTCTGGAATTCTTCCGATCAATAAGAACCGTCGCAGAAATCAGGACCTGCCTTCTTCCCGTTTCTGCATCATAAGCTACTATATCCATGCCGCCTTCAATCTCTGCAGATTTCTCAACGGTGGTATAGGTTCGCCCATCCGGCAACCACCTGGCCGGCCCGAAACTATCCGGGATAAAATCGCGGTTGAGGAAAATTCTCTCCGGAGTCAGCCAGGGATCAAAGTTTTTTTCCTGGCCAACCAGGTTCAGGGACCAGCCCAGGCACCAAATCCCTAAAATTAAAAAAAGAAAGGTTTGCTTTTTCATTATTACTTTCCCTGTCAAAATTTAATGAACACCTTCATCACCCTGTCTCCGGATTTTTCCAGGAAACGATAGGCCCGGGGATAATCATCAAAATGGAAAGTCCGGGACATAAGAGGTCTTAGCTTGATTCTCCCGGTGTTGATCAATTTAATGGCAGCATCATAATCCTCCGCCTTGTACATCAAGCTGCCTATCAAGCTTAGTTCCCTATCCTGGACTAGTCCGACATCGGTCCTGGGTTTATAGTCAAACACGCCAACAACCACGATCCTGGATCCCTTCCTGGCAACCGAAATGGCCTGATTTATGGTCTTTTCTTCACCCACGCACTCAAAGATAAGGTCCGCTTTACTCGGGCCAAAATGTTTTTCCAGGTGCTCCGGCAAACTGGTCCTGCCCGCGTTGACCGTAAAATCAACCCCACATTCCCTGGCCATCCTTAACCGGAAATTGCTGAGGTCGGTGATCATGACAGACTTGGCTCCCAGGGATTTGGCCACCTGGGCCGTCAGGTTGCCTATAGTTCCGGCTCCCAGAACCAGGACCTTATTACCCCTTATCCGGCCGGCCCTGCCGACAGCGTGCACGGCCACGGCTACCGGTTCAACCATGGCCCCTTCTTCGAAACTCATCTTTTTGGGGAGCCTCACCACCAGGTTGCTATCCACTTTCAGGAATTCCTGGGCTGCCCCCTCCGCCTGGCAGCCTATAACCCTCAGGTTCTCGCAGATATTGTACTCACCCCGTTTGCATAGATAACACCGGCCGCAAACCAACTGAGGTCTGACCGTTACCTTATCACCAACTCTTAGTTTTTTGACCTTCCGGCCTAGATCCGCCACCACACCTGAAAATTCGTGCCCCTGAATAATTGGACACTTGATATAAGGGTGCTTTCCATAATAAGCCTTGATATCAGACCCACAGATACCAATTCTTTTTATCTTTATCAGCACCTCGTTGTCTGCAATCTCAGGCTTCTTGGCTTCCCTGAAAACGATTTTCTGGGGTTTTTCTAAAATTGCCTGCTTCATATATTCCTCCTGTCTTCCCATTAATCGGGTTTAATTTCAATCTTAATGGGTTTTATCGATTTCCGTTCGACCCAGACTATCAGGTCGTTCCCGTCTATTCTCCTGATGTTTCCCAGTCTAACTCCGCTGCTCTTATCCTGCCTTTTTCCATCTATTATGACCTGGGCTTCGGAATCACCCCAATCTTTAATCACCAGGCAAAGATTGTGCACGGGCTTTTCTGGCCCCGCAGCCAGCGTTCCCCTGAGTATGTTGGCCCCGGCAGGATTACTATTCTGAATGAGGTAAGCTCTCTGGGAAATATCATATCCCAGAAACTTATAACTATCTGAAGACAGGATCAGTTCAGGAGCGTTTATCCAGGACCTGGCCAGCTCGGCCAGCTTTTCTGGTTTGTCAGTTGTTGTTCCGTAAATCCAGGCCGCCCAGTATTTCAGGTCTTCACCTTTATGAATGGGTGGCCCGCCCCAGGCCAGAGAAAAATGCGAGGCCCTGTCCGGTGCCTGGGCATAGCGCCCATCCGAAGGAATCTGGGCTTCCGGCCAGTGGTTCCACCAGGGAAAGGGCGAAACATTACCGCGGACTTCTATGCCAAAAACCCTCATCCGGCAGCCGGGTTCAAAAATGAGAAAGGGCTTAGCCTTGGATTTGAGATTAACCACCTGAATAACGGGTGCCACGGGCTTTTCCGGGTCCAGCTTGGGCGGCCCCTGGGCCCAGCTATAGACATGACTCTCTCCCTTTAAATTGGCAAGAGTTATGGCATCCAGATTGACATTATCTTCAGGCCTGGTGCCCGGCTGGCACAAGATTATTGTTTCCTGCGGTCCAAGCGGCTTTCCAGAGGTATACATAATGACTTTTCTCACCCCCGTCCCGTCCGGATAAAAGGTATAGTATTCATCCACAGCATCGGGCCAGCCCGTTAATTCATCAACCTGGGAGAATTTTTGACGAACACAGACCGGTATATATCGCCAGTGTACAACCACCCTGGCCTGGGTATTTTCAATTATTCTGACGTGGGAATAGAGGCATTTGGCATCCAGCATGTGTTCAAAACAGCCGTCTTCATCGGTAAAAGACTCCGCGCTCTGATCAGCCATCCACTGGCCGTTCTCCATAACCCAGACCGGCGAATACCTTGTCCCCCGCCAGAAAACAACCCTGATCGGTGAATCATCAAACTCGACAACCACGTCAGCGTAATCACCCACCCGCCAGAGGGCATCCCACTCCTCGTAATATTTCAACTTGGTGTAGTAGGCGCCAAAACGCCCCGGCCCCGTTCGTCCTGAAGGCATGACCCGAACCGGAATGTCCGGTTCAGACCCTGGTCTGGCTGACTCAAAGGACCGAGATACGATGGTGTCATCCAGAGCCTGATTGTAGATTTTTATCTCATCAATTATGCCATCAAAGGAAAACCTGGCCGGGAGGGTGGCCTGGGGGCGCACCGGGTCAGAGGGTACCACCTTTTCATAGTTCATTCCAATCACCAGGTTGGAATCCCTGGACTGAATAAATTTGCCCGGAACCTTCTCCTGGTTTACCAGCCTGCCATTAATATAAATCTTCACCCCGTTATTCTGGTCAAAACTGGCAGCGATCTGGCTCCACTTCCTCAGCGGAATCTTCTCCTCTGAAATTGTCATGTGCCATTGGCCATTGACGGCCAACCCCAAACCCACTTCTCCTCTCGGCCCGATTCCAAAGTAAAAGCCGGCCGCTTCGCCTTTATGTTGAGCGACTACCGGACACCAGTTCCAGGGATAGGCCGCCGGAGCTACCCAGGCTTCAATGGCAAAGTTCTGATTCAAGGATGGAAAATCACTCGCGTTCCTGGTAATTAAGGTAGTAAACCCATCGAACCTTATGGCTTTATCAGCCACTCCTTCCACAAGCTTGTAATTTCCGGTTATTTGATCTTCCTTTCTCCCGACCGCATCGGTGATTCTATTATTATTAACTGCTTCAAGCCTCCACCAGGCAACCAGATTCGTCCGGCCGACTTCTTCTGGCCAGGTAAGCAGCCCAACACCAGAGAATACCAGCACCAGGAAAAGAACAACCACCAGTTTTTTCATTTGCCACCTCCAGCCAAAATATTTATTCGCATATAAAGTCGCAACAAATTCGCAAGCCAATCAGTAGCACTGGCAAAGAAGTTTCTCAACCTCGTGCAGTGATACGACGTATGGATGATTATTATAGTCAGGCAACACCAGCGAGGCCCTGGCCAGTTCCGGCAATTCTGATTCGATAACCCCAAGTTCTCTTAATGACTTCTTAATGCCGAGGTTCTCAATGAATATTTCCAGCTCATCGCCCAGCAGGCGGGCAGCTTTTGTATCAGGCGAGGATTCCAGAGAAGGATTCATGATTCTGGCAATACAGGCAAATTTCCTGACGGCATATTTATAGGTATATCTCATTATTGCCGGGTAAACTGCGGCCAGAGCCTGCCCATGAGCAATTTGAGGATACATGCCGCTCATGGCCATGGCTATGCCGTGGGGCAGCGTTACCGCTGAATTGGCAATTGATAACCCGGCCAGGGTATCAGCCCAGGCCATCTTTTCCCTAAAATCAAGGTTCGAAGTCCTCCTGACGGCTTTGGGAAGATAATGCACTATCAACCTGAGGCACTCCAGGGCCAGGATTTCTATATAGGGAGAGCATTTAGGAGTAATGTAGCTCTCAAAAGCATGGCAGAAAGCATCAAATCCGGTCAACGCCGTCATATAAGGAGGAAGGGTTAACACGAGTTCCGGGTCTACTATGGCTGCCCTTGGAAAGAGTTTAGGGTTGAAAAGCGCCGATTTATTCCGCTCCTGTGGGTTGGTTACCACCGCCACCTGGGTGACATGAGAACCGGTTCCAGAAGTGGTGGGAATGGCGACGACGGGAAGCGTCCTGTCTGTGGGCTGGGTTTTCTTGAAAAACAGATAGTCCCAGCAGGTCCCCTGGTGGGTGGCTTCGACGGCAATAGCCTTGGCCGTATCAATGCTCGAACCGCCTCCGAAACCAATGATAAACTCGGCTCCACATTCGCGGGCCAGTCTGGCACCAGAAGAAACCACCTCTACCGTGGGATTGGGAATAACCCCATCGAAATGTTCAACCGTTATCTTGCTCTTCTTCAAGACCGATTTTAATGACTTCAGAGCTGGTTCTATTTCTGGAAAAGATGGCACAGTAACCAGTAAACAGCGACGCCCGAATTTACCCGATACTTCCCCGACCTCTTTCAGCCGCCCTGCCCCGAACAAAATATCCGTCGGCTGCAGATAATTGAAAAACATGATGACTACCTCCACAAGAAGATTTCTATGGCCACCATCCAGTTCTGGCTGGATAAGTTTTTAATCCATTCAACATACCGGCCTCGTCAGGTCAGCGATGTTGACCCAGGCTCCCTTTTTGGTACAGACAAAACTGGCCAGTTGATTGGCCAGCTTACTGATTTCATCAAGGTCCTCATTTCTCAACAGTCCGCACACCAGAGCGGCGGTAAAAGCATCGCCGGCCCCAACCGTGTCAACAGCATTGACCAGATATCCGGGATGATCTGACTCTCTATCTTTGCTCACGATCAAACTGCCTTCGCTGCCGCGCGTTAGCGCTACATGCCGGAGTGAAAATTTATCAAGCAAAGCTCTGATCAACTCGGTCTCGTTCCCCTTTAGTGAATACAGACCCGATAAAACCTTCAATTCATCAGAATTAAGTTTTAAGACATCGGCCCTTATCAAGGATGAGTCGATAATCTGGAGGTCATAAAAGGGAGGCCTGAGGTTGAGGTCCAGAACCCTCAAACAGTCTGGGCCTACCATATCCAGCAAGTTCTTTATGGTGTTTCTGCTCTTCTCGTTCCTCTGGGCTAACGTGCCAAAGCAAACAGCCCTGACTGCCTTCGCCAGAGAAAGGAATGACTTGTCCTCTTCCAAAAAATCCCAGGCCGAGGCTGGCTCAATTTCAAATCTTGGAACTCCCTTTTCATCCAGCTCGACCCTGACCTTGCCTGTTGGATGGATCAAATCCTTTTGAATAAAGTCCGTAATCAGACCTGCAGAATGGCAGGCCGATATGGCCTGGCGGCCCAGAGAATCGTGGCCAACCCGGCTCAGCAGGACGGCCCTTTCTCCCAGTTTGTTTGCATAATAAGCAAAATTGGCCGGGGCTCCTCCCATCCTCTTATCATCGGGGAATATATCCCATAGAATTTCACCGATGGCCACCACGGTCACCGGTCTTTTTTCCTCGATAGTCATGGTCCTTTACTTCTATCTAAAAATAAAATAAAGAATCACCATTAACGCGAACAGCAGCCCGGCCAGTAACCTGGGATCTGACAGGCCCTGTACAGGCTTTCCCGCCAGTATTTGCTTTGGGCTTTTCCAGGTCAATCCTTCAATCTTCCCTGTTTCTGGTTTAGGCGTCAGAAGACTGACTGTAAAAAAGATAAGGCTACAGATAACAAACATCCACCAGGCCTGCATCATAAAGTGAATGCCCAACTTGTTAGTGATGATCTTCTCGGTTCCGAACACCGGCAGATCCAGGATAAAAACCGTAATACCCATCATGAAACCAAAAATCAGCGTGGCCAGAGCTGCCTGCTTTGTTCCCCTTTTCCAGAGAACACCCCAAAGGAAAACGGTGGTGATGGGTGGTGCCAGCTCAGAAGCAATGGCATTTATTGCTTCAAAAATGCTGGAATATCTTCCTCCCTGTGTTGACCAGGCTATGGCCAGAATCATGATAATCACGGCGCTGACCCGACCAATGTTTACCTGTTGCCTATCAGATAATTCCGGCTTGATGTTCTTGGCAATGTCAATGGCAACCAGAGTGGCCGCACTGTTAAGAGCAGCAGATATGGTACTCATCAGAGCGGCCATCAGGGCTGCGGCAATAACTCCCCTGATACCGATGGGAATCAGTTTCAATATCAAGACAGGAAGGGTCTCATTAGCATTGCTTCCGATTACATCCTTAAAAAGAACATAGCCAAGCACTCCGGGCAGGACCATGATAAAAACCGGGGTGATTTTCAACAGCCCGGCAAAAAGTGGCCCGCGCTGGGCATCGTTTTCGGTCCTGGCACCCAGCACTCTCTGCACTATGGTTTGATCGGTGCACCAGTACCAGATTCCGAGGACCGGGTATCCCAAGAAAACCGCATACCAGTTCAAGCCCACCCGGCTATTGGTATGAAGCATACTCAACTGCTCAGGCCTTATCGCTTCCCTGAGCTGGGCCAGACTGGTAATTCCATGAGCAGGCAAAGCCAGGATACAGAAAACCGTAACAACAATTGCCCCCAGAATCAGAATGATGGTCTGAATCGATTCTGTAACCACCACGGCTTTCAAACCACCCAGGACTGTATATATTGCCGTGATTATGGAAATTATAAGAATGGATATTATGACGTTGATTCCAAAAAACGTTTTAAAAACGATAGCTCCGGCATAGATACTCATCCCGATGTGAATAAACAGGGCCGCCATAATAGCCATGATGGCCACGATCATTCTGGCCCCACGGCTATATCTCTTCTCGAGAAACTCCGGAAGCGTTGAAATTCTTGTCTTAAAATAGAACGGGGCGAAGACCAGGGCCAGGATTATCAAACAGAAGGTGGCCATCCACTCAAAATTTCCCCAGACCAGTCCCTCGTTATAGCCAGAAGCCGCCAGGCCTACCAGATGGATGGTTGAAATATTTGCGGAAAAAAGAGCAGCTCCCACCATAAACCAGGGAAGGGATTTACCGGCCAGGAAATATTGCTGGCTTGACAACTTGACTTTGCGCACCGAAAGCAACCCCAACGCCAAGACCGCAGCGATATAAATAACAATCACCACCATGTCCAAGATCGGGATCACAATTCCATTTTCACCCATGTCCATTATTCCTTGACCTAAATTTATCCTTTAAAATCAATTAAGCACGATACCTTCACTGACCAAAAGGAATAATCCATCATGTCCACCGTAATACAAAGCAAATTCCGGGGTATAAATTGAAGCTCTTGATATGTCAGAAATTGGAAAAATACCTTTGTTATTCTCCACGTTAACCTTGGGATCAGGCCAACCAGACAAACTCAACGTGTCTTTGTTTCTTAAATTAAATAAATTTCCTATCAAGAACCTGACCTCGAAGTTAAACTTATCCGAACATTATTTCGTTTGATTGAGAGAAGAGAGCTCTGGATTTGATTTCATAATAATCTTAATTAATTCTTCTGTTTTTGCAGGAAGCACTCCAGCTCAAGGTTAAGCAACTTATTCATCACCAGGGACACCGCACCCATGGCAGCAGCTTTCAGCCCAAACGTGGCCGGGAGCAGAGGAACTCCTCGCGAACTGCGATTTAGGGCCCTGGCATTTATCGTCTTGCGTATATTATCGAAAAGGATCTCACCTGCCTGTATTACTCCTCCACCCAGGACTACAGCTTCCGGGTTAAAAAGGTTTATCAGGGCCGAAATACCTAGACCTATGTATTCAGCAGCCCGGCTGAAGACATTCCAGGCCAAAGCATCGCCTTTCTTGGCCGCGTTGGCTACCATCTCGGCAGTTACCTTGTTCAGGTCTCCCCCGCACATTTCTATCAAAACGCTCTGGGTCCCCTTTTTCAACTCATCGCGCGCAGCCCGGGCAATACCCTGTCCAGAAGCCAGGGCTTCCAGGCAGCCAAAATTCCCGCAATCGCACTGGGTCTGGCTATCTTTTTCAACCGTAATATGGCCAAATTCTCCGGCCATGCCCACCGACCCGAGTAAAGGCTGTCCGTCGAGGATAATCCCGGCACCTATGCCATATCCAATGTTGATAAAAACAAAATTCTTGTATTGTTTTCCCACCCCGTAGCAGAGTTCGCCAAGAGCCATGACCCGAGTCACGTTGTCGAAATAGATGGGCACTGAAAATTTCTGGCTTAAGTTACCCACTATATCAACATCATGCCAGTGAAAATTAGGGGAAAACTCGACGATATTCCGGTTTTTATTGATCAAACCGGCTACAGCCATTCCTATTCCGCAAAGCCTCTTTCTCCTTTCAGCAGTTTCCCGGCTGAGCTTTTCAATGATTTCTGAGGTCTGCTCCATGATGCTGTAGAAGCCTTCTTCCAACCTTGTCGGCCGCTTTTCTTCGTGGATGATACTGGCGTTCAGGTCAGCTAAGACCCCATAGATATTGGTCGTACCCAAATCTATTCCTATTATGTAATTATCCGAAGCGGCTATTCTCAGTAATTTCGGACGCCGGCCGCCGGTGGACTGGCCAATTCCGACTTCCTCAACCAATCTCTCGTCTATAAAGCCGTCCACAATCCTCGAAACGGTTGGGGCACTTATTCCACTTACCTTGGTTACCTCTGCCCGAGATATTGTCTTACTGTTGTATATCAGGTTGAGAACTTTTCTCTTGTTAACTCGGAGAATGTATTTCGAGTTGCCAACAGGGATCATCTACCATTCCTTTCCTTGCCCGATTACCAAACAGCTTTTACCTCTGGAGTAGGTTTTCATGCTACACCAGGCCAAATTCATTAAGTATAATAGAGTCTGGTTCCTGTCAAGGGAGCCAAGAATTGCCTTCGGCACCGGGGTTAATGAACTCAACATTACAGCTCTTTTCAGCTTTCAAACCAGCTATCAGCTTAGTTCACGGGAACAAGGGGAGGAGCGGAGGCTCCTCCCCTTTCCCCAATCAATTCCTAGCCGCTTAGAAGCGGTATAAAACTGAAAATCTGATCTGCCTTGAGCCCGAAAAACCCATCAAGCCCATAGAACCGGGCGTGAAAGTGCCAGTCGAAGAACCTTCAGCCGCCGGCCTCCAGGTTCCTGCAGGGTTCTTGTTAACTGTCAGTGTGTAAGCGCCGAGCAAATTAAAGATGTCTACATACAGACCTAGTTTTCCCGGTCCTAGGCTGAAGTCTTTCTGCAACCTGACATCAAGATTGTCGTAAGCTTCATTCCACCTGGTCCCTGGTTTTTCCACGTAGATGGTATACCCGGTCATGCTGACGTTATTTTCTGCGGCCCAATCGGCCGGCGGTAGCACTCTGACCGTCCTACCCCAGGGAGAACCGCTGATGTGCTGGAAAATAAATGAGAACATGATCTGATACGGCAGGTTGAAGGTTCCATATAGCTTGATAATTGTCGGCCGGCTGTAGGGCATTTCTCCGTAGGCATTGACGAACTTATTGGCGTTAGAGAAGGCTCCGAAAGAGAACGAGCTCTGCCAGCTTACCGGATAATTTCCTGGATTCTTGGAAAAATTAACTGAACCGCCCAGCTGCCAGCCGTTGGACATGCGCTTGTTGAAGGCGATTTCAAGAGACCTAAATTTCCAGCTGGCTTCAGGAACGTTGGTCAGGCGATAAAATTGGTCCGGGGCATCGTTGGACAGGAAATACATGGTTACCTGCTGCTCCGGGAAAATGCCATAGGCAGGAACCACGGTGGTGAAGGGAACCCACCACTCGGGAGCTAATTCGTGGCTATACCAATAGCGATTTGATGACTCTTCCCAGAGAACACTCCCCAGCAGGTTGCCCCTGTTTTTAATAATATAATGTACACTCAGCTGGAAATCCTTGATCAGTTCGTGCTCCACTCCAAAGTTAAATTCGTTGACATATGGCACCTTGAGGTTCGGGTCGATTGATTTCAGAAAAGCATCCGAAACCATAGCCAGGGGGGTATCACCATAGGCTTCTTCGTAGGAGTCCACTCCGGGCACATCCGGGATTCCATTATTATTAAGATCCCACCAGTTGAAAGTATAGGATCTCCAGGTCAGAGGGTGCATGGCAGAAAAGGTGCCCGTCGGGAATGGTTCTGCCTGGTGGGCGAAGGATGCCTTCAGGGCTGTCTTGTGATTGCCGAACAGGTCATAGGTTAACCCGACTCTTGGGGAAATAAACAAACCATAAGGAAAGGCGTTATCCCACTTTTCATAGGAAATTTCATCGTAGGGGTTGATACCGTAGACCGGCTCGAAATAAGTCGCACCTATGGCCAGTGCCACCGGGTCAGAAGCCGCGCCTTTCACTCTGGCCGGGGCCCAGGCCTTGATATGATCGAATCGGACACCAAGGTTGACGGTTAAGTGCTTTACCTTGAAAGAATCCTGGAGGAAGCCGCCAATTCTGGATGTTATTCCGCTCTCAAATCCAGTACCAGGGCTTGAACCCATGGCCAGGTATTCAAGAAGACCATCGCCATAAACAGGGTCGGTGACGCCGCCGTTCTGGGCTCTCCAGTAATATGGACTGCCGTCATAGTAATACCAGAATAGCGGCTGCTTCATGTAGAATCCCCAGTCTCCCCTGTTCTTCTCCCACTCCAGTCCGGCTTTGAATTCATGTTCCCCGCCCAGGAAATTATCGACATACCTTGTCAGGGACAAGACTATGTTGATCTTGGGTTTCCAGGTATATTCTTCCGGTCCGGTATTTCCCCAGATGTAACCGGTATAATCATCGATAAAATGTGGTCCATCGGGATTGGCTTCCTTGGTGTTTGTGCCCGTCCACTTAAAATACATGCCGCCGGCTCTCAAGTTCAAAATGGTATTGCTGTCTATAAACCAGGAGATGGTCCCGGCATAGTTGAGACGCCTGGGTTTATTATGCTTGTTGGCCTCATCGGTCAGGTTCCAGCCGCTATAATAATAGGGGACATCCTGCATGCTATAATGCCCCATCACACTCCCTCTGACATTCTCGGCCAGTTGAAAGGTGAGCTTCAGATAGCCAATGTAATTCGGAAAAGGTCTATCGTAGTTGTTATACTGCTTACCGTTAATGACCGTGGGCCTGAAATTTCCAGTGTATTTGGAATTGGCATAACGGAACTCGGCCATGTACCAGATTCTATCTTTGATTATGGCCCCGCCTACCGCCGCCGAGGCGTCATACGAGAAAACAGGAATTGAAGGTTTGGCCAGGTTGAGGGTGGCCAGATCTGGCTCCGGCAGGTGAATCTGAACCAAATCCTTGTTGGTATAATAGAAAGAAAATTCACCGGTCAGCTTATTTCCCCCGGATTTCATAACCATAATAGTCTGTCCCAAAGATGAACCATAGTACTCAGCCGATGAGCCGGAGGTGATCAGTTCGGCCTCTTCCACCATATCCCAGGCCATGCCGACGTCGGTCCCGATGCCGACGGCATTCTGGTCAGAATCGTTAGCCTGAATTCCATCAATGACCGCACCCGATTCTCCTCTTCCGCTTCCATATATGCTCAAACCCGTAGTACCCGGGGCAATGGTCAGAATCGAACTAAAAGTTCGGCTCAGGGGCAACGACGATAGGATCTCGGTGGTCACAAGAGTTGACTTTGTGGACCGGACCACGTCCACGGTCGGAGATGGAGCCACCACCGTAACCTCTTCTTTCAGGCTCGATGGCTTCATCTGAAGGTCGACCGTAACGGTCATACCAACCCGGATGATGATTCCTTTTCTGATCAAGGTCTCGAATCCGTCCAGCTCTGCCCTGACTTCGTAGTTTGACCCGGGTGGCAAGCCTGGAACCCTGAATAAACCATCCTGGTTGGTAACCGCGGTCATTTTCCCGATTAAAGCGGGGCCGGTGATAATGATAGAGACCCCAGGAAGGGGTGTATCCTTATCATCTGTTACTTTGCCCCTGATAGATCCCGTCTGCTGCTCCTGGGAAAATACAAAGCCTGAGAGCAGGAGCAGCAAACCGACTGCAAATACCAAAGTTTTCTTGTTTTTCATTTTACCTCCTTCATTCATCTCACTTTCGTTATCGATAATAATGGTTGCCTTCAAGGCTTTTCATTTCTCACCTCCTTCGTTTGCGAATTTATGATTACCCAGATTAACTTTACCTTCCTGATGCAAATATTTTTTAAGGATAGATAAAATTTCACTTGGCACCGCTTTATGTTTATTGATCATTCTCAACATTGTTTCTTTACTTAAATAAGTAATTAAAAAATAAAAGTCAAGCATTTTTTTTATTTTATTGATTATTAATAATTTAAGTTATCTCAATAAGCAAAAAGCATATTACTCTAATCCGAATTACATATACACTTAAATCTTTTTTCCTGATTGTTAACTTGAATCCTTAAAAATCGTCATCTTCCTAAGTTCACTGCCTCCAGGCAGTTAGGATAAAGCCCTCGATCCTGCCTAATGATTGCCGACATTGAAATTCCAGTAATCATCAAAAGAGAGAATAAGTTGATCCGGCTGGACATTAAAAGCTAATTAATGCTTGTCGTTACTAAAAATATTATCGCTTGACACAGCAATATTAATTTCTTAATGTTAATAAATAAGTAATATGGATATTGAGCTCATCGAGGGATGGATTAATGGTACGGCCCCAGCCAGATTAAACCAGGCAACTGCAAAAATAGCGGGTAAAATTCATTCCTGCTTAAAGAAAACACAAGTCAGCAAATTTCCTCAGGGGACAAATAAATGAACAGAAGGAATTTTATCAAGGCAGTAGGATTATCTTCCGTGGCCTTATCACTTGGTTCATGCTCCTGCCAGGCGGGAAAAAACAAGATTAAATTGCCGAACATAATAATCGTTCTGGCCGACGACATGGGCTGGGGTGACCCGGGCTGTTATAACCCCAAATCTTTAATTCCCACGCCCAACATGGATCGACTAGCGCTGGAGGGTATCCGTTTTACCGATGCTCACTCACCTTCTGCAGTCTGCACGCCTTCTCGATACAGCCTTCTAACCGGCAGATATGCCTGGAGAACATGGCTTAAAAGTGGTGTTGTCGGGGGTTATACACCCTGCCTGATCGAGCCTGGCCGAGAGACCCTGGCCACCATGCTCAAGCGGAAAGGATATAAATGTGGCTTTTTTGGAAAGTGGCATCTTGGACTTTGCTGGACCAGGATGAACGGCTTCACGCCCACCTGGAAGGATGCCGAAAAAATGTTCAGGGGGTCCTGGCAGGATCAGCCTCCTGAAACGGGATTGAACGTAGATTTTTCTAAGCCGGTGCGCGGCGGGCCGATAGATCATGGTTTCCACCGGGCTTTCTTTACGGCTGCCTGTTCGACCATAGATGGACCCTTCACTTTTATCTCTGACGACCGGGTTTTAGCCAGGCCAGATCGCCAAGTATCTGAATTCTACGATATGACCCGCGGAGAAGAAGGCAGCCCGCGGCCCGGCTGGATTGCTCCTGGTTTTGTCTTAGAGGAGGTCGACCTGGCTTTCACCCGGGAAGCCACTGCCTTTATAAATCGTTGCCAGGCCGAGGCACCAGATAGACCTTTCTTTGTTGAATTAGCACTATCAGCTCCTCATACCCCCTGGTTGCCGCCTGATTTTGTTAAAGGAAAGAGCGGGGATGGACCGCGTGGTGACCTGATTGTTCTGGCCGACTGGTGTCTTGGAGAGGTATTGAAACTATTAGATCGCCTTAACATTGCTGATGATACTCTGATCATTATGACCAGCGACAACGGTCCGCATCCTGGTATCCACGGTCATCAGTCTTCAGGCCCCTGGCGCGGCTATAAGACTCATATCTGGGAAGGCGGCCATCGTATTCCATTCATTGCCAGATGGCCAGGTCGAATCAAAGCTGGAACAACTTCATCCGAGCCTGTCTGCCTCACTGATATAATGGCAACCCTATCTTCCCTCACCGGTGCGGCTATGACCCCAGAAGCCGGTCCGGATAGTTACGACATGTCTCCGGCTTTGCTCGGAAAAAGGCTTAACCAACCCATTCGAGAGGCCCTCGTCTATCACTCAGAAAATGGCACATTTGCAATTCGACAGGGAGAATGGAAGCTAATTCTGGATAACGAAACTTCCGGCGGCTGGATGCCACCCTCGGGGGAACCACCCAGAGCAGGAACACCTGGTCAATTATATGACTTGGCCCGGGATCCCCTCGAAGAGATCAACCTCTGGGACAAGCATCCCGAAATTGTGGAGCAGCTTTCAGCCCTGCTTGAAAAATACCGGAGGGAAGGGAGAAGTGCACCTTTAAGGCGCCGGTAGTCTCGAAGACCGCAAACAAGAAAAATTAAAGATATGGCCTGTTAAGAAATATCCTCTTTGAAGGGAGGTCAGCATGAAAGGATTAAACAGCGCCATTTCAGTATTTCTGAGGAGAAAACAGTCGTTCTGGCTGCCCTGGTCGATATCCGCCTGCTTGCTGCTTTCGATACTTGCCCGCTGTTGCCAAAAGTCAAACCAGAAAATTGTCCCGTATGAACCAGCTGCCTGGACTCCCCGGGTCTGGAAATCAGAGCCACCAGAAGGTTGCCCATTTGAACCTTCTCAACAGATTAAGGGAATTGCTTTTACCGGACGCTTTGCAAATTACACGGATGCAGACACCTGGTATCCCTCCTGGGCAGAGGACGGTAATATGTACAGCGGCTGGACCGACGGGGAAATTGGAAAGGAAAGCTGCCATTCTTCAGGAGGGGCCAAGGCACGCACCGGCAATGCCAAAATCATAGGTGACGACCCCCTCAATCTAACCATCATATCCTTAGGAACGCAGCCGGCTTCTGCCCTGCCCTACGGCGGTCGATATCCAAGTGCCAGCCTTGTTCATGACGGCATCTGGTACTACGGAACTTATTGTATAGATTTTGATTTTTCTAAGCCTGAGTATCCAGAACAGTACAGCTGGGCTATTTGCGGTCCAGTACCGGGCTTCAGAATCTCAATGGATTACGGAAAGACCTGGATTCCCAGCCCCCTGACGCCGGAAAACCCTCTTTTTCCTGAATCTGGCAAGAACGGCCATCAGGTTAAAATGGGCACACCTCATTTCGTTGATTTCGGTCGAAACCTGGAATATTCTCCAGACAGTAAGGCCTATCTCGTCGGACACGGAGCCCTGGATAATGATCCTACTCCCAGGGTGGCAGGTAATAGCTGGATCGCCGGCGACGCCGTTTACCTGGCCCGTGTTACCCCCAGTCCAAGCAACATCAATGACCTGAACGCCTACGAGTTCTTCGCCGGTTTTGACCCGGCCAATCGTCCCATCTGGAGCCAGAATTTTGCTGACATCAAACCCTTACTGGCCTGGGATGATCATATGGGTTGCACCACCATTACTTACAATGCCCCTCTTCGTAAATATTTGATGTGCATCACCGACGGCTGGCCGGGGGTGGCTGACATGAATTCTTACATTCTGGAAGCCGACGAGATCACCGGGCCCTATAGACTGATCACCTACATGAAAAATTTTGGCCCTCAAGGTTATTTTCTTAATTTCCCATCGAAATTCATCAGCACTGATGGTCGCAGTCTATGGCTATCCTATTCGGCAAATTTCCACAAGGATTACTTTGCAAACCGGGCCATTACCAACCCTCTTGGCAGCCGCTATGCCTGGTGCCTGCATGAAGTCAAACTGCTGAATGAAAAAGACCTCGACTCGGTTATCAGAGCACAACAAAAAGACCCCTTGAAAAGCCAAGACAATATAGCTCTCAGAGCACGAGTAAGTGTATCCTCTGCTGAGGGAAAGAGCAAGCCGATGACGGAACTTCCCCAGTATTTTGGTGAAGGTGCAGTGGATGGGATAATAGAATACAAAGACGAAATTAATAGACACGAATGGGTTAGCCAGGAAAAATCCACTGCCATGATTCGACTGACCTGGGATCGGGTCGAAACTGTCAACCGGGTATGGCTTTTTGACCTGCCAAATCTGAAAGATCAGGTCCTCTCAGGATTATTAGTTTTCAGCGATGGAAGTTCTCTTAGGGTTGGTGCCTTGCCCAACGATGCCAAATCAGCCCGAGAAATTTCCTTCCCGGCCAAAAAGATTACCTGGTTAGCTTTCATCGTTGATTCTGTCTCGAAAGAGACCAGAAACGCCGGGCTGGCAGAACTTGCTGTCTTTAAATAGTCGGGACAATTCAAGAAACCAAACAAACGGGGCTGGCCAACTCTAACCTGATCAATCTATCTATATTTATTATTTTCGGGCAGCTTCCTGGCGGACGACAATGGGCACATACCCGACCTCCAGTCCAGGTGGAGGGGTCACTATTAAACCCGCGTCTATTTTCACCAATTGGCCGAAGGCCGGAGGCTTCATGTAATCACGGTCAGTTGGCCAGCAGGCATGAATTTTTTCCACCAGGGCTTGAAGCCTAGCTTTTTTCTCAGGTGACCAGTGATATTGCTGAAAGGCCGGTTGATCAATAAATCTATACCAGTAATAAGTCACCACCGAACCGTCGGTCAATCTGGTCGTGTAAGGACCGGCCTTCGGCCCGGGATTTACCCAAACTCCTTTAGATGGCGATACGTACGGAGGTCCTGATTCAGCCAGCTTGAATTTCTGCTGAAGCAGTTCTGGCTCCGCAGGTATTTTTGATTCCTCAATCACAGAGTATTTTTCTCCATCGAAACCATAATACTGCGGAAAAATTCCTTTCCTGCCTTCAAGATTTGATTTCCACTTTAGCCCCCACCTGTTTCCCTCGAAAATCCTGGTGACAAAAACACCATCCTCCCCTTCTACACCCGAGATTTCTATCCCGGACATATCATATCGAGTTGGTCTTGACAGCAGTTTTGGCTTCATGGCCCCGCTTTCTTCAAATTGACCAGAGCAAAACCTTTCCTGGTCACGCCAGGCCAAGAATGAATCATATAAGGCAGCTTTGGAATAATAGGTAACTTCCTGAACCAGGATAGACCTTCCCTCTCCATCTACCGGGAACTGCAACCTGGGCAATTTGGCGTAGGTCCTGCCATCGGAAACCTTAATTTCGAACCTGGGCACCGTATTAATTTCAATTGCTCCCCCTCCTGCTACCCCAGGCCTTGAATCAAGCCCGCGTCCATAGAGAAAAGGGTTATTGAATAACTTTCCAATTTTGCTCCAGGTTTCGGGAATGAAAAAGGCTATCGGGCCCTTAAAATTGGCCGCACTTAAAAAACAGGTCCAGCTCTGACCGCCTGTGGGGAGCTCACCGGTCTCCGGGTCGGTCAAGGGCAGAGCCATCCAGGTATAGCCAAGGAATTCCCCATCAGGATTACCCTCAAAGGTTATGCCGTCTGGAGGGATCAATAACCGATTGCTGAGCTGGGCTATACCGAGTCTGTTATCCGGCAGAGCCTCATTGCTGTAAAAAAATGACCATCCCGGAGAACCTATTTCATAATCATAACATTGGGGCGTACCGTTCATGCTGAATTTTGGCGGGCCATAACGAAAATGATTGCCCGCCCAGTACCCGACCCCGCCCTCTATGGTTTGAAAAACAGAACTCCAGGTAGGGCCGCGTGGTTTCCATTTCCGGGCCAAAGTGCCCTCAGGACAGAGCGGGTTGGTCTTGTTATCGGAATTATCAGGGATGATCCAGGTGCTCGGCAAGCCAATTTGAAATCCGGACAACGGTTCATCAATTAAAGGCCAGACGGCCACATAGAACCCGATTCCCGCTCCATATTCCCCTGGAATGGGTTCATGATCGAAGCTGATATAGCCATGAAGACCGGCCTCCTTGTAAATTATCTTCCTGGACTTGAGCTTCCCTTCAGTGTGCACTATTAAAGCCGAGACAATAACGAGAAAGGAGGCCATGATGAATATCAAGCGACTTCTGTTCTTTAAAGGCATGTGAACCTTCCTTAGTCATCAGATGTCATATCACCTTCCTTAATAAAAGTTGTCAGCAACGTCAAGTATTAATTTTTTTCTCGAACAAAGCCTTGTCTTCATTAAGCAACGTGGTCCTCACCATTTCACGGTAATATGGTCTAGCCCAACGGCTCTTAGCTTTTTATTGAAGAAAGAAATTCGGGCTGGACGAAGGGATTGGTATTTTTATAAAATCACCTCAGCTCATTCACCATTCAGGAGGGATAAATTGAAGAGAAGAGAGTTTATCAAGTTGGCCACGGCCAGTTCCCTGGCTTTATCCCAGCAGCTTTCCCACCTGGCCTGCCGGCAGAATACAAGACGGCCAAACATTATTTTTATCATGAGCGATGATCATGCCTCCCGGGCCATCAGCTGTTATGATGATACTTTAATGAAAACGCCAAACCTCGATCGCTTGGCCCAGGAAGGAAAAAGGGTTGACCTGTTTTTCAGTACCAATGCTATTTGTGCCCCGAGCCGAGCCTCAATCCTGACCGGACAATATAGCAGCCGGCATGGGGTCATCGACAATAGCCAGGAATTCAAACCGTCCCAGACCACCCTGCCTGAACTGCTGCAGCACGCCGGATACCAGACTTCGCTGATAGGGAAATGGCATCTGAAGACCGCGCCCACCGGCTTTGATTATTATCTAATACTTCCAGACCAGGGCGATTATTACAATCCGGATTTTATCGATAAAAAGCACAGGTTTCAGTTACCGGGCTATGTAACTAACATTCTGACCTCCAGGGCCATCGACTGGTTGAAATCTCGCGATCGGCAAAAGCCATTTTTCCTCTGCCTGCATCACAAGGCATCCCACCGCAACTGGATGCCCGACATTGAGTTCCTGTCTCTCTTCCGGGACCAAGAGCTTCCGGTTCCCAAAACATTTTTTGATGATTACCAGAACAGATGTCCCGCGGCCGGTCTTCAGGAAATGAGGATAGCTGACCACAGCTATCTGACCTATGACCTTAAACTATTCCCGCTGGATGATAAGCAGCTGAATGAACATGAACAGACAGGTCTGGCCTACTGGAACAGTGTTTTTTCACGGCTTACAGATGACCAGAAAAAGATCTGGGAAGAAGCCTACAGGGAAGAGAACGAAGAATTCAAGAGAAAGAAATTGGAGGGTCCGGATCTGGCCCTATGGAAGTACCAACGGTACATAAAAGATTATTTGCGCACGGTGGCCTCAATTGATAAGAGCCTTGGCCAGCTTCTCGATTACTTAGACCAAGCCGGGTTGAGCGATAGCACATTGGTTATCTATACCTCTGATCAGGGCTTCTTCCTGGGAGAGCATGGCTGGTTCGATAAGAGATTCATGTATGAGCCAAGCATCCTTACCCCCTTAATTATCCGCTATCCAGATGGCCTGGAGAAAGGAGTGGAAAAGGATCATTTTCTTCTTAATATTGACCTGGCTCCAACCATTCTGGATGTAGCCGGGATAGACATCCCCCGGGACATTCAGGGGTCTTCTTTTAAGCGGCTCCTGCAGGGTACGAAGGTTTCTGGCTGGCGTGAATCAATCTATTATCATTATTATGAATATCCCGGCGTTCACTCCGTTCGTCGGCATTACGGGATCAGAACAAAACAACACAAGCTCATTCACTATTACAATGACCTGGATTGTTGGGAATTGTTCGATTTAGAAAAAGACCCTGATGAGGCTGTCAATCAATTTTCAAACCCCGAGTACCGGTCAGTCAAAGAAGTCCTGCATAAGCGACTCGAAGAAATGCACCGTGAGATAGGCTAAGTTATTAGTACGAACTTCTTATAATGATAAAGATCCAAGAAAGAACGAGATAGAAGTCAGGATTGATGACCAGATGAGCAATGGGAATTTATTCAAAAGAAAAAAATTATACAGCCTGCTGATCAAACCTGCTGGTCCAGACTGTAACCTGGGCTGCGACTACTGTTTTTATTCTGCAAAAAGGGACCTTTTCCCTGAAAACCATCGGCACCGGATGAGCCTGGAGATACTGGAAGAAACCACCAGGCAGCTCCTGACCCAGGGCGACCGGCAAGTTTTTTTCAACTGGCAGGGAGGAGAACCAACCCTGATGGGTCTCGATTTTTTCAAGCAGGCTTTATTATACCAGCAAGAATACGCGGGCCAACACCAATCAGCCAACACCATTCAGACTAATGGACTGCTGATTGATAACAACTGGGCCAGATTCTTCGGGGAAAATGAATTTCTAGTTGGCCTGAGTCTGGACGGCCCCAGGCACATCCATGACCGCTACCGGAAGCATTCAAGCGATCAGGGTTCCTGGTCAAAGGTGGTGGAAACAGCAAAGCTACTTCTGGATTCGCAGGTGGCCACCAACGCCCTGGTCGTGGTCAATGACTATTCCGCTGAGTTTCCCGAAGAAATATATGAATTCTTAAAAAGCCTTGGCCTGACCTACATGCAATTCATCCCCTGTATTGAGCCTGATCCCGAGAGACCGGGACATCCAGCCAATTTCTCTGTTCCTGCGGAAAGATATGGCGATTTCTTGATTAAGTTGTTTGAACTCTGGAAAGCTGATTTTCACGATGGACAGCCCTCGACTTACGTTCGAAATTTCGAATCTCTGGTCTTTACCTACGCCGGTTTAACTCCGCCTGAATGCACCTGGCATAAAGAGTGCGGCGATTACCTGGTCGTTGAACACAACGGCGATGTTTATTCTTGCGATTTCTTCGTACTAGACGAATGGAAGCTTGGAAACATTAAGGAAAAACGTTTAATTGACATGCTCAACTCGGCCCTTCAAAAAAAATTTGGACAGAGAAAAACCCTTCTCCCTGATGAATGTAAGAGATGCCTCTGGCTGGCTTACTGCCACGGCGGCTGCCCCAGGGAAAGAGGTTACCAACCCGAGCCTGAAAGAAGTTACTTTTGTAAATCCTATCAACGCTTTTTCAGCCAGGCTAATGCCTTTTTCATTGAAATAACCAAGAATCTGAGCATGGATAGAACCCGAGAATAATTTACTGCTCGTAAATCTTTATAAAAACCGGCCACTAACAAAAACGAATTAGTCAGATTTTTTACAGGCTGGCCTAAATTATTGCCCGGAGTTTTCCAAACTCCACCTTCTCCAGATTATCGGTCAAAAAATGCGTCATAATTTTCTGAAATGTTAGAGTTGTTGATCGGGGCTTGGTTTTATTATAGAAATTTAGCGAGCATGAATTTAATTCAACCAGGTGCAAACAATGAAAAGAATTCCATTTTTACTTGCTATCTTATTGGTGATTTGTCTTTATTCTATTTCTGCCCTGGCCACAAAGTCTGAACAAAAAGTCCGGGCTCTCCAGGACGGACTGGCCCTCACCCCACCGATGGGCTGGTATCCCTGGAATACTTTTGGGCAGGAGCCTCAGAACGAGAAATTGATCAAGGAAATGGTCGAGGCCTTTGTCAGCAGCGGGATGCGAGAGGCCGGCTATCTATACATCGGTCCTGATGAAGGAATCTGTTTTTACAGGGCTGACGACGGTCATCTGACCACCAACCTGGAGCGATATCCTGGCGGGCTGCGCGGCCTCGGCGATTATATTCATAAGAGAGGTCTAAAATACGCGCTTTATACTGATGCCGGCACTCACACCTGCAGTCGAGCGATGCCAGGCACCAAAGACCACGAGTTTGAAGACATGAAGCAGTTCGCCAACTGGCGTTGTGATTATCTCAAGGTTGACTGGTGCAATACTAGGGGCCAGGATATCATTCAGACCTACACCAAGTTGTACGAAGCCCAGCAGGCGGCAGGTCGACCCATAGTTCACAGTCTTTGTTCCTGGGGAGAGGGATCTCCCTGGAAATGGGCAGCCGCCATTGGCCATCTCTGGCGAACAACCGGAGATATATGCGAGCCCGGTAAGCCAGACTGGGAAAACACCATGAGCATAGTTTTTGCTAACGAGAAACTATTCGAATACGCCGGCCCCGCTCACTGGAATGATCCGGACATGATGATTGTTGGAATGCCCGGGCTGAGCGAGGCTCAGAACCGGAGCCTATTCAGCCTGTGGTGTATGATGGCCGCTCCGCTCATGGCCGGAAATGACCTGAGAACCATGTCAAAGGCAACCAGGGAAATTCTGACCAACCTGGAAGTAATCGCCGTAGATCAGGACCCACTGGGAATCCAAGGACACATTATCCAGAAAGATGGCCAGGTTAGCATCTGGGGTGATAAGAAATTATTCGATGGCAGCCAGGCAGTTCTCATCTTTAACCAAAATGATTTGCCAGTGGAAGTGAGTATTCGCTGGACTGAAATTGGTATCAACAACTTATCAGGTCTGTATATAAGAGATCTCTGGAAGCATGAAACCACCGGTCCGCATAAAGAAGGCATATCAGTTCCCGTTCCTCCCCATGACGTGGTTATGCTGCGCCTGTCCAAATCAAAAGACTTTCCCCTTCCTCCCATCATCAGCAGCGATACCTATCTCGTATCATTGCGCTCAACAGATAGAATTCCAAAAACACTCTCCGCCACATTGACCATTCATAACCAGGGTACTGCCGAACTCCCCCTCTGGAGAGTCAGCAGTAATCTTCCTCCCTGGCTTTCCGTTCAGGTAACAAAAAAGGGCAAGAATCAAGTCGTCATAAACAGGGTTTTCACATCCGGACTGAAAAAAGGCTCTTATCATGCTCTCGTAAGATTAGACAATAAGGAACCTATTTCCGGGAAACCGCTGTCCGCTTTTTACTACGACGTTGATCTGGAAGTTACAGACGATGTCACAGAAAGTCCAAAGCCCCCGCAAGGCAAAGACCTGCTGCCATAAAACTGTTAGAGCTAACAAATTTGCCGGGCGATTCCGGTCCGGGGAAATAATTTTAAATAAACTTTGCCCACCTGTAGTTTCTGGCACTCGGTTTGCTTATTATTTTTATTGTTTTAAGCTTTTCCGCGGGAACTTAATGTCGGTCTGGGCTGATTCATAAGCAAAGGCAGCCATTACCACCGCGTTCTTCATTAAATCTTCTGGCGAAAGAGTATCTAAAAAATCCAGGTTGGTGTGACCAGCAGTTCCAGCGATGCGGTCCTGGATAAACTGAAAGGCCGGGAGGCCAGCACTGTCAAAAGGTACATGGTCGGTACTGCCCACGCTCCTGATGGAAATAGCCGTCATCCCGAAATCATGGAAAGGCTCCATCCAGACCTGGAAAAGACGGCGGACATGTTCGTTACCCTGGAGATAAATTCCACGATACTGCCCGGCTCCATAATCCTGGTTAAAATAAACCTGGAATTTCTCATATTCACCGGTGGGCGGGTTGGCCGGATCTTTTGGATTGCCAAAATGTTTTCGCACATATTCGGTTGACCCGAATAAGCCCTGCTCTTCCCCGCTCCAGAGAGCAATACGTATAGTCCTTCGAGGAGAGGCACCGATGGCTTTTAGAATCCTGGCGGCTTCTAGCACTACGGCACAACCGGAAGCATTATCACTGGCATTCGGGCTGGCCTGCCAGCTGTCAAAATGCGCTCCGATCATCACTATTTCGTCTTTGAGGTCAGAGCCTGGAATTTCACCGATGACATTGGCCGCCTTAACGATCTTTTCCCCTATTCTATTACGAACATCAAGCTTAACCTTAAGCGGAATTCCACTCTGCACTATTCTATACATCCTGTTGTAATGTTCTGGAGTCACAGCAATAATTGGCAAGGAGTCAAGCGTTTTTTCCCGTGACCATTTATCCTTAATGCTTCCCGGACGCGAATAACCAACCACCGTGCCCGGGCGGCCACCCTCACACTGAAAAACCGCTACCGCCCCTTCGGCCTTGAAAAAGGCAATTTTTTCCTCCGGGCTGAGCAAATCCGGATTTGGAACGGGAGGAACAGGAGGGGCCGGGGATATCACCATTTCTTCCAATTTTTTCAATTCCTCATCGCTCAACCGGCTGACTCCACGGCTCAGGTCAGCCTGGGTAATGGGCAGTGGCGGGCTGCTCAGAACAATGGCTCCTTTCAGCTTGCCCTTCAACTGGCCCATTTGCGATTTCAGCTTTATATCACCGATGACCACCTGGCAAATTTTTTTACCATTGGTCCCCGGGGTGTGGGCCAGCGGGAAGCCGGTCATCGGTTGATAATCTGGCTCCAGCATGTGGAGTGAAAAATACTCGTTGTCCCAGGTTACGCCATAATCCATATATGGCTCGATGACCACATTTTCGAGACCGATTTCTCTCATCTTGGATACCGCCCAGAGCTGGGCTCTTTTCATGGCCTCCGAGTTGGTCAGGCGGGCGCCGAGGACATCCACTATATATCTGGCCATATCCATCACCTGGGAACGCTGCAGACCTTCTTCCCTTATCCTGGCAATCGTTTCCCAGTGCACCTCTATCTGGCTCTGAGCGCTTAATGAGATATATAATAAGGACGCACAAATAAATACACCGGCCAGAAATTTTTGGGCTTTTCTCATAAAAACTCCTTTCCCGAGAAACTTAATAAAGGTAATAATATAAATAAATCAGCGCGCTGGATACTATTTTTTTGGAAAAATTTCTAAAAAAGGAAGGATGGGAGTTTTTTCGCTAAATTGATGCTTACCGGCCAGGGCTTCTACTTCTGCAGCCGGAAGATGACGGTCACAGTAAAGGTCACAGCCCGTGGACGGCCGTTGATGATCATCGGCTCGTAGACCCACTGCCTGACCGCTTCGATGGCCGCATCATCCAGGAACGGCTCCGAGCGCAGGACACGGACATTCACCACCCGCCCGTAGACGTCGGTGGTGGCTTCGAGGATAACCACTCCTTCTTTCCTGGCCAGGCGGGCTATCTCGGGATAAACAGGCTCAACCCGACGAATGAGGCGAGGCGGTTTGATTTCACCTACCGCCACAACGGGTTTCTCTTCTTCCTCTCCGACCGGGGTTATCAATTTCTCCAGTTCCTTTCCCCATATGGGCTGGTCTTCACCATAGTCCACACCCCAGGAAACGCCGAACTTATCGCCCTGTCCTACGATCCCTTCCTCGGGGATTTCTTCCGGAATATCAACCGGGGCTACCAGTACCCCGGGGGCCGCGGTGGGCCTGGTCATGACCGGAGTCTTCTTGCCGGAACCTCTTTGGTTTCCCTTGGGTGGAGCGGGTGGCGGAGTGGGAGATGGCATCGGAGCCAGGAATGCGCTGTAGACCTGGACAGGAGGAAGAGCGCCCTGATTCATCAGGGGAACTCCGATGAGCAGGGCCCCGGCCATCAGGTGGATCAGGCCAGAAATCGCCACGGCCAGAACAATCAGCTTGAAATTCTTGCTGAGGATGACAAAGGAATCCCTGAAAACCTCCGGGCGGGAGAGCTTTTCCAGGTTAGCTTTTCTTTTGACCTCAAGCCGGGCTTCACCCACTGGCGATTCTTGCGCCGGCTGGTTATTGACGCCCTCGTTCCCGGTTTCCCTTTTCCTTTGGAGGATGCCAATTACTTTTTTCATTGCTCACCCCCTGTCTCTACCCAAGAAGAAGCAACTTTCGTGCCAGCCCGGGTGAGGTGAGCCGGCGACAGACTATAACTGGATAAGGGGAAACAGGATTACGGGGCTGTGCTTCCCTTCCTGCCCTGATATAAAAATTCTTTCTCACCATAAAAATTTTTTACACCAGACTGCGGCCGGCCAGCCGGCGTGGCCAGGAGCTGAAACCACCCAGCCAATAATAAATCATAGAAAAAACCTTTCTTGTTTTTCACCCTCCCCTCCTGTTCCCCTTAAGGAAACGGAATCCCCTTGGGCAGACAGCTTATATATTTACTGCGGTTCCCGGGGTCAAGTTAAGAAGCATCTTGTTTTCTTGTCCCTTATAAGATCGAAGCTTTTGGCCGTCAGAAACCCCAAGATCTTGATAATATGAAGACTGCTAACGAGCCCGCCCCATGCTTTTGATGTTGATTCCAAAAAATCTCCATGGTATTATGAAAATCTCGGGGGCTGGAATGGAGAAGATAATACTTCTCTCCAGCAAAAGCGAAACAGAAGAGCTGATAAAAGAAAGCTTCGGGCAAAGGCTAAATTTAGCTGTCATCTATGATTTTCAGGAAGCCGGCACAGATGAGCCCATCTCTCTAATCCTGATTGATTGCGACTATCACTGTGCTCTTGATAAATGCCTGAAGAGCTTTCTTTTTGTTTACCAAAAAAATTCTATTCCGGCAGCCATATTAAAGCCCGCGAACATTCAAAACATATCAATTCTCCCATATTTTTTTATAAATATTCTTACCGAGGGTAACCCGAAAAACGCCGGAGAGGACCCCCTCTCTTTATTAAAGAGATCGCCGTATTATGTTGGCCCGGCTGAATCTCTGGTATTACCTTACAATCCCCTTAAAAAAATAATCAAAGCGCAGAAAATTATGATGGAATCTCACTTGGAATTGAGAGGGATCAAATATCTGGCAGAACTCGTGGGCTGCTCTCCATCCTGGCTGTCTATTAATTTTAAAAAACTTGCGGGGTTACCGCTAAACCAATTCTGGGCAAGAGAGAGATGCTGCCGGGCCCTCTGGCAGCTGGTCTCCACCGACAAGCCAGTAAAGACCATTGCCCTGGAAACAGGTTACCAGCCGCTTTATTTCTCCCAGCTTTTTCGCAAATTATTCAAAAGGTCGCCATCTGAAACCAGGAATATTGCGTCCCTATTGACCCACAAAAAGCGGAACATTATTTAAGGCCCTTATGCAAGAACCAAGATGCCCTCACTTCTTATCCACCTTTTCCCGCGACTAAAAAAAATCTTATAAAAATAAAATAAAAATTATATTAATCCCCTTGACACACTCTCTGGTCGTTTTTAGCTGATAATTAGAATCCAATGAAGGGGAAGTGAGATTACATGGAAAAATATTTATCAAGATTATTAATAATCCTCATGCTTATGTCAATAATATTCAGCCCTGCTTATCTTGACCCATCGGGATGCATGCATGCCTATAGCGTGGGATATTGGTTTGAGCCCTGTCATAACTATTACTGGGTTTACGAATGGTGTGGAGACTGCATGACGAACTGCATAGAATATGCCGTTTATGTAACCTGCAGAGGCGATGACGGAACTGAATATATGCTCCCTCGCCTGCGAACTGAGTTTTGCTTCGGGATTCCGATAATTATTTGACCTTGTGATAACTAATTCAGGAGGCCAACTATGAAAAGGATATTAATTGTTCTTTCAGTGATTTTTTTCCTAATTCCCTTTATATATTCTCAAAACCTTAAACTGGAAAGAGAGATCGATCTCAGCCATTTTCTTAAACCTTATCAGCCCCATTTTGTGTTTGTCTCTCTTGACACCCAAGGGAATATTTTCATAACGCAACGCGGGAAAGACTCATTTCTCAAGTTAAATCCGTCTGGAGAAATCATTCAGCATGGACCTCAAAAAATAGAAGGAGAAATCACCAGGTTTGATGTCGATAGTAACGGTAATCCAGTCTGCCTGCTGACGGGAAGGATGACTCCCAAATATTTTTATCTTCCCCTGGTCTGGTTTGACGGAATCAGCGGGCAAAAGATACGGGAAATCAACCTGGGTGAAATGTTCAATTTGGTAACCCACTTTCAGATTCTCAGGCCGAATGATTTAATCCTGGTCAACGGGATAGCCAAAGATGTCAAGCTCCCCAGGAATTCCCTCCACCTCTTAGATTTCAACCTGAATCTGATAAAATCCTTTTCACCTCTTAAAGAACAGCTCGGAGACACCCCCTCACTCACAGATAAGAATCCGGATTACTTTGCCGTTGCTCCAAAATTTGACCCCGATAACCAGATAATATTTCAGGCTTTCCCTGGCGCGGGCCTTATCAGATACTTTGACCTCAACGGAAACCAGGTTGGAGAAACAGAATGGGTTGGTAGAAACGTTTTCCTCGTTCATACCGGAGATTTGTGGTTCAAGGATAAAGATGGATTCATGGTTTTCAAGAAAAAGGGAAACCGTTTCGAACCCGCGGGACTCAGCCTGAAAGAAGATAAGGGCAGTTCCACCCCAGGGTACCCGGTGGCCCAGGACACAAGCGGCAGAATTTATTTCCTGGGGGGAGATAAATCTCAGACCTTAAAGATTTACGTGCTCGAGAACTGAAAAGGGCCCGCCAGCGTCGTTTCCCGGGCAACCTTCAAACAATCTTATAATCAGGGAAAATATTGTCGTTTTGATAAATATCAACCCGACAATCTCTGTCTATGAATCGGAATGGGCAGAAATTTTTTCCTGTTTAAGGAAATCAAAATGGCCTTATAAGTTTTAAATCGGTGTGCCTCAAATTTGCTTTCATCCTGTCTGGCTTTTTGTATATTGGACCGGTAATTATAATCACTTCAATCAGTTCGCTGAGTTACCTCATTCCCATCAATTAACATAGAGCTACTATATGATTGAACAGATTCCAAGACCTAAACATCGCACTAATTTCCGTGCCTGATTTCATGGCAAAATGGTCCTTGAATTTTTCTACCGGTCTTGCCAGTCCCCCGGAATTATGCTAAAGTCAGAAAAATTTCTGGAGGATGTAGCACGAAGTACGCTGGGCTGGTCCTCAAGGACGGAACGGTCTTTGAGGGCAGAGGATTCGGCGCCTGCGCCAGGACCTGGGGGGAAGTCGTTTTTAATACCGGGATGGTCGGCTACGTCGAGTCCATCACCGACCCATCATACCACGGACAGATACTGGTCCAGACCTACCCCCTGATCGGTAACTACGGAGTTAACCCTGAAGACTTTGAATCAGGACGGCCCTGGATCAAGGGTTATGTGGTTTCCGAATTCACTCCCCGCCCCTCCCACCATACTTCAAGAAAATCGGTGGAACGCTGGCTGGAAGAAAACCGGATTCCGGGACTTTACGGGATAGACACCCGGGCC
Source organism: Candidatus Aminicenantota bacterium (assembly GCA_013178315.1). Taxonomy (GTDB): domain Bacteria; phylum Acidobacteriota; class Aminicenantia; order Aminicenantales; family Saccharicenantaceae; genus Saccharicenans. Next base: position 41,226 of record JABLWX010000011.1, read on the forward strand.
CTGGTCAAAAGGCTGCGCCATTATGGAGTCATCCCGGGCCTGCTGGTGGTTTCAGAGAAACCGCTGAGGCTAAAACCGCTAATCAAGGAAGCCCGGACGCTGCCCGACCCCAACGCCGGAAACCTGGTGGCCGAGGTGTCATCACCTGACATCCACATCTACAACCCGGAAGGCCGTAAGAAGCTGGTGCTGATTGACTGCGGAGTTAAACGTGGAATAATTCGCGCCCTGGTGGCCAGGGGAGCTTCAGTAATCAGGGTTCCTGAAAATTTTCCACCTGAAAAAATCCTGGCCTTTAATCCCCAGGGCCTGGTTATTTCTAACGGACCCGGTGATCCGCAACAATGCCGGGCCGTGACCACCGTCCAAGCTCTGCTTAAGGAAAACCTGCCGGTACTCGGCATCTGCCTGGGGCATCAAATCCTGGCCCTGGCCGCCGGAGCCAGAACCTACAAGCTTAAATTCGGGCATCGTTCCCAGAACCAGCCCTGCCTGGAAGAGGGCACAAGGCGCTGTTATCTCACCAGTCAGAACCACGGCTACGCGGTTGATGCCCGCACCCTGCCCGCGGACTGGTCAGCCTGGTTTACCAACGCCAACGACGGAACCAATGAAGGAATGCGCCACAAGAAAAAGCCCGTCATCAGCGTTCAGTTCCACCCCGAAGCCAGCCCGGGACCGACCGATACTGAGTTCATCTTTGACCTCTTTCTGGAGCAGCTCGGATGAAGAAAAGGCTCAGGAAAGTTCTTCTTCTCGGAAGCGGTGCCATCAAGATCGGCGAAGCCGGCGAATTCGATTACTCCGGAAGCCAGGCCATCAAGGCCCTCAAAGAAGAAGGCCTGGAAGTGGTTCTGGTCAATCCCAACATCGCCACCATCCAGACTTCCGAATTCCTGGCCGAGCGGGTTTATTTTCTGCCGGTAACACCTTATTTCATTGAAAAAATCATCGAAAAAGAAAAACCCGAAGCCCTGGTTATTTCCTTTGGCGGTCAAACTGCCCTTAACTGCGGGCTGGCCATGTGGAAACAGGGACTGCTGGAGAAACATAAGGTTGAAGTCCTGGGTACCCCGCTCCAGTCTGTTGAAATCACCGAAGACCGCGGTCTGTTCAACCGGGCACTGGCTGAAGCCGGGTTGAAGACGCCACACGGGATCGCGGTTTCCTCAATTGAGGAAGGTCTACGGGCGGCGGAGAAAATCGGTTTTCCGGTCATGCTGCGGGCGGCTTTTGCCCTCGGCGGTAAAGGAAGTTCACTCTGCTATAAGAAAGATGAACTCGAAGAAAAATTGAGGATAGCCCTGTCCGAATCCAGCCAGGTGCTGGTCGAAGAATACCTGGAAGGCTGGAAGGAAATTGAATACGAAATAATCCGCGATGAAGCCGACAACTGCCTGGCTATCTGCAACATGGAAAATATCGACCCCATCGGCATCCATACCGGTGACAGCATAGTGGTGGCCCCCTCCCAGACGCTGGCCGACAAGGAATACCAGATGCTGCGCATGGCTTCACTAAAAATCATC
>JABLWX010000110.1 GCA_013178315.1 Candidatus Aminicenantota bacterium
TGTAAACCCGGTCCTTGTATGATTCGCGCGGCGGCACCAGGCAGTTACTGGTCATCAGCACCGGCCCGTTGAAGGTATCAAACTCCTTGTACTGCAGCCACCAGGAGCTGCCGTAGTTTCCGGCAAAGTGCGGGTACTTCTTGAAGGCCGGGTAGTACTGGGCTGGAAGCATCTCGCCGTGGGTGTAAACATCCACCCCGGTCCCGGCCGTCTGCTCCAGCAGCTCCTCCATGTCCTTCAGGTCATGCCCGCTGATCAGTATCCCCGGGTTGCTTCGCACCCCGATGTCCACCTTCGTTATCTCCGGGTGGCCGTAGGTTGAGGTGTTGGCCCTGTCCAGAAGGGCCATGGTATCCACGCCGTGCTTTCCAGTCTCCAGCACGAGGGCCACGTACTGGTCAACGCTAATGTCCCCGTCCAGGGTGGCCGCCAGCGCCTTCTCCACGAACCGGAAAATCCCATCGTCCTTGAAGCCAAGCTGGTAGGCGTGGAAGGCGTAGGCAGAAATGCCCTTGAGCCCGTAGGTGACCAGCTCGCGCAGCGATCTTTTATCCTCATCAGCCGTGGCCAGGACACCAACCCGTGGGGCCAGGGCTTCAAGGTCAGAATCCGAGCCATAGGTCCAGGCGAGGGCCGGCATCTTCTCCAGACCGGCTACATCCACCCCGGCCTTACAGAGCTCGGCCTTGAGCCCGTCCCTCACCGCCACCGCTTCCTTAATTTTCTCCAGGAAAAATTTCTTATCGAAGTTAACATTGGTGACCGTGGAGAAAAGCCCTTCTATCAGAAACCTATCCGTATCTTCCCGGTTAATTCCTTTCTCCCTGGCCTTTATGTTCAGAACCGCAATTGCCTTGAGGCTGTAAATCAGCAAATCCTGCAGGTTGGCCACGTCCGAAGTCTTCCCGCAGACGCCGATCTTGGTACAGCCCTTGTTGCCCAGCGCTTCCTGGCACTGGAAACAGAACATGCTCATCTCAATCTCCTTCCTTCAAAATTTTTGTCCTCTTGTTTATCAAACGATAGAACCGTGCCAATAACAAAAGCTGGAATTATTATACCCTATTAGTCTGGTTCTCTGAAATCCGGCCGGGGAGGTCAACCGTAGATGAAGATGAGGAGGCGCAGCGGCCCGTGCACCCCGAGCTCCAGCTGGCCCTCGATGTCGGCCGTGCGGCTCGGCCCGGTGACGAAGGAAATCTGCTTGACCTCGTTGGCCGGGCTACCTTCCCCTTCCTTTCCGCCTGACGACAGGTAGGTGTTGAAGGCCTCAAGGAGCTCTTCCATGCTGGCAGCAATCTTGCGCTTATCCAGGAAAGCCAGGCAATTCTCGGGAAGCGTCCAGCGCCAGAGGTCGCGGGGCGTGGCGTCCAGATGGACCAGGGTTCCGGTTTCGGCCACGGCAAAATCGGCCTCTACCAGGGCAGCCTGCAGTCCGGCGAATTGTTCCGGCCTGTCGGGGAAGACCAGGCTGAAGCCAGCGTTCTCGCGGGCAGCCAGCAGACCGGCCAGCCTGTCATCGGCGGTTATCCTGAGCTTCTGCTCCTGGCGCAGCCACTCCAGCGCTTTATCCAGCGCATTTTTCTGGTCGGGCGCCGTGAACACCTCGGCCGAAACCGCCACGGCCTTTTCTTTGAATCGCTCAATCAAGTCCTTGCTCATGAGCATCGCCCTTTAAGTCAAATTATTGTTTCTCAAAGTTGCCATTGCGCATTGCACGTGGCGTTGCATTTTTATGCAGCACTTCTTCTTTTTAGTCGGTCGAGCCGGCCGCGTGTCTGATTTTATTCCTAATTTTTTCCTAAGGCCAATAATTAGCGGCAAATTTGATTAATCTTTTGACCATAATAAATTATGATCCAGGCAGATACCCGAAGTTGCCCGGAACTGCACCCAGACCTCATCAATGGTTGATTCTAATAACTTAATTTTCAGGTCATCATTTAAGCACTCATTATAATCATCTTTATTGCCAAGATAATAATCAATTAAGAGCAATATTGTTTTCGATGACTTATACGAAATGAATTTGGCGCTTGCTTCACTTATCATCCTCTTCAATTCTGATTGAATAGTATCCAGGGCCCAGATTGCGTTTAAATCAACAGGTGCATATAAATCAACCTCCGGCCTTTCTGATTCAGAAATCGAAAGCACAGAGAAAAATAAATTAATTCTTTCTTCTTGCTTAGTTTTACTATCATGTCCTGTTATGAATTCTACTTCGAAATTATAATTTCTTTCCTGAAATATCTTTCTGTCGCATATTAGCTTTCCCACAAATGATTGCGCAAAAGATTCATATTTGCTTCTCTTAATTTTATTGAAAGATCTCGGGCACCTTATGATAATTCTTTTTTTGAAATCATCTCCAAAGGCGGACTTATTAAGATAATTATTTATCAAGTTTGAAATTTCAGTTACTCTTTTATCTGGAGCTCGAAGTACCTGCTGGAATTTTTCTACAACTATTTGCTTAATTTCTACGGCAATATCAAGGTTGCTCAAATAATAATCAGGTGATTTTTCTGTCCTGTTAGTCCGGTCGGGACAGGAAACAACGTCTTCGATTTTAATATTCTTAAAATCTTCATAGAATCGCAAGAAATCTTCCAGGTTCCGTCTTTCTTCTTTCTCTTCGCACTGATAGATGAGCTTCATATTAATTTTAAAAATTTTACCAGCGGCGGGCTTTCTCCGGCTCCATCTGGCGGAGGTCAAGGCCGCGCTCTATGGCCGCAATGCGGTAGAGGCAGATTTCGCGCAGCGATGAGGGGTGGTGCAGCACCTCGGAGAGCGACTGGCTGCCCACGGCCCAGACCCCGCCGCCTCGTACGACCACCAGCTTGTAATCGTGGAGCAGGCGAATGAGCTCGTCCTCGCTGACCTCGGGTCCAACCACCGGAATGGCCAAATACATGAAGCTGCCTTCGGCATCGACCGGGATGATGCGCGAAAGCGGCTGCTTTTCGCCGGGATAGATGTAGTGGGCGTGGGCCTCGGCCTCGGGCACATAGCAGTGCATGATGGTCTGGAAATCGCTGGCGGCGTAGATTTTCTTGTGCAGTTCAAGCTCGCGGTCGTCGTCGGGCCGGGGGGCCAGTGGTAACCTGAGCAGCGGCCCGCCAACTTCGTAGGGCATCGAGGCCTGGGGCGCATAGAGCAGGTAATCCACCCCGCGAACCGACATCGATCCGGTATGGAACGGCGAAAGCCGCGATTCAAAGATGCGGTTTCCGGCCTTGCGGAATTCCTTGAGGATTTCCTCCTCTTCCGGAAAATCGCAGCGGCCGTCTATGTCAACGTTGTACGTGGCAGGCCTGAAGTGAAAATGGCGCTCGGGTGCGGCCTTGATTTTTTCCCGGAGTGCCTCGACATCAATTTTTACCCTCTTTCGCTCTGCATCTGCCACTGGGACTCCACTTGGGGTTTCACGGGTTGACTTGAGTTCGGTGGTCTGCCGCTCAAGAAGCCTTACGATGCAGCCGGCGTTGTTGGCCAGGCACAGGTTGTAGAAGGCTTCCTTGAGCGAGCGACCGCGAGTCATGGCGCCGTGGCCGTAGATTATGGTCAGCGGATGCCTGGCTAAGCGGGCCGGAATGGTCCTGGCCATCTCGGGCGAGCCGCTGGGCACGGCAAACCAGTCCACGGGAATTTCCGGTCCCAGGTGATAGAAAGCCAGCGGGTCAACCGGCACAAAGGGCGGCGGAGTTTTGGGCGGGGGCTGGTCGTCGAGCGTGGCCATGACCACTTCCTTGCAATGGGCGTGCATGGAAGCCTGAACGCCAGGAATGGACAGAATCCGCACATGAATGTCGGTCTCGGATGAGGCCTTGTAGTAGCCGAAGTCGGTCTCGGCCGTGGAGAGATAGCAGAGGTGGTTGGGCTCGAGGTCGCCCTTCTGCGAGCCGGTGGCCGTTATGACCACCATCTCCTCGCCGGCTTCGCTTCGCCAGCGCATGGCCATGTTGCCGCTGTGGCTGTCCTGGATGTCGTAGAGGAGAGAGGCCCGGCCGATGGAACGGAAGAGCCTGAAAACTTCTTCACTGGTTTGCCATTTGCGCGGCGCCATCTCACACCTCCCCGGCGAAACTGAGGCTACTGTGGCAATAGAGCCTTTTATAATTTTTTATGTCAGTATAGATCCTTATTTTCGCTAGGTCCATCAGGATTCCAATATAAAGTTTATTATGCGAGGAATTTTTTCGCCATCGCCCCGTGAATTTCTATTTTGCTTACTCGAGCGGTTGCTGGCTGTGGTGCAGGATTTAATCACCCGGTTCACCTGTTCATCTCCTGGCAGTTTCCGTTATTTAATTTTTTTCCTGTTCCTGCCTTATGGGCGGAAGATATTCATCAAGGACATTTTCCAGGACAATCTATATTTGCCGCTTCTATTGGTCTCTACCATCCTATCCTATCCCATCAGGGATTCAGCTTCTTCTTTTCTCAATCCTCATGTGGCGGAGCAATTCATCACCGGGGCGGCCGTCGTCGTTCCAGCTGCGGGCCCGGTAGTAATCGCGACGCATCTGGAGCTGGTTTTCCAGGGTGATGGCCCGGGGCTTGCCCTCAGCCATTATGGGCACCTCGGCAAATCGGGTCGGAAGCAAGTCTTCCTCTTCCGGGTTGAGCCCGGCTTCCAGGTTGAACAGGCGCTCGAGGTCGGCAATGCGGTTGGCAATTTCCTCCAGGCGGGCCGTGGAAAAATCCTGGCCGGTTACCCCGCTTACAATCCTGGCCCAGGGGTCGATGGAGAAGGCAAAGCCGGTGAAGCGGCAGATGCCCAGGCTGTCCTGGAGAATGCCGGTGTTCTGCATGTTGCGGATGGCGATTGGCGACTGGAGCAGGCTGAAGCGCGGGATTTCGCGGGTGCCACCGAAGAAGGCCAGCGACACGGCATAGCCGCCGCGCAGGTGACAGGCTCCGGTGGGAGAAGTCATGTAACCGAGAGCCTGGGCGTAGGAAGCGCGCGGGTCGTAGCCGGGCATTTCCAGCCTCTTAACGTGCATGGCGATTTCGGGGTGGCCGCAGGCCTGGGCCAGGCGGTAGGCACCACGGGCTAGGAGGTCGCCTATTCCCTGCCGGTGTGCGGTTAGCTCGACCAGCTTTTCCAAGAGTTCGGAGCGGCCAAAGCGCAGTTCCAGGCCTCCGGTTTGAGCGGGCGTAAGGTACCCGCGCTCAAAAAGCTCCATGGCGCAGGCCACCGTTCCGCCGAAGGAAATGGTGTCGAGCCCGAGCTCGTTGGCTAAGTAGTTGGCGCGGATGATGGCATCCATGTCGTAAATGTCGCAGACCGGGCCGGTCATCACGGCCGTTTCGTATTCGGGGCCCTCGCCCTTGCGGACCTCGCCGTTACTGCCTTTGACCGCGGTGTGGCGCTGGCAGCCAATCGGACAGAGGTAGCAGGAGCCGGCTTTTTCCAGGTAGGTGTGGGCGATGTATTCGCCACTCACCCGCTCGAGTTTTTCCTCGTCGTGCTCCACGTCCAGGAAATTTCTGTGCGGCAGCATGTTGATGAGGTTGATGAGCAGGATGAGGCCCGAGGTGCCGAGCTCGCGCAGCAGGCGCTTGGTGATGGGGGCCTGCTTCATTAGGTAAAGAGCCTGATCCAGGCCAGCGCGGTAGCGGGCTTCGTCGGCTATAGTGATGCGCTCCTTGCCGCGGACCCGGATGGCTTTGAGGTTCTTGCTGCCGAAGACGGCGCCGGGCCCGCAGCGCCCGTAGACGCGGTTTTTCTCGTTAGCCACGGCGGCGTAGAGGACAAGATTTTCGCCGGCCGGTCCGATGACCAGGGCGCGGCAGGGATTGCCGGGTGCGCTTTCGGCCGTCAGGATATCTGTCGTTTCGTGGGTATTTTTTCCCCAGAGGTGGCGGGCGTCGCAGATTTCCACCTTCTCCGGGCTGATGTCGATGAAAACCGGCTGAGGCGCCCGGCCGCAGATGATGAGGGCATCGTAGCCAGTTGCCTTGAAGCCGTAAGCCCAGGCTCCGCCCGAATTGGAAGTGCCGATGTAGCCGGTAAGGGGCGATTTGTAGACCATGTGACCGCGGGCTGCGGTCGGCGCCTGAGAGCCGATGAGCGGTGAGGTGGCGATGACGATGACATTATCCGGACCGAGCGGGTCTGCCTTGGGATCCATTCCGTCATATAGGAGCTTCGTCCCGAGCCCCCGCCCGCCGAGATAAAGAAGCGCATCTTCGGCCTGAAGCGGAACGACCCGGATTTCACCGGTGCTGAGGTCCACCTCCAGCACCCTGCCATGATAACCTGCTGTAGCCATATTATTTATAGATTTCTCAACGTAATTAATTAAATTCCAAAATGCCAAAAGAAGATTGTTCATACAACATGAATATTAATCCTAGCAATTGATTTTCATGAAATATTGACTATCATTATATATGAAGATCCAAAAAATCAATAATATAAGGATACAATGGGTTATAAAATAAATCACAAAAACGGAGCAGTAATTATTTTAATTGACGCAAAAAATGATGGCAAGTTGCGTTTTAAAAATAGGTCAAATACTTTTGACTTTGGTCAAGTTTTTTCAACACAAAAAATTACATTTGGAGAAAACTCCTATTTAGAATGGCAAATAGGCTATGATGCTCCGGTAAATAAGGTAAATGAAGAAATATTAGCTTATTTAGGGCACAAAACATTTGTTGGCAGAAATAACGTAATAAAAGCCCCTTTTGAACTTTTCGAGATATATTTAGCACTAATAAAAAGCAACTTAATTCAGTCATCTATAACAGATGAACTTCATAACGAAATTCAAAAGTATGATATTTTTCTGGATACCGAATTCATTTCACTTACCCCACCTGAAGATTTTTCTATTAATAACATTGAATTCAAGAAAACAAGAATTAACTTACCTACCTATTATTATTTGAACAGCGCAGATGGTACAATTATTGAAGTTTCTATAAAACAACAACAATATGCGTCGGGCACTCAACCCATGATTTATTTTTGCATTCCAATTTATTCTTTTATTGATGGAAAAGAGATGATAGGTAAAACATCTGTCGAAAAAGAGACACTCTGTTATGTCATAGGGCCAGATAACAAACAGAATATCATGAACTTAATAAGGATTTTCGGAATGGCATCTCAAAAACACCACGATGATATATTAAACATATTAAGTCTTTTTAGAAGTTCTTGAATGGAAAATATGGAACCGTTGCTTCCAAACCATCTTACACAGAAAGAAATAATAATGTTGGGGGCCTTTTACACCCCTGGTCGGATCGTAAAGTTAGTAATTTCTCTTATAAATAAATATCTAGAAGAATTTAAATATAAGAATATAGTTGTTTTAGATAGTTCTGCAGGTTATGGAGTATTTTTAAGAGAAATGAATAATAAAAATGTTGATATTCGTGCTTCAGAATATGACGGTCGCTTAAAACCCTATTTAAGCAAAATAACAAATGAGGATAATATTTTTTTAACGAATTCGCTAATTAATGTCTCAAGAGAAAAGTTCAAGATTCCAGAAACTTCTTTCTTAATAATAATTGGGAATCCACCATATAACGATGTAACATCTGAATATAAAAAGGGAGCAAAAGGAAGTATTATTGCCGACAGGGACCTATTGGATCGGGATCTTGGGATTTCATTTTTAAAATCTTACGATAAGCTAAAAGCAAATGTTGTTTGTGTTCTGCACCCGCTCTCATTCATTATTAAAGAAGCTAATTTTAACAGGCTAAAGACATTCAAGGAAAATTATAAATTAATAGATGGAATAATATTTCCTAGTTCAATGTTTTATTATACAAGCAGATCAACTCCTTTCCCAGTTTTAGTAGCTCTTTATGAGAGAGTAACCAATGGAATGAAATATGACTATATAAAAAAGTTTCGGTTTAAGATATTAGATATGAATAAAGAATTTATATTGGAAAGCTTTAATACGACAGATGGGTATATTAATAAATATCCTCCCAGAAAAAAGCAAATTAAATTATCGGATATTGGTTTGTATTATCATTCATTTAGGGATATTAATTCGCTATTACGAAACGCTTCCTTTATGGACAAACCTCATTATAACGGGATTGTAGTTACGTTGGATAATTTTTATAAATATGCTTATCTTTTTGCATTTAAAGCTTTATTCAAACCCAAAAATAAATGGTTATATGGAAACCTTTCTCCCTTAATTGATATCGATTATCTAGAAAACAAGAAAACCTATTTTGTTAAATACGCAATTAAGAATAATAAAGTTCTTAGAAATCTTAAACCCGAAAGATTAAAAAGAATATTTGATTATTATGGAATTGAAGATATCAAACAAATTGAAAAAGACATATCTTCTATAGAATTAGAAATAAAAAGGCATATCCTATCTTTAGCAAAGATTTAGCACATAGGCTAATACTCGAGTCATGAGAAAAAGATTATAGACTTATAAATAGGATGCTGCGCCGGCACTCAGAGGAAGGTTATAGTTATACGCTTCCGATGCGCCAAATCTTTTTTATAATTCTGGATTCCGAAGGTAATAAGAGTTTATCCCCATATCTGCACGCGGTCTTTATTAATTCTTTATATATAAGTTCTCGAGTCTCCAAATTGAACGCACCTTGACCAGACAATCCAGTTATTTTATTTTTTAGTCTTAATCTCTTGTTTTGCCTTAATTCCATTAGCCATTCCTTAAATGCAAGAAGATAAGAAAGCCTATTAAAACCATTTTTAGACATATTTATCAAGCTAGTGTACAAAATAGTTTGCTAGTGTACAAAATAGTTCGCAATTTGAACTAGGAGGACGAGCCATCGTAATATCTCCTCTAAAAGACAAAAAGCTTAAGAAAGGAGGTTTTTACTTACGATGGCTCAAAGAGATTATAAGGGATTACTGGGAAAATTGCTAACAGGATTTTTGGTGGAGCAGGATCCACTGAAGGCGATGCTGGAGTGGCTGGCAGAGGAGCTGATGCGGGTGGAGGCTGAGGCCAGGGTAGGGGCGGAGAAGGGAAAGCACAGCGAGGAGAGGAAGACCCATTTTTCGGGCTACCG
>JABLWX010000111.1 GCA_013178315.1 Candidatus Aminicenantota bacterium
ATACATTGAAAAAGCTTTGTCAAGTGGAAAAATGAACTTTTTTTAATAAATTTTTTCAGGGGGAAAAAGTGCATCAGCTGAGCCTTGAAACCTACAGGAAAGAAGAATTTCTGAACATAACGGGAAAAATTCGGGCCCTGGTCCGGGACTCGGGGATCAGGTCTGGTTTGGCCTTAATTTTTTGCCCCCACACCACCTGCGCCCTGACCATCAACGAGCAGGCCGATCCCGATGTCCAGGCCGACCTCCTGATGGCCCTGAGAAAAATCGCTCCCGACAACCTGCCCTATGCCCACGGCGAGGGCAACTCCCCGGCCCACCTCAAGGCTTCGCTCCTCGGAAGCTCTCTGTCAGTCCTGATCGAGAATGGGGAGTTGCTCCTGGGCACCTGGCAGGGAGTTTTTCTCTGCGAGTTTGACGGCCCCCGGCACAGGAAAGTCTGGGTCAGGCTGCTGGAGTCAGGAAAAGGCTGATTCGGAGCCGGCCAAACGATTTCTGGCGCTACCAGGTTAAAAGCGGAAGACTGGATTCAATAAGGCTGACAGAGTCCAGGGCTGGATATTATTCTCGATTGGCAAAACCTGGAACAGAATATCCGGCCCGGCTCCAGGCACCGGCCTGGGCTCAGGACCTTCTGGTTGTCTTTTCCAGGATGTTGCTCTCCCGCCCGTCTGCCCTCTTCAGCAAGAAGGCAAAAACCAGGCCGACCATTCCCAGGCTGGCAAACATGATGGATGAAGCGGTATAGGAATGGGTCTTATCGCGCAGGAAGCCGTTGAGCAGAGGAAACAGGCCAAGCCCGATGTTCTGGATGGCCGTCATCAGGCCAAAGGCGGTGCCGGTCCGTTCTTCCCTGACCACCATCGGCACCGAGGGCCACATGGCCGCCGGCACCAGGACAAAGGCAATTCCCAGGAAAACCATGGGGTAGGCCGGGTAAATCCTGGTCAGCCCCATCAGCAGGTGGCAGGGAATAAGAACCAGGGAACCGAAAATCATCAGCGTCGCCCGCCGTCCGACCCGGTCCACCAGGCTGCCGGCAAACGGGGCAAAGACCATGGAAGCAAAGATGATTATGGAGCTGATTCCCCCGGCCGTGCTGAACATGTGCAGGAAATTATTGAAGACCTGGGCCAGGAATCCGCCCGAGGATTCGGCCGCCCTGGCAATCCCCCACTTGTCCACGAAGAAGTCGGTGGACAGCGCGGTAAAGGGAAAGATGGCCGAATAGAAGGTGAAGCAGAGGGCGGTTATGTACCAGAAGGTCGGCTTGAATTCTTTTATATCCCTGAGGTTAATTTTTTCGGTCTCAGCCTCTTTCTTCAGGTCGAGCACCTTCTCGCCGCGTCGGTCCAGGATGATGTAGAACAGGTTTCCCAAAAGCGAAACGGCGCAGGCCAGGACCGCGGCCAGCAGGGCGTAGCGGAAACTCCCGAAATATCTGGAAATCAGCTCCCCCGTGTTAAAGGCAAAAAGCGAGCCCAGCCGGCTGACGGTCAGGGTAGCCCCGAAGGAAAAGGCCAGTTCCTTGCTCCGGAACCAGCGGGCCAGCATGGCGCTCTGGGCAACGATCAGCGGCTCGGAACCGGCCCCGAAGATGAACCGCCCCAGGAAAAAGACCGGAATGCTCCTGGCCCTCCAGACCAGGGCAGCGCCGATAAAAACCAGGCAGGAAAAAAGCAGGCTGGCTTTCCTGGTACCCAGCTTATCGACCAGCAGGCCCCCGACCAGTACGGCCAGGATGGCTGCCAGGCTGTACATGGTAAAAAAGGTCCCCACGGTGGAGCGAGCAGCCCGCAGTTCTTCGATTAGCGACGGGGCGATGGCCGACACGATGTCATAGGCAAAATAGCTGCCGAAGGATAGCGAGGCGATAAAGGCCAGCATCAGGAAACGGTAAAACTTGCTGGCCGGGTTTAACAATCCCTTTTCCTTTACTCTCAGTTCATCCAAGGCGCATCTCTTATAAAAAAAAATATTTGCCAGCAAAATATAACAAGGAAGGAAATAAGTCAAGAAAGCTCTTACCGAGCCCGTATTGACCTCCGACCGGGGTTTAGAGTCTAATAAATCATATTTACCTTTAATATGAAAGAAGGAGAGGGCCATGAAAAAGAGCCTGCTTCCAGGAAAGGTCAACCTGGCTGCCATTGGAATCATATGCTGCCTCATCCTGGTTCTGGGCGGGGCGTTTGCCCTTTACCATTTTAAGGGCCGGGCCATAACCGTCCAGGATGTTTCGGCCGCTTCCAAGATTTCCGGTCTGAAATTCAACCAAAAAGAAAAAAAGATGATGCTCGAGGACCTCCAAACCAACCTTAAGAGTTTCCAGGAAATGAGGGAAATCTCCCTGGAAAATTCGGTGGCCCCGGCCCTAGTCTTCAATCCCCTGCCTTCGGGCTTTGATTTTTCCCGGCTCCGGGAGGAGAACGAGTTTTTACTTGATGAGCGCGGTGAAGTCAGTCTGCCCGAAAACCTGGAAGACCTGGCTTTCTACCCGGTAACCGACCTGGCCTGGCTGATAAAGCACAGGAGAATAGGTTCCGAGTTCCTGACCCGGCTCTACCTCCAGAGGCTAAAAAAATACGGACCGAAGCTTCGCTGCCTGGTGACACTCACCGAGGAGCTGGCCCTGGAGCAGGCCGCCAGGGCCGACCGGGAGCTGGCCGCCGGGATTTACAGGGGACCGCTGCACGGCATTCCTTACGGCTTGAAGGACCTGTTTGCCACCAGGGATTATCCAACTACCTGGGGTTCTCCGATCTTTAAGGAGCAGCAGCTCGATGTGAATTCCACCGTGTATGAAAAGCTGACCGAAGCCGGGGCGGTGCTGGTGGCCAAGTTGAGCATGGGGGAGCTGGCCTGGGGAGACATCTGGTTCGGCGGCCAGACCAGGAATCCCTGGGACCCGGAACAGGGGTCGAGTGGCTCCTCGGCCGGGTCAGCTTCGGCCACGGCTGCCGGCCTGGTGGCCTTTGCCGTCGGGACCGAGACCTGGGGCTCCATCGTCTCTCCTTCAACCCGCTGCGGGACTTCTGGCCTGCGCCCCACCTTCGGTCGGGTCAGCCGCTACGGGGCCATGGCCCTGAGCTGGAGCATGGATAAAATAGGCCCGATTGCCAGGAGCGCGGAGGACCTGGCTCTCATTTTTAAGTACCTCGTCGGGCCTGACGGAAAAGACCGGACGGTCTATGACCTGCCCTTTTCATACAATAGCCGCCAGGAGCTTAAAAAAATAAGAATTGGCTACCTGAAAGAGGCCTTCGACCGGGCGAGGAACAACAGGGAAAAATACCTGGGGGTCCTGGATGTCCTGACATCCCTGGGCCTGGAACCGGTGGAAATAAAGCTTCCGTCCATCGACCCCAACATCATAAGTTTCATCCTGAACGCCGAAGCCGCGGCCGCCTTTGACGAGCTGACCAGGACTGACCAGGACGACCTGATGGTCAGGCAGGGCCGGAATGCCTGGCCCAACGTCTTTCGCCAGGTCCGCTTCATACCGGCGGTCGAGTACATCCAGGCCAACCGCATCCGGACCCTGCTTATCGAGGACATGGCCAGGATCCTCAAGGATATTGATGTTTACGTCACTCCCTCGGCCGGCCCCAACCTGCTCCTGACCAATCTCACCGGACATCCGGCGGTGGTGGTCCCCTGTGGCTTTGATGACAGCGGCCACCCGCTGAGCATTTCTTTCATCGGCAACCTGTTTGAAGAGGGAAAGGCGCTGCGGCTGGCCCGGGCCTACCAGGAGGCCACCGGCTGGCACCTGAAGCATCCCGATTTGAGCCGGCTGGACAGGATGGAAGACGGGAGCGAGGCTGTAAAATAAGGACAGGAAATTAAAGGTCTTTACGGGCCCGTTCATCCAGAAAGGCTCGCCGTGTTTTCCGGCCTGAGCCCCAAAAGAAACCCAGTGATTTATCTCCCGGGAAAATGCCCGGGCCGTGGCCAGACCTGGCCCTTTACTTGATAGACGCAGGAATTTCTCTTTTGGAAACTAAACCGATCAGTCCTGGAACACCCCCCACTTTTTCAGCCAGGCCAGTTCCTGGAAAAAAGCTGCGGCCCGGACGACCAGGAGTTACTGCTTGATCCTTTTACCCCTGACCGGCACCGAGACCTGGATGTCGTTATTATAGACAATGCCGCCCAGCTCTTCCCCGCCCACCTGGAGTTCAAAGGTCCAGGTCCGGGTCAGGCCGTCCGGGGGTGAAGGCACGGTCAGGTTGAAGCTCAGACTGCTGTTCTCAATTTTCAGGTCGTTTACCGGCATATCGGAAAAACTTCCGTATGACTCCGAGACTTTCCCGGACAGGGCCCCGTTCTCCAGGGCCAGTGACAGTTTCAGGTTGATGACCATTTCCCCGGCCTCGATGGTCAGCTCCCAGTTCCCCACCAGGCTCTCCGGCTTTACCGTAGGCTTTTCCTGGGCCACCAGGGCCGCGGTGAAGGCCACAAGCAACACGGCCAGCATGATCAATAAGAATTTCCTGGACATGGTTTTTTCCTGTTCTCCTTGAATTCAATATCTGGTTGATTAAATATAATTTTGGCCCGCAAAAATCAAGCACTTTGGCTGCCGTTCCCCGCGGGGTTGTGTAGTATAATTAACAGCATGAAGTTAATAACCTACAATCTCGACCGCTGGCAAAAAGAACTGCAGTCGGCCCAGGACGAGCTGCGGAGAATTGATTTTTCCGGACGACTTCTCAGAAAAGACCACACCCTCTGGAAAGAGCAGGACCGGGAAATAACCAGCCGGCTGGGCTGGCTGGACAGCCCGCTCAGGATGGCCCCACTGCTCCGGGATTACCGGCACCGGGCAGAAAAAATCCGGGAGGCTGGAACCAACCTGCTGGTCCTGCTGGGCATGGGCGGCTCAAGCCTGGCTCCCGAGGCCATAAGCAAAATCATCGGCCCCGTCCCGGGCTGGCCAAGGTTGCTGATGCTGGATACCACCTCCCCGGTTGCCGTCGAAGCTACCGCCCGTCTAACGGCTGAGACAGGCACCAGGCCGTTGTTCCTGGTATCGTCCAAGAGCGGAACCACGACCGAGACCCTGAGCCTGCTGAATTTTTTCTACCACCGGGAGCAGGGAATTCGAGGGCCGGAAGCCGCCAGGAATTTTGTGGCCATAACCGACCCCGGAACTCCCCTGGAAAAACTGGCCGCTGAGCTGGGCTTCGGCCTGACCATTAACGGATTCCCCGACGTTGGCGGGCGTTTCTCGGCCCTGTCTCCTTTCGGCCTCTTCCCGGCCGCCCTGCTGGGCCTGGACCTGAAGAAATTCCTGGAACCGGCTTCTGAAAGTTATCGCCTGCTAAATCTAAAAGAATCCTTCCATCCCGGGCTGCTTCTGGGCAGCATCCTCGGGGTCATGGCCGGAACCGGTCGGGATAAACTCACCCTGCTCCTTCCTTCACAATTAAGAAGCCTCGGACGCTGGCTGGAGCAGCTCATAGCCGAAAGCACCGGAAAGGATGGAAAGGGCATC